>CADCTA010000068.1 GCA_902805675.1 uncultured Chthoniobacterales bacterium | reverse complement strand
GCGACAAGACTTACAACCTCTACCGCAAGGCGCCGTATGCCGGCTCGTTCGAGTTCATCGAGCCGCTGACTGATATTCCCCTCGCCGACGCGAAGCCGTTCGATTGCTCGCGCACAGCACTGCGGCATCCGCGCGAGACGAAGGGCCAAGATTACACGGCGACGACGGACGCGAGCAGTTGCTGCGACGGCGGCAGTTGCTGCTAGCGAATGAAGAGACTGCTCACCTTTGTCGCCGCCATTGCTGCGACGCAGCTCGCGAGCGCTGAGACGCTCAAGATCAACGGCTCCACGACGGTAAACCTGCCGGTCGCTGAAGCCGCCGAAGAGTTACGCGCCCAGAAGAAGCTCGACATCCAAGTCGACACACAAGGCGGTAGCTCGGGCGGCATCTCCGGCGTGGGCGATGGGCTGGTGCAGCTCGGCATGTCATCGAAATCGATCAGCGACGCCGATCGCGCCAAGTATCCGAAGGTGAACTTTAACCCGATCCACATCGGCGAGGACGCGGTCGCCATGATCGTCTCGCGCGACGTGTGGGAAGGCGGCGTGAAGTCGCTCACCCAGCAGCAACTGCGCGACATCTACGAAGGCAGAATCACCGACTGGAAAGACGTTGGCGGCAAACCGCAGCGCATCGCGTTCTTCAACAAGGAGCCGGGCCGCGGCACCTGGGAAGTGTTCGCGCACTGGCTTTACGGCGACGCCAAGAAGGCGCCGCAGGTGAGCTTTCCCGAAGTCGGCGGCAATGAAGAGACGCGCAACAAGGTATCGTCGACACGCGGCGCGATGTCGCAGCTCTCCGCCTCGTGGACGGACAACCAGAAGGTGTTCGCCCTCGGCATCAAGGCCGACGCGGGCGAGGTCGTGCAGCCGACACCCGAGAACATCGTGAGCCGTCGTTATGGGATGAGTCGACCACTGTTCCTCCTCACCAACGGCGAGCCGCAGGGAGATGCCAGGACATTCGTGGACTTCATGCTCGGATCGCGTGGCCAGGAGCTGGTGAAGAAGCACGGCTATCTGTCGATTGCCGAGTTGAAGCAAAGGTAGGGACGCCGCGCTGCGGCGTCCGAGGCGCGTGGCTCACATGATGACAAACGAAGATCTTGTGCGCGATCTACGCCTCTCGGACGGCGCAGCGCGCCGTCCCTACCTCGCGGGCATCAGTTGCACGCGACTTGCAAGCTTTGCATTCACCGCGCTCGCGTTGGGCACAGTCGGCGCGCTCACGTTGATCTTCATCCTGCAAAGCCTGCCGGTGTGGCAGGACGAAGGAATTGGCTACCTCACCGGCGGGAAGTGGTTTTATCGAGTGCAGACATTCGGTGCATTGCCGATGATCTACGGCACGTTGACCGTCGCGCTGATCGCGCTGCTCCTCGCCGCGCCGATTGGAATTGGCGCCGCGATTTTCACTTCGGAGTTTTTGCCCGCGCGAGTTCGTCTCGCGGTGAAGATCACGATCGAACTGCTCGCCGGCGTGCCGTCAGTCGTTTACGGGCTGATCGGCATTCTGCTGCTGCGCGATTGGATCTACGAACTGTTCGCGCGCTTCGATCTGCTGAGCGGCGACACGTTGCTGACTGCCGGTGTGCTGCTCGGCGTGATGATCTTGCCGACGGTGATGACGCTCGCGGACGACGCATTGCGCAGCGTGCCGGCGGAGCAACGGCGCGCGGCGCGCGGCCTCGGACTCACTGCAACCGAGACGGTGTTGGCGGTGACGATTCCGCAAGCCGGGCGCGGTCTGATCGCTGCGCTGCTCCTTGGCCTCGGCCGCGCGCTCGGCGAAACCATTGCGGTCTTTCTCGTCGTGGGCCGGCAGGACAACAATCTGCCGGCTAACATCTTCTCGCCGCGCGCGTGGCTTGAATCGGGCCAGACGCTCTCGAGCAAGCTCGGCGGCTCCGAGACGAACATCGCGTATGGCGATCCGCTGCATTGGGCGGCGATGGTCGGCCTCGCGCTCATCCTCATGACGATGGTGCTCGCCGCTACAATCGGCGGCGCGTGGCAGCGAAAGACGAAGTATGCGCCGAGCATCTAACGTCATCTTCCCTGCCCTGTGCGGAGTGTGCGCGCTGCTTGCATGCGCACTGCTCGTTGGCCTCGTTTTCGTCATCGCGCAGCGCGGCGTTCCCGCCCTGAGCTGGACGTTTTTCACCGATCAGATGCGGCAGGTCGGCTCCGCCGGCGGCATCTTCTACAATCTGCTCGGCACGCTCATCCTCATCGCCGCCGCGCTGGTGATTTCCGCGCCGATCGCTACCGGGCTCGCGCTCACGCAAGCTGTCTACCTGCGCAGCGCGTCGGCGCGGTCACGCCTCGGACTCTTTCTCTACACCCTGAACGGCATCCCCTCGATCGTGTTCGGGATCTTCGGCTTCATCGTCTTCGTGAAGTTCTTCGGCTGGGGAAAATCGTGGCTGATCGGCGGCATCCTGCTCGCGCTCATGATCCTCCCGACGGTGACGGTGTCGTTGATCGAGCGCATCCGCGCGTTGCCGCGGAAGTACATCGAGGCGGCGACCGGCCTCGGGTTGCGCCAGTCGCAGATCATCTGGTCGGTGATTCTGCCGCAATCGTGGAGCGGCTTGATTACCGGCTCGCTGCTTGGACTCGCGCGCGCGGCGGGCGAGACAGCCCCAATCATGTTCACAGCGACCATCTTTGCCGGCGCGAGTCTGCCGCACGGCATTCGCGAGAGCCCGGTGCTCTCGCTCCCGTACCACATCTTCATTCTCGCGCAGGATTCGTTCGATCCGGGGGTCGGCGCGAAGCTCTGGGGCTCCGCTCTCGTGCTGCTCATGCTGGTGTTCGCGTTGAGCATGATCGCCTTGCCTTTTCGTCTCCGTTTACATGATGAAGCTCATGCATAAAGAGGCTGAGTCCCACGACACGACCGCCAGCGCCGACGCGACCTTCCGGGTCAGGAACCTGAACGTCACCGCGCGCGGCAAGACGCTCCTGCGCGATGTGAACGTCTCGATCGCGCCGCGCCAGGTCTTCGGCATCATCGGTCCGTCAGGCGCAGGCAAGAGCACCTTTCTGCGATGCCTGAACCGGCTCACGGACCTCACACCCGAGATTCGTGTTAGCGGCGATGTTCGCTTCGAGGGCACATCGGTGCGCGACCCATCCGTTGATCCCGACGCGCTCCGCGCGCGCATCGGGTTCCTGTTCCAGCAGCCGGTCGTGTTTCCAAAAAGCATCATCGAGAACGTGCTCTTCGGCGTGCGGCGGTTGCGGCGTTTAAGCCGCGGTGTGCTCGCGGAAGTGGCGGAGCGCGCCTTGCGCGAAGCGGCGTTGTGGAACGAAGTGCGCGATCGGCTGAACGATTCCGCGCTCGCGCTCTCAGTGGGACAACAGCAACGCCTCTGCCTGGCGCGCGCACTCGCTTCCGAACCTGAAGCGATCCTGATGGACGAGCCGACCAGCGCGCTCGATCCGAAGTCGACGCAGGCAATCGAGGAGTTGATCCTGAAGTTGAAGGAACGTCACACGATCGTTCTGGTGACACATAACATTGGGCAGGCGCGGCGCGTGACGGATTGGCTCGCGTGCATTTGCGTTCGGAATGGCGCCGGGACTGTGGCGGAAACCGCCTGCTGTGATGCGCTGCTCGAGAACCCGCAGTGCCAGGAAGTCGTGGAGTATCTCGGGAGCGGGAGTAGCCTGCCGTGATGAATCGGTTCGCCGGCAAGCTCACCGAGCATTCGCTTCCGCTGCGCCACACGCGCACCCAGGTGTTGCAGATCAATGTCGGCAAGCTTTGCAACCTGACCTGTGTGCATTGCCACGTGAACGCCGGTCCGAAGCGCAAGGAGATCATCACGCGCGAGACGGTTGATCGGGTGGTCGACTGGCTGGCGAAGACCGACATCCCGACCGTCGACCTCACGGGCGGCGCGCCGGAGATGATTCCCGACTTCCGCTACCTGGTCGAACGCGTGAAGAGCCTCACGCCCTCACGGCACGTGATGGATCGCTGTAATCTCACCATCCTGCTCGAGCCAGGTTACGAGGGTTACGCCGAGTTCCTGGCGAAGCACCGGGTGGAGATCGTCGCCTCGATGCCGTGCTATTCGCCGGACAACGTGAACGCGCAACGTGGCGACGGAGTTTTCGACGGCAGCATCAAGGCCCTGCAGCTGCTGAACTCGTTAGGCTACGCGACGGATCCGGAGCTGCCTTTGCACCTCGTCTACAATCCGAACGGCGCCTTCCTGCCCGGCCCGCAGGCGGAGCTGGAAGCCGACTACAAGCAGGAGCTGCGCGAGCATTTCGGCATCGAGTTCAACAGCCTCTACACGATCACGAACCTGCCGGTCTCGCGCTTCGCTTCGTATCTGAAGAACAACAACAAGCTCGCTGATTACATGCAGCTGCTGATGGAGAACTTCAACGCGTCGACGATCGACGGGCTGATGTGCCGCAACACGATCAACGTGAGCTGGCAGGGCGAGGTCTTCGATTGCGACTTCAACCAGATGCTGAAGATGCAATGGCGCGACGGCGATCGCGGCCTGCACCTGTGGGACATCGATCCCGCTGACGTTGAGAATCGCGAGATCCTAACGGCAGACCACTGCTTCGGCTGCACCGCCGGCGCTGGCTCGAGCTGCGGCGGCTCGCTGGTTTAGCTCGCCGCATCGGCTTGCGTGCTGGCGCAGATTCGCGCAACGTCGCTGCCTTTCTGATCATGAAACTCGCTGCGCGTATTGTTGAGACCAAGATCTTTAATCGCCTGATCATCGCGACAATCGTCGTCGCCGGTGTGCTGGCGGGGCTCGAAACCAATGCGGCGTTCGTTGAGCGGCATCATGGGCTGCTCCACCTGTTGGACAGCTTGATCCTCGGGGTCTTCGGGCTGGAAGCAGTGCTCAAGATCGCGGCGCATGGGCGCCGGCCGTGGCGCTACTTCCTCGATGCGTGGAACGTCTTCGACTTCACCGTCCTGCTTCTTTGCCTTCTGCCGGCCGCGGGACCGTTCGCTGCGGTGCTGCGACTAGCCCGCGCGCTGCGGCTGCTGCGCCTGGTCTCCGCGCTCCCGAAGCTGCAATTACTCGTGGGCGCGCTGCTCAAGAGCTTCTCCGCGATGGGCTATGTCGGCGTTCTGCTGGGCCTGATGTTCTATATCTACGCCGTCGCAGGCGTGCACCTTTTCGGCGGGGCCGCGCCCGAGCAGTTCGGATCGCTTTCCGCCGCTCTGTTTTCGCTTTTCCAACTGATCACGCTCGAGGGCTGGGTGGACGTATTCGGCGCGGTGCACGGCGCTGGTCCGGTGCGCGCGATCGTTTACTTCACCAGCTTTATCGTTCTCGGCACCATGATCATGTTGAACCTGTTCATCGGCGTCATCATGAACAGCATGGGCGAAATGCACGCCGAGATCGACGAGCGCGACCGCGCGCGGCACGTGCGCGAGACTGGTCACCCGACGCTGGAAGATCAGTTTAACGAGCTCGAGCAGCAGCTAAAGAAACTGCAGGAGGGCCTCGCGGCGACTCGTGTCCACATCAAACATACTGCTCCGGCACTCGTCGAGAATGGCGACGGACGCACTGCTGAGCTTCCCATTCGCCGCTGATCTCATACGCTGGCGGCATATGCGTTGCATTGCCGTTTTCATCGTCCTCGCGTTTGCCGCAGGGACAATCGTTGCGCAGGAAAGCTCCCCTGCTCCCACACCCGTCGTTGTTCCCGCGGCCGCGCAGAACGTCAGCGATCCCGCCGCTGCCACACGCGCGTGGCTCGATACCGTTCCCGCGGCCGATCGGGAGAAGTCTGACGCCTATTTCGAGGGCGGCTACTGGTTGATCCTCTGGAATTATCTTCTCAGCGCGGCTATCGCGCTGTTGCTGCTCGGCACGCGGATCTCAGCCCGGCTGCGCGACTTCGCCGAGCGAACCACGCGCTTCAAGTTCCTGCAGGTGGCGATCTATGCCGTGCCTTACATCCTGATCGGCTCCCTGCTCGCGTTTCCGCTCACCGTCTACGAGTCGTTCTATCGCGAGCACGCTTACGGGATGGCGACGCAAACGTTCGGCGCATGGTTCGGCGAGCAGCTGAAAGGGCTGATCATCAGCCTGATCATGACGCCGCTCGCGCTCGGCGGTCTTTACGCTGTGTTCCGCCGTGCGCCACGCACATGGTGGCTTTGGGGAACAGCGGTCGTGGTCGTCTTCATGATGTTCGGGATGTTGATCACTCCCGTTTACATCCAGCCGCTCTTCAACACCTACAAGCCGCTCGCCGATCCGGCGATCAGCGAGCCGATTCTCGAGCTCGCGCGCGAGAACAAGATCCCCGTCACGCAGGTATTCGAGGTGGATGCCTCGCGCCAGACGAAGCGCATCAGCGCAAACGTCTCCGGGTTCCTCGGCACCACCCGCATCGCGTTGAACGACAATCTGCTGACGCAATGCACGCTGCCGGAGATCCGGCACGTCATGGGCCACGAGATGGGGCATTACGTGCTGAATCACACCGGCAAGTTGCTACTCTTTTTCGGGTCGCTCTTCCTGGTCAGCTTCGCGGTCGCGCGCGCTACCTTCGGTTATGCGGTGAAACGCTGGGGCGACCGATGGGGCGTGCGTGGCATCGCCGATCCAGCCGGCTTGCCGTTGCTGACGCTGATCTTCGCGACGGTTCTTTTCTTCCTGACGCCGATTACCAAGTCGCTGACCCGCCTTGTGGAAAGCGACGCCGACGCATTCGCCCTGCAGACCGCGCGTGAACCTGATGCTGCCGCTGCCGTGGCATTAAAGCTTGGCGCATACCGGAAGCTGGATCCCGGCGCGCTCGAGGAGTTCGTCTTCTTCGATCATCCGAGTGGACGCGCGCGCATCCGCATGGCGATGGACTGGAAGATGAAGCACGGAAACAGCGGCAGCATCGAGAAGCCGTAACCGATATGACAAAACGCCTGATCGCCTTTTCAATCGTTGCCCTCGCCGCAACATCCAGCAGCGGAGTCACACGCGCCGCGGAGATCGCCGAGACCATCTTCGTGAACGCGAATGTCTACACCGGCAGCGACCGGGCGCCGCGCGCCGAAGCCGTCGCGGTGAAGAACGGCCGAGTGCTGCTGGTGGGCAAAAACGAGGCGGTGCGGAAATTAGCCGACAAGGCGACGCGTGTTGTTGATCTCGCGGGCAGAACGGTTGTCCCTGGCCTGACGGATGCGCATTGCCACATCTTCGGCATCGGCGAGCGCGAGATGCACCTGAACCTGGAGGGCACGAGCACGCGCGAAGACTTCCTCGCGAAGGTGAAGGAGCGCGCCGCGCAGATCGAGCCGGGCAAGTGGGTGACCGGCCGCGGATGGATCGAGACGTTCTGGAGCCCACCGGATTTCCCGACTGCCCGCGAGCTCGACGAGATCGCCCCGGACAAACCCGTGTTCCTGACCCGAGCTGATGGGCATGCCGCGGTCGTGAACAGCGCCGCGCTTCGCATCGCTGGGATCACGGCCGAGACGGCGAGTCCCTTCGGCGGCGAAATCCTGAAGGAAAAGGAGGGCGGCGCACCAACGGGCATGTTGCTCGATCACGCGCAGGAGCTGGTGGAGAAGCATGTGCCACCGCCGACAACAGCGGATAAGGAGCAGGCGTTGTTGCTCGGTGCGAAGCGCAGCGTCGAGCTCGGCTGGACCCAGGTTCATAATGCCGGCAGCAGTGTCGAAGACGTTGCCGTAATGCGTCGACTGTACGAAGCCGGAAACGTAAAGCTCCGCATCTACAATGCGGTTTCGGGACCGGGCGAAGCTGCAGATCGCCTTTTCGCGGAAGGCCCAACCGTCGGCGCATTCGGCGGCCGCTTCACGCAGCGGCTGATCAAATTCTACGCGGATGGTGCGCTCGGCTCGCGCGGCGCTGCGCTGCTCGAGAAATATGCTGACGCGGATACGGCGGGCTTCTTTACGAACAAACCCGAAGCTCTGCGGCCCGCCTTCGAACACGCGCTGCGCCGCGGCATTCAGGTGCAGACGCACGCGATCGGCGATCGTGCGAATCGGCTCGTGCTCGACTTGTACGAAGAGGTTTTCAAAGCCGTCCCGCCTGCCGATCGCAAAGAGCGGGAGCCGCGCTGGCGCGTCGAACACGCGCAGGTCATCAGCGCGCCGGACATCCCGCGCTTCGCGAAGCTCGGCGTGATCCCTTCGATGCAGCCGTCGCACGCGATCAGCGATCTATTTTTCGCCCCCAGCCGGCTCGGGAAGGAGCGCCTCGCGGGCGCCTACGCGTGGCAGAGCCTCATCAAGAGCGGCGCGATAATCCCAGGTGGGTCGGACGCGCCGGTCGAGCGTGGCGAACCGATGATCGAGTTCTACGCCGCCGTCGCGCGGAAGAGCCTCAAAGGCGAATCAAAGGACGGATGGCACCCGGAGCAGGCTGTCTCACGCGAGCAGGCGTTGAAGATGTTTACCGCGTGGCCCGCGTATGCAGCGTTCGAAGAGAACGAGCGCGGCTCAATTGAAGTCGGCAAGCTCGCCGACCTCACGGTGCTCTCCTCTGACATCATGAAGATTCCGCATCCGGAAATTCTGAAGGCCCGTTGCGTGATGACGGTGATCGGCGGCGAGACGGTCTTTGACGCAGGCGCAGAATAGCCGTGCTGCCGCGTTGAAGTCGTGCTGGCCTCGGAGGTCTGGAGCCTAGGGGATTCGAACCCCTGACCCCCGCAATGCCATTGCGGTGCTCTACCAACTGAGCTAAGACCCCGATTAGGTGCGAAGTTTCGAGCGCGCTGATCCGATTTGCAATTGGAAGTTCGGGCTGTCGTTGGCGAGCGTTCGGCCGCGGGTACAGCTTCAACCGCGATCCACGCGAGCGTCCCCGCCAGTGGCATCGCCAGAAAGCGGCGGCTGGCAAATTCACGGCGCGGTTCATCCAAGCTGCGCGCCGTCCGGCTGATTCACTGTTTGTCATAGGCGTGATGAAATCACGCGCACCGGGATGTTGGGTCGAAATTCGGACGAACGCCCGCCGCCGATGATGAATGGCCGCTCAGGTCGTGTGAGCGCCGGGAACCAGCGTAGCCAACTAAACGCCCACGACCGAAAGGCCCTGGCGCGTGGCTTCGGCAGCGAGTGCGTCCTTCTCGAGCAACAATGTTCGCCCAGCCTCCACCGCAATGACCCGCACGTTTGCGGCCGCTGCGATTTCGATCGTCTGCGGCCCGATCACCGGCACGTCGAAGCGCATGTCTTGGTTGGGTTTCGAAACTTTCACGAGCACCGCGCCCTTGTGAGCAAGAGCGCCGCCGCGCTTAATGGCGTCGTTGGTGCCTTCAAACGCCTCGACTGCGACGACGGTGCCGCCTTTCACCACGACGGTTTGGCCGATGTCGAGCCGGCTGACTTCCTTCGCGATGCCAAAGCCGAAGGCCACGTCATCCTGCTCGCGCCGGCTCAACGCACGGCCGGCAATTAGCCCGTCATGCGCGAGCGAATCGTGAAGGAACGTGGTCGCAGGCAGGAGTTCGACACCGATTGCGGCGAGCTCATCGGCGATGGCGCCGAAGATCGTCTCAGCATTCCTGCGTTTCAGCCGGGCCAGCAGGAGCAGCGTCTTCACGTCGGGCCGCACGTCGAACAAGTTCTTCGGCGCGATCTGCCCAGCCATCATTGCGTGGCGAACGCCGGCTGACTTGAAGAAGGTTAACAGCCGCCCGAGCTGCCCGACGCGCAGCCATTCGATGGAGTCGACGTGCGGCGCGAGTGCTGGATCGGTCTCGCCGGTAAACGCCGCCGCGGCGATTGTTCGTGTTCCTGCCGTTCGTGCCGCTTGCGCGACCAGCAGCGGATACGCGCCGCTCCCGGCGATGATTCCGAGGGCTTCCGGCGTTTGCAAGCTGTCGAGAGCGCCGAGCGCTCAGCCGTTTAGTGTTGGCGGCGTCGCTTGACGTTCAGCTGCGCGAGCGCTTTCTGCAGCGTCGCTTGCAGTGCCGCCGATGCTTCGCTGCCGTGATCTTCCTTCATCGCAGCCTGTGCCCGCGCCACGGCCGCTTCGGCGGCATTCTCGTCGATGCTTGAGGCCTCGAGTGCCAGATCGGTCAGAACGGAGACAGCGTCGCCCTTCACTTCTACGAACCCTTCGCCGACGGCGAGGAACGTTTCGCGTCCACCTTTTAGCACCCGGAGTTCCCCCGGCTGCAATGTCGTCAGAAGCGGAACGTGATTCGGATATACTCCGAGTTCTCCGTCAGCGCCCGTGAGCGTCACCATCTCGACGTCCTCGGAGTAGGCCGTGGCGTCGGGTGTAACGATTTCGAGTCGGAGAGTCGCAGCCATCGCGCTTAGGCGTTCTCGGTGTGGATCATGTCGATCCCACCCTTCATGTAGAAGCTGACTTCCGGCACATCGTCGTGCTTGCCGTCCAGGATCTCCTTGAACCCGCGGATCGTCTCCGGAATCGTGACGTATTGGCCCTTCGTGCCGGTGAACACCTCGGCGACCGCAAACGGCTGGCTCAGGAATCGCTGGATTTTGCGGGCACGGAAGACGGTCAGCTTGTCTTCCGGGCTGAGCTCGTCCATGCCGAGAATGGCGATGATGTCCTGAAGATCCTTGTAGCGCTGCAGCACCTTCTGCACACCACGAGCGACGGCGTAATGCTCCTCGCCAACGATGTCTGGCGAGAGCGACTTCGAAGTGGAAGCCAGCGGATCGACGGCTGGGTAGATGCCAAGCTCGGCAATCGAACGCTCGAGCACGATGGTCGAATCAAGGTGAGCAAACGTGTTCGCCGGCGCCGGATCCGTAAGGTCGTCCGCGGGGACGTAGACGGCTTGCACAGACGTAATCGAGCCCTTCTTCGTCGAAGTGATGCGCTCCTGAAGGTCGCCCATCTCTGCTGCGAGCGTCGGCTGATAACCGACCGCCGACGGCGTGCGTCCGAGCAGCGCGGACACTTCCGACCCGGCCTGCGAGAAACGGAAGATGTTGTCGATGAACAACAAAACGTCCTGGTTACGTTCGTCTCGGAAATATTCCGTCATAGCCAAAGCGGAGAGCGCGACGCGCAGACGAGCGCCCGGAGGCTCGTTCATCTGCCCGTAAACCAGCGCCACCTTCGACTTGCTCAGGTCCTTCTGGTCGATAACACCGGCCTCGCTCATCTCGGTGTAGAGATCGTTGCCTTCGCGCGTCCGCTCGCCCACTCCCGCGAAGACGGAAAAGCCGCCATGGCCTTTGGCGATGTTGTTGATCAGCTCAAGAATGACGACCGTCTTGCCGACGCCGGCGCCACCGAACGCGCCAACTTTACCGCCCTTGGTAAACGGGCAGATCAGGTCGATGACCTTGATACCGGTCTCGAGAATCGTGGCGCCCGTGTCCTGGTCGGTAAGTTCCGGCGCCTTGCGGTGAATCGGGTAGCGCTTGGTGTACGAGACAGGTCCGCGTCCGTCCACCGGATCGCCCGTGACGTTGAACACGCGCCCCAGCGTCCCCTCGCCCACCGGGACCGAAATCGGCCCGCCGACGTCGACAACCGGCATGCCGCGCTTCAAACCTTCCGTGGACGACATCGCGATCGAGCGGACCCAGTTCTCGCCGAGATGCTGCTGCACTTCGAGCGTCAGTTTCGTTGGCGTGCCGTTGACTTCGTAGTCAATCTCGAGCGCGTTGTAGATGCGCGGAAGCTCTTTGGTCCCGGCGAACTCCACGTCGACGACCGGTCCGATAACTTGAACGATGTTTCCTGTACTCATAAAAGGGAATTAGCTGCCGAGCGCCATCTGGGCGGTCGAGATTTCGAGCAACTCGGTGGTGATGCTGGCTTGCCGCACCTTGTTGTACTCGAGGGTGAGATCCTTGATGAACTGCTTCGCGTTATCGGTGGCGTTCTTCATCGCCACCATGCGCGCGCTGTGCTCCGAGGCACGTGCGTCGAGGATCATCTGGAAAAGCTGATACTGCAGGTAATACGGCAGCATCACGTCGAGTACGGCTTCGGGGTTCGGCTCGAAAATGTAGCCAGTCATCGGGTCTTTGCCGTCGGTCGTGGCGGCGGCACCGTCAGCCTGCGCAACCTCGAAGTTCGTGATCGGGAGCAACGTCCGCACAGTCGGCTTCTGGTTGATCGTGTTGACGAAGTGGCTGAACAGAACCGACACGCGATCGACTTCGCCGCTCAGGAACCGCTCGGTCACGAATTGCGCGACCACCTTTGTCTCGACGAACGCGGGTGCGTCTTTCAGTTCGAAGTCTGCGACGATCTCGCGACGGCTGCGGGCGAGGAACTGCCGCGCTTTGCGGCCCAGAACCACGTAGGTGGTTTTGTCGGCGTCGAAGTTCGCCAGCTCGCGAAGGAGGTTCGTGTTCAACGCGCCAGCGAGACCCTTGTCGGTGCTGATCGCGATAACGAGCTCACGCTTCACTTCGCGTACCTGGAGCAGCGGATGCAGAGCCGCATCCGTGCGCTGCTGCAATGAAACCAGCACGCGATTCATCAATCCGGCATACGGCCGCCCGGCGAGAGCATGCAGCTGCGCCTTCCGCATCTTCGATGCGGCGACCATCTGCATGGCTTTCGTGATTTGGGCGGTGTTGCGGATCGACTTGATCCGGCGCCGGAGATCTTGCGTGTTGGCCACTGCGAATTAGACCGGGTTCGTCGACTTGAACTCGTTTAGGGCGGCGGCGAGCTCACCCTCGAGATCCTTGTCGATCGCCTTTTTGCTGACGATCGAGGTGAGGATGCTTTCGCGACGTGTGCGGAGGTAATCCTGCAGCTTGATCTGGAACTGCTTCACTTTCTCCACTGGCACGGAGTCGAGGTAGCCATTCTGCATGGCCCAGAGCACGGCGACCTGTTCCTCCACAGGGATCGGGTTGAACTGCGTCTGCTTGAAGAGCTCCACGATGCGCTGACCGCGATCGAGTCGCGCCTTCGTGCCGGCGTCGAGATCGGAGCCGAACTGCGCGAAGGCGGCCAGCTCGCGAAACTGCGCGAGGTCGAGCTTGATCTTGCCGGCGACCTGCTTGATCGCCTTGATCTGCGCGGCGGAACCGACGCGGCTAACGGAGAGACCTACCGAGATGGCAGGACGCACGCCCTGGTAGAAGAGGTCGGTTTCGAGGTAGATCTGCCCGTCCGTGATCGAGATGACGTTGGTCGGAATGTAAGCGGACACGTCGCCTGCCTGCGTTTCGATGATCGGCAGCGCGGTCAGCGAGCCGCCGCCGGCTTCTTCGGTCACGCGAGCGCTACGCTCGAGCAGACGTGAATGGAGATAGAAGACGTCGCCCGGATAAGCTTCGCGGCCCGAGGGGCGCTTCAACACGAGCGACACCTGACGGTAAGCGACCGCGTGCTTGGAGAGATCATCGTAAATGATGAGGGCATCCATGCCGTGGTCCATGAACCACTCACCCATCGCCGCACCGGCAAACGGTGCGAGGTACTGGTTGGTCGCGGTGTCGGACGCAGGCGCGGAGACGATGGTGGTGTACTCCATCGCGCCGGCCGCTTCGAGCACTGCGACTGCACGCGCGACGTTCGAGTTCTTCTGACCGATCGCGACGTAGATGCAATAAAGCGGGCGGTGATCCTTGAGACGGCCTTCTTCGGCCGCCTTGTTCTGCTTGGCCTGGCTGATGATCGTGTCGATGGCCACAGCAGACTTGCCGGTCGCACGGTCGCCGATGATCAGCTCGCGCTGGCCGCGGCCGATGGGGATCATCGCGTCGATCGCCATGATGCCGGTCTGCACCGGCTGGTTCACCGACTTACGCTTGATGACGCCCGGCGCGATCTTCTCTAGCGGGTAGGATGCTTCGGCTTTGATCGGCCCCTTGCCGTCGAGTGGCTGACCGAGCGTGTTCACGACGCGCCCGAGCAGTGCTTTGCCGACCGGCACCTGGAGCAGCTTGCCGGTCGTGCGCGCTTCATCGCCTTCCTTGATGCCCGCCATGTCGCCGAGCAAAATCGCGCCGACTTCCGTCTCCTCGAGGTTGAGCGCGAGTCCGTAGACGCCGCTCGAGAATTCGATCATCTCGTTGAGCATGACGTCGCTCAGACCTTCGATGCGGGCGACGCCGTCACCGGTGTCGCGGACAATGCCGACGTTGCTCTTCGTGGTGGAGGTCTTCAGCCCCGCGATCTGCGTTTCGATGTCTTCGAGAATGGTGCTCATAGTTGGTAAGGATTAAAGGTTTGCCTGCAAGCGTTGCAGCCGGTTGCGCACGCTGCTGTCCCACACGTCACTGCCGACGCGGATGCGCATTCCGCCGAGCAGCTCCGGATTCACCACGAACGACGTGGTAATGTCCGAGCCGTATTTACGCTTCAGGTTTTCGACTGTGCTCACCGCGACTTCAGGGCTCAACTCGCTCGCGCTCTCGATGACAGCGGTGCGCTTCTCCACCTCGAGGCGGAGGAGGCGCTTGTACTCGCCGAGCACGTTCATGTAGTTGCGCGGCTTCTTGTCGATCAACGATTTCACGAGCGCCGCGACGCGACCGCCATCCAACTGCCCGTCAGTGAAACTGGCGCGGATGAGCTCGCGTGAGAGGCGACGTGACTCTTTGTTGATCTTCATGCGTGATCGGCGCTAGGAGGCGAGCTGACGCGTCGCCTCGTCCTGGAGGCGGCGCTGATCTTCCGTCGTCAGCACCTTGCCGGTGACTTTTGCCGTGGTGTCAATGACCAGCCGCCCCAGCTCACGCTTGAGCTGCATCATGGTGCGCTCGTGCTCGATCGCGCTGGCTTCGCGCGCCTTCGCCACGATCTGCTCGGCCGCCACGATCGCCTCCTGTTGCTTCCGCTCAGAGACCACTTCGGCGCTCTGGCGAGCGTCGTCGATCATCTTTTGCGCGGCGGTGTTCGCGGTGGCGAGGATCTCAGCGTAGCGCGCCTCCGCGTCCGCGAGTTGCTGCTTGATCTTCTCGGCATTGAGCAAGCCTTCAGCGATGCGCTGACGCCGCTCTTCCAGAATGCCGAGGATCGGCTTGTAGGCGAAACGCCGCAGCGCGAGCGCGACAATCGTGAAGCTGATGACCTGCGAGAGGAACAGCCACAGATTGAAGCCAAACGTGCTCGCGGTTTCCCGCGCAACGTCACCGAGACCGCCCTGTGCCAGGATTACTAAGTTCACTAGATGGATGAATTACCGCAGCTGTTTGCCAGCCGCGCAGAGTCCAATTACTTGGCGAGGAAGAGCGCGTAGAACACGATGGCTTCCGCCAACGCGATCGCGAGAATCGCCTGCACGAGAATTGGTGTCGCCGCGCCAGGATTCCGGCCGACAGCGCCCGCTGCGGCCATACCGATCATGCCGACGCCGATGGCCGCGCCGAATGCCGCGAGACCGACGTGAAGGTTACCCGTTAGTTCTGCCAGTAGTGGTAGGATCATATGTGTCTTTCTTTGGTTGTTACGTCAGCAGCCTCCGCGGGATCCACGGTCCGACTGCCGAAATTTTTTAGTGATGCTCGTGCGCAGGATCGTGCGGTGCGATCAGGAGCGTGAAGACGCCGG
Source organism: uncultured Chthoniobacterales bacterium (assembly GCA_902805675.1). Classification (GTDB taxonomy): domain Bacteria; phylum Verrucomicrobiota; class Verrucomicrobiia; order Chthoniobacterales; family UBA10450; genus JACCTI01. The sequence goes on along the minus strand of CADCTA010000068.1, from coordinate 74,503 downwards.
TCAGGAGCATGAACACGAGCGCCTGCACGAAGCCAACGAGCAGCTCAAGGAAGTAAAACGGGATGGGAATCAGCCAGGCGAGGAACTTGGGAGCGACCGCTGCCATGGATTCGAGCATCACTTCACCGGCGTAGATGTTGCCGTAGAGACGGAAGCTCAGCGAGACGGGGCGGAAAAGAATCGAGACGACTTCCAGGATGCCGACGAGGAAGAAGATGACCAGCAGCAGGATTTTGAGGAAGCCGGATGACTTGCCTTTCGGTCCGAAAATGTGAACGAGCACGCCGCCGACGCCGTTCATCTGGATGGCCCAGAGGATCCAGCAGGCGAAGAACACGCAAGCCATCGCCATGGTGAGATTCAGGTCGGCATTCGCGCCGCGGAAGAGTGGCTGATCGATGATGAAGTTGCCGCTCGTCGGGCTGGTGTGGCCCCAGCCGATCGTGCCGACGCCGGGGATGAGGCCGAACCAGTTGAGCGTGAGGATGAAGATGAAGCAGGTGGCGAAGAACCAGAACGTCCGCTTCACCAGCTCGGAACCGATGACGCCGGAGAGGAAGTTGTAGAGGCTTTCCACCAGCCATTCCCAAAAGTTCTGCGCGCCGGTCGGTACCTGCTTGATGTTCCGCGTCGCCATTTGCGCGCAGATGATGATGACCGCGGCCACGATCCACGTCATCAACATCGAGTTCGTGACGGTGAATTTGCCGATGTGGAAGAGCTCGACGGCTTTTAGCGGAAGCGTGTGATGCTCGTCGTGCCCGGCCGTGTGTGCGTCCGCTGTTTGGCCGGGTGCGGCGGTCGCGGCTAACGAATCAGCTCCACCTGCACACAAGAGCGTCGCGACGAACATCGCGAGAAGCAGTCGGCTATAAAAACGGAACGGCATTGCGGTTAAGGAGGCAGCCGCCCGATGTTCCCTGGAGGTGCAGCGACGCGAGTCGCGCACTCACCACACGAGGCGATTGCGCGGTTACCAAAGCGGGTTTTCTGAGTCTGACAAGAGACTTTCCCGAATTTTCTCCCCGCGCCGAAGGGCACGCGGACGCGCCGATTTATTTAGCCGGAACCTGCTCTACGTAGCTCTGCGCCACGCGGGCCGACACTGCCTGCGCCGCTGGTTTTCGCTCGCCGGCGAGCTCCACCGCTTCGGTATAATGCGCCTCGAGGCTGCGGATTTGCGCGCTCTGCTCGAAGTTCCCTGCAACATACTCGCTCCCGAGCAATCCCATTTCGCGAAAAGCGTTCTTCGAACGCGCAATCTCCTTCAGCGCCGTCGCAAGCGACTCGAAATCCCGCTCTTCAACAAGCAGACCTCCCCGACCATGCTCCACCGCCTCGGGGATGCCACCGTGTGTCGTTGCCACCACGGGCAGGCCCGTCGACATCGCCTCGAGCACCGAGTTCGGAATTCCTTCCTGGTTCTGATCCGGCGGAGTTTCGCTTGGGTGCACGAAGATGTGCGCGCTGGCGTAGAGTTCCATCAGCTCGCCCTGAGTAAGGAAGCCGCGGAATTGCACTTTGGAAGCGATGCCGAGCTCTTCCGCAAGCTCTTCGAGGTGCCCCTGAAGCGGCCCTTTGCCTGCGATGACGAGTTCCGCTTTAGGGAACTCCTTCTGAAAAATCGCGAACGCGCAGAGCGTCGTCGCCACACCCTTCTTAGGAATGAGGCGGCAGGCCTGAAGCAGCCGCCAGCGTCCATCCGCGGGCGCCTCGCGTCGCACAAACTCAAACTGGCGAAGCGGCACACCCGTGCGGCAGAGGCGCAGCTTCTCAGGCGGGCAGCCGAGCGAGATCAGGCGCTGACTCAACGAGTGCGACCGCGACAGCACCAGCGGCACTGATTTGAACAGCCGCTTCAGCTTGCGCGCGTAGTCGCGAATCTCCGGCTTCGACGCCACATCGGCGCCGTGGAAAGAGACCACGCATGGCCTGCTCCACCGCTCGATGAAGGGCAGCAAGTGCACGCCAGTGTGGCCGAAGTAGATGTGCATCAGATCCGCGCCGCGCCGCTCGAGCAGCGACGCCAGCATCTGATATTCGCCGCGATACTCGATCGGCGATTTCCGCTTCACGAACTTCAACCAGCCATGCCGCAGCGGATTGATGTGCGGCTTCGGGATTAACTCAATGTCGTCGAACGGAAAGCGGTCCTCATTCTGGAGCCACTTCGTCATGACGAACGTGCGGTAGCTCTGTAGCGAGCGGACCTGCCGGTAGATGTGAAGCATCTCCGGTTTCAAGAAAGTTGTGCAGTAGCTCGCTACGACGCGATCAGCCATAAAATCTGAGTGTTACCGACCCCGGAAGCTCTTGTCCATTTGTTAATCGGAAGCGGTAGCGGCCACGGATTCCACGGCGGGCGCGTTATTTGTTTCGACAGTAAGCCAGTCAGCCAAATGAGCTTTCAAGTCCCCGATCCCCTCAGCACGGTCAGCTGAAACGGGGATCACCGGCACCGGGGCGAATCGGTCGCGCAGGATGGCGATGTTCTCGTTGCTTTCGGGTAAGTCCATCTTGTTGGCCACGATGCACCACGGGCGCATCGACAAGCGCGTATCATACAAGTCGATCTCGCGCCGCAAGCTCTGGATATCCGCCACGGGGTGACGTCCTTCACTTCCCGCAGCATCCACCACGAAGAGCAGAAACTTGCAGCGCGTTATGTGGCGCAGGAAGTCGTGCCCCAGCCCGACATTCCGATGCGCTCCTTCGATCAAACCCGGGATATCAGCCACAGTTGCGCGGCGATACTCATCCAGCTCAACCACGCCGACGCTCGGCCGCAGCGTGGTGAAAGGATACGGCGCCACCTTCGGGTGCGCGGCGGAAAGCTTCCCGAGCAAGGTCGACTTGCCGGCGTTTGGATAGCCAACCAGCGCCGCGTCCGCAATCGTCCGCAGCTCGAGCAGGAAGTGCCCCTGCTCGCCTTCCGTACCTTCAGTAAATTGGATCGGCGCGCGGTTCTTAGCGCTCTTGAAGTGGACGTTCCCCTTCCCGCCTCTACCGCCCGCGCAGAGGACGAACTCCTGTCCGTCGGCAGCCAGGTCCGCGATCTGGTCCTCCGGAGCAGGTAAAGTCTTATCGCTCACAGCACCTTCAGGCTGCTCGGCCTCTTCTTCCCCCGTTGCGACGTGCAGTTCGTCAGTTTCGGCCGCTCTCCGCGCCGGCGCTGCGGTGCGGTAAACGATCGTGCCAATCGGAACGTTCACGACCTTGGCCAGAGCACTCTTGCCGGACATCTTCTTACCCATGCCGTGCGTGCCGGACTTCGCCTTGACGATCGGCTCGTAATACAAATTCGTGAGATTGTCGGTGTGCACGTCGGCACGCAGGATGACGTCGCCACCGCGCCCCCCGTCGCCGCCATCCGGACCGCCGCGCGGCACGAACTTCTCGCGCCGGAAGCTGACGCAGCCGCTCCCACCGTCACCGGCCTGCGCAAAGACTTTGATTCGATCGACAAACATAGGAGCTCGTTAGCGCACCGTGGCACGCTGCGCTCCGCCTGTCACCCTGCACCGTCGGCAGGGATGCGACATTATTGGGACGGAACTTCGGCGTGGCGGTCTAAAAGCGCGGCGTATAGCGCCTTTGTTTGTGCGGCAATCGCGCTCCAGCTAAACATCTGTTCGGCCCGCTTGCGCCCGGCCCGCCCATACCGCTCCCGCAGATCCGGATCCGCCATTAGTTGATTGATGCGGTGCGCGAGGTCGCCCGCAAAACGCTCGGGTTCCGTCGCTTCGAACGGGCTCTCGTTCATCTGCTCGAGCGGCACCAGAAATCCCGTCTCGCCGTCTACGACCACTTCCTTGATGCCGCCCACCGCGCTCGCCACCACCGCCGTCTCGCACGCCATCGCCTCCAGGTTGATGATGCCAAACGGCTCGTAGATCGATGGACAACAAAACACCGCAGCCTGCGAGTAGAGCTCGATCACAGTCAGCTTGTCGACCATCTCGCGAATCCAGATCACGCCGCGCCGTTTCGCACTCGCGTGTGCGACAGCCTCTTCCATCTCGCGCCCGATCTCAGGTGTATCAGGAGCGCCTGCGCAAAGCACCACCTGAAATCCCGGCGCCATGCGGTCGATCGCGCGGACCAGGTGAATGATCCCCTTCTGTCGCGTGATGCGTCCGACGAAGAGCACGAACGGCTGATCCGGATCGATGCCGTATCGCCGCAGCGCTGCGGTTGTCGTCACCTTCTGATACTCATCAAGGTCGATGCCGTTGTAGATCACGTGGAGCCGCTCGGGCCTGATGTGGAACAGCCGCTCGAGATCACGCTTCGTCTCACCGGATACGGCAATCACCGCATCGGCCATTTCGAGCGCCGTCTTCTCCAGCCAGACGGTGAAATCATAGCCGCCGCCGAGTTGCTCGCGCTTCCAGGGCCGCAGCGGCTCGAGCGAGTGGACGGTGATGACCAGCGGAATCCCGTAGTTCAGTTTGGCCAGGATGCCGCCGAAGTGGCTGTACCAAGTGTGGCAATGCACCAGGTCGGCATCAATGTCGGTCGCGTTGAAGCTCGTGCAGCGCTGCACTGCTCCGAACACCGAACGCAGCGGCTTCGGACAGGTGAACGAACTCACGTGCGCCTCGAACCCCGTGACCTGCAGATTGGCGCGCGCAAGCTGCTGCTCGCCGAAGCAACGCACCTCGACCGGCATGTGCCTGGCCAGCTCGCGCGAGAGATAATCGACGTGCACACCCGCGCCGCCGTAAACGTGCGGCGGGTATTCGTTCGTAAGAAGCAGGGCCTTCATTGCTGCGGTTGTAGCGCGACTCGTCAGGAAGGCACGCACATTAGGAGCCGGACACCTCCTGCCGGCTGATTCCGGGTGAATGATTTCGCGGAGCGGCGGCGCCGCATCGTGTGCTCGGCAGTTTCGGCTCCGCAGCAAACCGAGCGCACTGGGCGAGCGGCGCGGGAAGTCGGCAATTACCGCATAAAACTTCGGTTGACGCTGAATGTCACAATGTTAGGCTCGGCTAATCTTCTGTGGTCACCAAATATATGTTTCTACGTTCTACTCTATTCGCCGGCGCCCTTCTCCTGCTGGTCAATGCGACTGCCTCCGTCACCTACGCGGCTGAGAAAAAACTGAAAGTGACGACGACGGTGACCATGGTGGCCGACCTCGTCCGCGAGGTCGGCGGCGATCGGGTCCAGGTCGAGGCGCTGATGGGACCGGGCGTCGATCCTCACCTTTACAAGGCCGCTGCATCAGACGTGACGAAGCTCCAGCAGGCCGACGCGATCTTTTATTCCGGCCTGCTCCTCGAAGGGAAAATGCAGGATCTCTTCGGGACGCTGGCCCGTTCCAAACGCTTCGTTTATGCGGTCACTGAATCGATCCCCCTCGAGCGGTTGCTCGAGCCGCCGGAATTCGCCGGCCATTACGATCCGCACGTCTGGTTCGACGTCCCGCTGTGGAAGCTGTGTGTCGACACGGTGGTGAAAGGGCTGAGCGAGGTCGATCCCAAGAGCAAGGACGCTTACGCCAAGCGAGGCGATGAGGCCCGCGCGCGAATGGACGAACTGCATGCTTGGGCATTGAAGAAAGCCGGAGAGCTTCCGCCCGACCGCCGGATTCTGGTGACGAGCCACGACGCCTACAACTATTTCGGCCGCGCCTACGGATTCCAAGTGGTGGGCCTGCAAGGCATCTCCACCGTCTCGGAAGCTGGGCTAGCCGACGTGGCGAAGCTCACCGACTTCATCAAGGAGAAGGGCATCAAGGCCGTCTTTGTGGAGTCGAGCGTGCCGCACAACACGATCGAGCGGATCAGCAAAGACAGCGGCGTGAAAATCGGCGGTGAGCTGTTTTCCGACGCGATGGGGGCGCTCGGGCAGATGGAGAACGGCTACGATCTCGGCACCTACGACGGCATGATCAAACACAACCTGACCACGATCGTCGAAGGATTGAAGTGATGCCGCGGCGACGGTGGGTGTGCATGCTAATTGTCTGCGCGGCGTGCTACGTTTCCGCACACGCGACTCGCGCCAACGACCAGCAGGTAGACGCGCGTCTCGGGTTAACGGTGATCGATTTGAAGGCGAAGACCGAGTACCACCTTTTCAATCCCACACCGCGCGAGCTGATGCGTGAGCTCAGCACCGATCGGCCTGACAAGACCGAAAGCCCTTACACGGTAGACGCCGGGCATTTCCAAATCGAATCAGACCTCGCGAGCTTCAGCTACGACGCTTTCAACGGCGACCCCACGGACACGACGACTGAGAGTTGGTCGTTTGCGAATACCAACTTCAAAGTCGGCCTCCTCAACAACGTCGATCTGCAGGTTGTCGTCTCGACCTTCAATCACGTCCGCACGGAGGATCGCACCTTCGACATTGCGGAGGAAAGCTCTGGGTTCGGCGACGTCGTCACACGGTTGAAGATCAACCTCTGGGGCAACGACGGCGGCCAGACGGCTCTTGCATTGATGCCCTTCGTGAAGTTTCCCACCAGCCAGCAGGATCTTGGCAACGACGCCGTGGAGGGCGGATTGATCGTGCCGCTCGCAATCGCATTGCCAGCCGAATGGCAGATGGGACTGATGACGCAGTTTGATTTTAACCGGGACGGCTCGGGCAGTGGCTATCACACAGAGTTCATCAACACGGTTACCCTCAGCCACGACATCGTGGGCGACCTTGCGGGTTACGTGGAGTTCTTCAGCGCGGTCAGCACCGAAGACGAGAGCGACTGGGTTGGGACTGTCGATCTCGGTCTGACGTATGGTCTCACCGCAGACATCCAGCTCGACGCGGGCGTGAACGTCGGTGTCACGCGCGCGGCGGATGACGTGAATCCATTCGTCGGCGCTACCTGGCGTTTTTGAACATGCACGACACCGCGCCAGCCCTTGAACTTCACGATCTCACGGTCGCCTACCACAAGAAGCCGGTGCTCTGGGGCATCGATCTCGAGGTGCCGCAGGGGAAGCTGATCGGCATCGTCGGCCCGAACGGCGCCGGGAAATCGACCTTGATCAAAGCGGTGATGGGGCTGCTCCCGATCAGCAGCGGCTGGGTGAAGGTGTTCGGCCAGCCGCTCAAGAAAAGCCTGCAGCGGATCGGCTATGTGCCGCAGCGCGAGTCCGTCGATTGGGACTTCCCGGTGAGCGTGATGGATGTGGTGCTGATGGGTCGTTACGGCCGCCTCGGCCTGATCAAGCGACCAACGAAAGAAGACCGCGAAGTCGCGCGTGCCTGCCTCGAGAAGGTGCACATGCTCCCGTATGCGAACCGCCAGATTTCGAACCTTTCCGGCGGGCAACAGCAGCGCGTTTTCCTCGCGCGCGCCCTCGCGCAGGAGAGCGACCTCTACTTCATGGACGAGCCGTTCTCGGGCGTCGACGCGGCGACGGAGTCTGCCATTATCACGCTCCTCCATGAGCTGCGTGAGCGCGGCAAGACGATGCTCGTCGTGCATCACGATCTGCCGACCGCGCGCGAGTATTTCGACATGCTCATCCTGTTGAACATGCGGCTCGTGGCGTTTGGCCCCACGAGCGAGGTCTTCACGAATGAGCTTTTGCAAACGACGTATGGCGGACGGCTAACGATCCTCTCGGATGTGGCCGAGGCCGTGAAAGAACAGCGGATTCTGCGATGAGCCCGGTCTGTCATCCCGAGCGAAGCCGAGGGATCCCGTGGCTCCACGGTGAGTACTGCCACGGGATTCTTCGACTCCGCTCCGCTTCGCTCAGAATGACCACGGGGGCCATCGCTCTCTGCTTGGTGATCTCCACATCCGCCGAGGCAGCAAAAGTCAGCGATCTCACCAGCACCAACATCGGCGAGCAGGCGCTGCGTTTCTTCAGCTTGCAGGATCCGTCGCTTCGGTTCGCGCTGGTCGGTTCCATCCTGCTCGGCATCACCTGCGGGTTGCTCGGTAGCTTTATCGTCGTGCGCAAGATGGCGCTCGTCGGCGATGCCTTATCGCACGCCGTGCTGCCGGGTGTGGCGCTCGGTTTCCTTTGGGGGCAGACGAAGGATCCGTTCGCAATCTTCGTCGGCGCGACCATCGCGGGCCTGATCGGCACCACCGTCGTCAGCCTCATCAAACAAACGACGCGCCTGAAAGAGGATGCTGCGCTCGGTCTCGTGCTGGCGTCCTTCTTCGCGGTCGGCATTTGCCTGGTGACGATGATCCAGCGCCTGCCCACCGGAAACAAAAGCGGCATCGACAAATTTCTCTTCGGTCAGGCGGCGGCAATCAGCGCGGGCGACGTCCGGCTGATGGCGTTCGTGACGCTCCTCTCCATCGCCACGATCACCGTCTTCTACAAAGAATGCCTCGTCACCAGCTTCGATGTTGGATTCGCGCGCGCGGCTGGATTCCCCACGCAGCTGATCCATCACAGCATCATGCTGTTGCTCGCGTTCACCATCGTGGTGGCGCTGCAAGCCGTCGGCGTGGTGCTCGTCTCCGCCATGCTGATCACGCCTGCCGCCGCCGCCTATCTGCTCACCGATCGCATGCACCGCATGCTACTGCTCGCAGCGCTGTTCGGGATGATCGCGGGGGTGCTCGGCGCGTTTCTGTCGTTCCTTGGCAATAACCTGCCGACCGGTCCGTTCATGGTGCTCGGCGCGAGCGCGGTCTTCGTCTGCGCGTTCCTCTTCGGGCCGAAACACGGTGTCGTGGTGCGTTGGTGGAAACGCCGTTCGCGTTCCGGGCGCATCCGGCGCGAGAACGCGCTCAAATCGATCTACCGCGTGCTGGAAGAGCGCGACTTTCGAGACGAGGGCGTCGCCTTGCGAGAACTTGCACAGTTGCGCCGCGAGAGCATCGAAGAAGCGCGCGCGGAGAGTGTCGATCTCAGCCGCCACGGCCTCGTCTCAACGCATGAAGAAGGCAACGTGCTCTTCTTCACGCCGAAAGGCTGGCAGCGCGCCTGCGAGATTGTGCGCAACCACCGGCTGTGGGAGCTTTACCTCACAAACGCTGTGCAATACGCGCCCGACCACGTGCATGAAGACGCCGACGTAATCGAGCACGTGATCGGCACCGAAACCGTGCGCGAAATCGAGCGGCGCCTGCAATTCGCCAAGCGTGATCCGCACGGCCGTCTCATTCCCGGCCTCGAAGACATCTACCCCTCGACGGCGGGTCGCCGCGCATGAACGATCTGATACCAGAGTTCGACTTCGCGCGCGTGTTCATCGCGCCATGGGCCGACGGCGCGCAGACCTTCATCTGGATCGCGCTCATGGGTTTCTTTGTCGCAGCAGCGTGCGGACTTGTCGGCAATTACCTGATCCTTCGCCGGATGGCGCTCGTCGGCGACGCGATCAGCCACAGCGTGCTGCCGGGAATAGCGATCGCTTTCCTGCTCGCGAACAGCCGCAGCACGCCCGTGATGTTCCTCGGTGCGCTCGTTGCCGGGATTCTGACGACGGTGATCATCGAGGTCATCCACAAGAAATCGCGCGTGAAACAAGACGCTGCGATCGGCATCGCGTTCTCCACGCTCTTCGCGATCGGCGTCATCCTCATCAGCCTCTACGCAGACAAAGTTGACCTCGACGCCGAGTGCGTGCTCTACGGCGAGATCGCTTTTGTTCCGCTGGCGCCACACGTGCAGATGTTCGGGCTGCCGCTCGGGCCGGAGCCGGTCGTTCGGATGGGGTTCGTGGCCGCGCTCACGCTGCTGCTGATCATCCTCTTCTACAAAGAGCTGCTCGTGAGCTCGTTCGATCCGGGGCTCGCCGCCTCGCTCGGGATCAACGCCGGCGTCATGCACTACGCGCTCATGTCGATGCTGTCGGTCGTGGTGGTGAGCGCATTCGAATCGGTCGGCGCCATTCTCGTCATCGCGATGCTGATTCTGCCCGGCGCGACCGCGTCGCTGCTCTCGCAACGCCTGCCGGTCGTGCTCCTGCTGAGCGGCGTGCACGGCGCGCTGAGCTCGTTGCTTGGCATTCACCTGTCGATCTGGCTAGAATGCTCGATGGCCGCAGCAATGGTGGTGATGGGCGCAGCGCTCTTTGTGCTGGCGTGGGTTTTCAGTCCGGGAGCAGGCCTGCTCGCCACGTGGCTGTCGCGCCGGAGCAAGCCCGTCCGCTTGGAGGCGGCGCCACAACCTGCATATGGCCGGTAAAGGGCCGTCTTCGCTCGGGAATTCTGCGGCGGTTGAAGACTATCTCGAGCGCATTCTCGAACTGATCAATACGAAGGGCTACGCCCGCGTCGTGGACATCGCGACGAGCCTCGGCATCTCGCAGGCGAGCGTGACCAATATGATCCAGCGGCTCGACGCCGAGGGCCTCCTGAAATACGAGAAGTATCGCGGACTCGTGCTCACCACTGCTGGCGAAACACTGGCGCGCAACATTGCGCAACGCCATCACCTCTTGACCGACTTTCTGACACTGCTCGGCATCGACGAGCGCGTCATTCAGCATGATGTGGAAGGCATGGAACACCACATCAGTCCGTCAACGTTGCGCGCGATTGAAGCGCTGACGGAGCAGTTGAAGCGGCGACCGGCTTTACGCGCGCAGCTCGCGGCTTCCGCTCGTTAGTCCCTCCGCCCGGCGTCATCGCTGTACGCAGAACCGGCGTCCTGACGGATCAGGACGCCGGCTGAAAAACTAGCGGACTAGATTACCGGCGTCCGCCGGAGTAGCCGCCGCGGCCACCACCGCCGCCGCCGCCTGCTGGACGCTCTTCGCGTGCGCGGGCTTCGTTGACGGTCAGGGTGCGACCCTGAATTTCCTTGCCGTTGAAGGCGTTCATCGCGGCGGTTCCCGCTGCGGCATCAGCCATCGTGACGAAGCCGAATCCGCGTGAGCGGCCGGTTTCACGATCGTTGATCAGGGCGACTTCGCGCACCTGGCCGTGTTGTTCGAAAAGATCCTGGAGATCGTTTTCAGTCGTGTCGAAGGAGAGATTCCCTACGTATAATTTCATGGTGATAATGTGGAGCGATACTGCGAGCTGCGAGCCGTTCCCGAGAACCGGGTTTCAGAATCACCAAAGAGACGAACTCAACTGACGACCTACCAAGCGACGAACCGAAACAGAACACTAATCCAACGCGGCCACTCTCGCCCATCCGCGACGTAATACAAACGGGAATGTGACGCGGCCTCCTGCCAGCCGCATCACGTCACCGCTTGCATCCATGATCGCTCCACTGCCTTTCGACAACACCTACGCGCGCATGCCGGCGCGCTTCTTCACGCGCACTCCGCCCACGCCGGTGAGCGCGCCCCGATTGATCCGGCTGAACCACGCGCTCGCGCTCCATCTCGGCCTGGATCCTGATTGGCTAGCCAGTGAACCCGGCCTCGCCATGCTCGCCGGCAATCGCCTGCCCGACGCAGCGGAGGCCATCGCCACTGCGTATGCAGGCCATCAATTCGGCGGATTTGTGCCGCAGCTCGGCGACGGGCGCGCCATCCTGCTCGGTGAGGTCATCGATCGCGACGGCGTCCGGCGCGACATCCAGCTCAAAGGCGCGGGGCCGACACCTTTCTCGCGGCGCGGCGACGGCAGGGCAGCGCTCGGTCCGGTGCTGCGCGAGTACGTCGTGAGCGAGGCGATGGCGGTGCTTGGAATTCCAACGACGCGCGCTCTGGCGGCGGTGACGACGGGCGAAGAGGTGTTCCGCGAAACGATCCTGCCGGGCGGCGTGCTCACGCGTGTCGCCTCCAGCCACATTCGCGTGGGGACATTTCAATTCTTCGCGGCGCGTGGCGACATGGAAGGTGTGCGGCTGCTCGCCGATCACGTCATCGCGCGGCACTACCCGCATGCTGCTGCAGCGGAGCGACCTTACCGCGCGCTGCTCGATGGCGTCGTCAAAGCGCAGGCCGAGCTAATCGCGCAATGGCTGCTCGTCGGGTTCATCCACGGTGTGATGAACACGGACAACATGTCGATCGCCGGCGAAACGATCGATTACGGCCCGTGCGCGTTCATGGATCATTACGATCCGGAAACCGTCTACAGCGCGATCGACCGCGCGGGCCGCTACGCCTACGCGAATCAGCCGACGATCGGCCAGTGGAACCTGACGCGTCTGGCGGAGTGTCTGCTGCCGCTCCTTTCGGATGATGACGACGCCGCGGTGGCGGACGCCGAGGAAGCGCTGGGCGCATACCCGCCCGCGTTTGAGAAGGCCTACCAGGCGGGCCTGCGACGGAAACTCGGCCTCGTGACAGAACAGGAAGGTGACCTCGCGCTCGGCCGCGATCTCCTCGATGCGATGGCAGCGAACCGCGCCGACTTCACACTCACCTTCCGCCGCTTGTCTGATGCAGCTTCCGATCCCGAAGCCGATTCCGCTGTGCGCGTTCTCTTCGCCGACGCGACCGCATACGACAGCTGGGCGGCGCGGTGGCGCGAGCGCCTTGCGCAGGAGCCATCCGACTCCGCAGCACGCGGTGCGGCGATGCGAGCTGTGAACCCCGCCTACATCCCGCGCAACCATCGCGTAGAAGCAATGATCAGAGCCGCCGTGGATCGCGATGATTTCGGCCCGTTCGAGGAACTGCTGGCCGTGCTCGCGAACCCGTTCGACGACCAACGCAACTTCTCGCACTACGCCGAACCGCCGCAGCAACACGAACGTGTCCTGCAGACCTTCTGCGGCACCTGAGCTGAACGCGGCGCGAAGGCCCGAGGGCATAAGCGCATCCGCTCGCTGGGTAGGGTTTTCACCCATTCCGGGCTTCGGCGGCGGCCCGATTGTCCCGCTGCCGCGCAGACGGTAATTACTCGTCACTTGCCGGCGCGGGCAGACAAGGGGCAGGACGCACGGCTCAGCTGAGCGGCCTGAGGGGTTCTGTCCGCGCCGGCCATAGCCTTCTCCCCGCCCTAGCTGATGAAACTCCGCGAATCACGCCACGATCAGATCGACGTCTTCCATTTGGAAGGCGAGATCGACCTCCACTATGCGCCCGCTCTACGGTCGATCTTTGGGGCGAAAGCAAAGGCGCGCTGCCCTGCTCTGGTCGCCGATCTCAGCGGCGTCGACTTCATTGATTCCACTGGCATTGCCGTCCTGATCGAGTACCTGCGCGCCACCGCCGAGTCTGGCGCCCAGTTCTGCATTGCAGGTCCTACGCAACCGGTCCGCTACGTGTTCGAGATCGTGCAACTCGAGAAAGCGGTGCCCATTTTCAGCAGCCTCGACGAAGCGATAGCCCGGCTGCGCAGTGGCTGCATGCCACCGCCTGCCGAGCCGCTGTTCGGGTCCGTGGTCGGAGGCAGTTCGCAAGTCGCAGCATAGCCGCGGCCAGGAGACACCCCGCATGATCGAAGCGAACGAAGAACGCTACCGACTCACCATTCCGCTCAGCGACGCCATTCCTTTCGTCATGGGCGAGTCGGATCTGGATTACATCCATCCCACGGATGAATTGCGGCAGCTGGTCGGGCTGCTTGTCATCGACACCCTGGAGTATTCGGAGGAATGGCGCGCGGCAGCACTGCTCCGGAGCTTTCTCCAGGAGAAGTGGCCGGATCTTCTCCGGTAGGTTTGTACCGCACAGACTGGTGTCGCGGCTCCGTCATAGCACCGTAGCCGGCGGTGGAGCGCCCGCCGCTCTCAGCCGGTGCGATCGGAGACGCTAATCCGCCTGGTAGGCGGGCCAGCGGTGCGCCAGGCAGGCTTGTAACATGGACGCCAGCCGCCATTGCTCGCTCCGCTGCAATTCGTCGATCGCCAGCACGCCGACCACATGGCGGAGGTGGTCTGCCGGGTCGCGGTACTCGAGGTTCGACCACCCCATCGCGAACGACACGGCGTCGCTCAGCGAGATGGTCAGCCGCAGGCGTTCATTGCCGAACTCGATCGGGCTCGTTCCCATTCACGACGGAAACGCGCTGCGACTCCACCACGGACGCGCCAGAATGAGCGCGCGCCGGCTCAAAGCGCACGCCAGCAGCTCCCTCGGCTATCGCGCGCCCGCAGTTCTGCGCGCCTGGAGCGTCTGTGTTGCTTAACAAAACGCCTCTGCTCGTGGGACGCCGACGCTGACGCTGACGCGCGGGTCGCCTCTTGGCGTTCGCGTGGCAATCAGTAGAACTGAAGGCGTGAACACACGCGAGCGTTGCACCGGCCTGACCGGCCCGGACGATCGGCCGCAACCTGCCGCCTTTTTCCGCAGCCTCATGCAACCGGAAACGCCTTGAGTGTATGGCGAGCGCCATCGAAGGCGGCTGTCTGTGCGGAGGCGTCCGCTATCGTCTGCACGCTACGCCGTAGCGTGGCAGTGACTGCCATTGCGTGGATTGCCGACCGGCTAGTGCTGCTCCGTACGTGACGTGGTGTGGCGTCTCGAGGAATGCGATAGAGGTTCGGAGCGGTGAAGTGCGTCAGGACTCGCTGCGCGAGCTGGAGCGAAAAATCAGCCCCACCCTACCGCCCGAGGCACGCAGCCGCGCGTTTTATCCGAATATAGCGGTGTGCACATTCTGCTCGTGGAAGATCACACCGATACCCGGGTGGTGCTTTCGCGTTTGCTGAACCATTGCGGACACGACGTCTCGGCCGCTGGCACCGTAGGAGATGCTTTGATCTTGCTCGGAAACCTGCGCTTCGACGTGCTGCTCAGCGACATCGGCCTGCCCGATGGCGATGGGCTGGAGCTGGTCTGCGAGGCTCGAAAGCGCCAGCCCTTGAAGAGGGCAGTCGCACTCACCGCGCTGGCTACGGACGAAGACCGCGAACGCGGGATGCAGGCCGGATTCGACGATTACCTGACGAAGCCCCTCGACTTTCGCCGGCTCCGCTCCGTCCTCGCGGCGGCGTAGCTCTCGCGAGCTGCCGTGGGGCGTCGCAGCAAAGGCGACGGGTAGAGCGTCGGGAATGGGAGCGCGATAGCACGATTGCCGCGTCAGGTGATCTGCTTCGGCGACACTGGATCGCTGGTTGGGAAGCTTTCTTCCACCGTCTCTTCGAGGAGCTGCTCCGTCTCCGCTGGCCTTGCGATCACCCGGCACGGAATCAGAGGCGAGGTCGGCGTTGGCCTGCCCGGCGCTCGACTTCTCGATCGCTAGCGGCTGCTGCTCGTCTTTAGGTTGGTTGCTCATAGCAATTCTTTTGTCGCTGCACGCTCGTGGTGCGGCAATGACGCAAACGCCGCGCGACGCGCGCGCGGTCTGCGGTTTTCGGATCCCGACGAGTGGCGAGCCATGTGCCAAACGGGCCCGCTGCCGGGCACACGCTAGGGAGGAGTTCGACGAGTCGTTAGGCAAAACCCTGATATGACATCAAGCCGGTCACCCAATAGCCACCCAATAACGCGGCGTCGAGGCTCTGTGGCACAACTCCCAGCCTTATGTCGATCAAACCGAACAGCCTCCCCCACTCGTTCACCTGCTCCGCAGCGCTTTCCCGGCCAGGCTGGCCGCGCGTCCTCGTTCCGCCGGCAGTCACAGGCCGGCACCAAACCGCACGACGCATCGCACCGATTGAAATTCTCACCGGCTTCGAGTCGACCTACGCGCCGCTGCACGACCGTGATGTGTGCGAAACCAACGGCCACGTCGACCGGCGTTGCGCCGATCTAGACCTCCTGGCCGGGACAGGCGTGCGGCGCGTGCGCTACCCGGTGCGGTGGCACCGTGTAGAAGAAACTGAAGGCAAGCTCGACTGGCGTGAGACAGACGAAGCGATGGAGTGCCTCCTGGAGCGCGGCCTGGAGCCGATCGCAGACTTGCTTCACCACACCAGCCATCCGGGTTGGCTCGACTTTGCCGATCCGCGTTTCAGCGGCGCCTACCTCCGTTATGTGGAGGCGTTCGCGCGCCGTTATCCATGGATCGAGAGCTACACGTTATTCAACGAGCCCTTCTCCACGCTCTTGCTTTCCGGCCAGGTCGGCGCGTGGCCGCCCTATTACGACGACCTGCCGGGAATGATCCAGCTGTGGAACAACGTGCTTCCCGCCTGGAGCGAGGCGAGCCGCATCTGCCGCGAACTGCTGCCGAACGCGCGCCACTTTCACACCGACACCTGCGAGCGGCATGACGGCAACACCGAAGCGGCGGCGCTCCTGAACGATCGCCGCTTCGCGGTCCTCGATCTTCTCCTCGGCATCGACCTTGACCCGGACCGGCCGTTCTTCCGCGAGATGATCGCAGCAGGAGGCGCGGACTTGTTGAACATGGAGCCCGGGCACGTGGATGTCGTCGGGCTCGATTACTACGCGCACAATCAGTGGTCGCACCCGAAGCTGGATGTCGACTTCGCGCCGACCAACCGTCCGTGCGCCCTCTCCGAGCTGATCGTGGAATATTGGACGCGCTATCAGCGTCCCTGCCTGCTCGGCGAAACGAACATCCGCGGCACCGCGTCCGACCGCGCGACGTGGTTCAAGTACACCCTTGAGCAATGCGAGATCGCGGCGGATGCCGGCGTGGCCATGGACGGGCATTGCTGGTATCCGTTCGTCGATTCCTGCGACTGGGATTCGCTCCTGCGGCGCTGCGAAGGCCACGTCGATCCCGTCGGCATTTACTCGTTAGACGCACAGCTGGATCGGCAGCCGTCCGCGATCTCCACAAGCTTTGCACTCGCAGCCGGTGGATGTCGCGCGAGCGAGCTCCCGGCCTACGAGTTTCAACAACCGACGGCGCACTGGATTCGCGGATGGATGCCGCAGATGAGTGATTGGGAATGGCAGCAGCCGCCCGAAGCCGACCGCGTACCTGAAGCCGAGGCGGAGGCTTTCGACCCGCTCGGCGCGCTCGAGCTCACTCCCGCTTAACAACGCAGGTGATGGCGGGAGGTGCGCCGCCTCACTCCGGCTGCAACGCCGGCCACTTGTAAGCGACGCACCGCTGCAACATGGCGGCCGGCCGCCACAGTCGCGGCAAACGCTCGCGTGACGCTGCCAGCGTCCGCTGTCCCAGCGCAAGGCGCGCCACGGCCACGCGCGGATCGTTAGGTCCGAATACCGCCGCGCATCGGCGTGTGCGTTCCGAGATCGAAGCGATCGCCGGCGCTGAGCACGTGCAGCGTCACTCCGAACATCGACAACGTCTGATCCGGCCTCGCGTCGGTGATGTTCGACGCTGTGACCTCGCGCCCATCGATGATGTAGACAGCTCCGGAGCCGAAGACCTCCAGCTGCCGGTTGGGCTCGACTAGGACCGCAGTGTCTTCGTCGATCCCGATGCCGAGGCTTTTCGGATTGTGCGCCACAGCCCCGAGTAGCCGGCCCAGCCGCCCGCGCTCCGCGAAATGCTGATCGACGATCACGTCCGGAATCATCGCCAGACCCGGCGACATACGGAGCGAATCATCGACCCGATGCGACTCGCGCCCGACACGCTCACCAGCATCGTCTCGCACATGGCAGACGCTCCCGCTGATGTCCCGGCGACAATGCCGCCGCGCGCGATGATGCTGCTCAACTCCTCGTGAATCGGCGTGTCGCCGATCTGGCTCGTGATCTTGAGCTGGTCGCCGCCGGTGAAGAAGAAACCCTGCGCGCCTTCCACCTCTTTGATCTTGTCCGCCTGCGTCGCTTCCTCGCGCGTGGCGATCTCGAGATTGTGAATCCGCTTCACCCCGAGATCAGTGAAGGCTCTCTCGTAAACCTCGACGAGCCCGTCCCGCTCGCTCGACGCGACGGTGCTGACCACCAGCTTCCCCTGCCCGACGCGCCGCGCCACTTCCTGCAGGATCGCTTTCTCGCCGTCCGATCTTCGCGGCCGCCGATCATCATCAGCCCAGGCGTCCCGTTTCGCGATGGCCGCCCGCGCGCTTTCGTGTGCTTCCCGTTCCCTGAACCCATGCTTGTTCCCCCGTTTGAGGGAACGCAATCCGCCGGGATCCTAGTCGTCTAAAATCAGCTGCCGCGTCGCGGGCACGAGACACTCGTCCGCTTGCGCTAAATCCGCTCGATGATCTGCCGTAGGAGCTGGACGTCTTGCTCCGCGATCTTGACCGACTCTTCCAGCCGGCGGAACAGCGCCTCCTGCCCGGCGTTCCGATCATTTTTCCTCAGCATCTCGCGGTGCAGTGTGATCCGCTCGTTGAGCGTGCGAACTGCCACCCAGAGCGCACGCTCGAGCGCTTCGCCATGCGCGGCACTCAGGCTGACGGGCGAGAACGCGTGCCCGACATTGCATTGGAAATGCGCCAGTTGTCCCTCCGCGGTTTCGTAGAGCGGACCGTCGCATTCCGGACAGGCCATCGAAATCTGCTTAAGGGACGACGGCGGATCGGAGACGAGCTCCTCCTTTTCCAGTTTCATCTCGCCGGCCTCGATGCCCCCCTCCGTCTCGCCTGCTTCGGCGTGGGCGAGTTCCGCCAGCAAGCTTGGGATCTGCGCGACCGGCAGAATATAATCAACCGTCACATTCTTCATCGCATTCAGCGGCATGTCGGGTGCGGCGGCTTCCTTCGGGTCCTGGACGATCGCAACGCCGTTGCGCGACTTCACTGCGAACAACCCTGCCGCCCCGTCGTCCAGCGCTCCGCTCAGGACCACGCCGGCCACTCGCGAGCGCAGCTCACGCGCTGCGCTGCGGAAAAGCGCGTCGACTGCCGGCCGGTGGCCGTTCTCCTTCGCCCCGGCGGAGAGTTTCATGTGGCCATCGTTGATCACGAGGTGGCGATTTGGCGGCGCGACGTAGATGTGATTCGGCTCGTAGCGCACCCCGTCTTCGGCGGCGCTCGTCGGCACCTTCCCAGAGCGCGCGAGGATCTCCGGCAGGAGGCTGACCTGCCCCACGTGCATGGTCACGAAGATTGTCCCGGGATAATCTGCGGGCAGATTTTCGACGAAAATACGCAGCGCCTCCACTCCCCCGGTCGAAGCGCCCACCACCGCAATGTCACGTCGTTGCATTCACCTCCGAATCGCGCGCGACGGGCAGCCACGCCGTAGGATTTCGACTCTAGAACCGCGTCACACGTGGTGCGCTCGCCTGCGTTACCGCACGAACCGCATTGCGCTCTTCCACGACGGCTCGCGCGATCTGGTCCGCGAGCATCTGGCGATAGCGCGGGTTCACCGCCAGGGCGACATCCTGCGGATTGGTGAGAAAGCCGCACTCGGCGAGAACGGCTCGCATCTTCGTGTTGCGCAGGACACGAAACCCCGCGCGTTTCACGCCGCGATTCCCGCCCGTGGTCGTCGCCGCGATGTTCCGCTGAATGCGCGCCGCCAGCACCGCTTCGGTCGGCGCCGCGTAGTAGGTCTCGACGCCTCGGACTGCCCGGCGCGGGGCCGAATTGAAGTGGATGCTGAGGAAGATCGCGTCGCGGTATGAGTTCGCGAAGGCTACGCGCGCATCGAGCGGGATGAACCGGTCATCGGAGCGAGTCATCGAAGTGTTGAGCCCGGATCGTTTCAGGCTCTTCTGCAGACGCTTCGCTACATCCAGTGCCACCCCCTTCTCGGGGATGAAGTTCTGCCGAATCCCGCCCGGATCCACCCCACCAGGGCCGGGATCGATGATGACGGTGGAGAACGGCGCGACCGCTGCCGATTTCAGGATCGTGCGCACGAAGTACGATCGCTTGTCTTTGCGGCGGCGGCTCTTCGCGTCCGCGTCCGCCGGCGCAAAGAGGGCGAGCGCGAAGATCACCGGGAGCGCAACTCTCACGAACGCGCGGAGGCTCTGGATCGGCCCGAGATTTGGTCGACGTGCCATCTATTTCGAACGCGGCTGCTCCCCGGACGACGCTACGAAATGCCGTCAGGCCATTTGAGGGCGAGACACGTGCTGACCATGCCCGCGAGGCGCCACTCCTCCGAGAACTGCAGCGCATCGATGACGAGAATGCCAACCGCCTGACGAAGCGCGTCTGGCGGCGCCGTACAGCCGAGGTCGGACCAGCCCAATGCGAATGCCGTTGCCTCCTTTATCGGCACCGTCAGGCAGAAGCGCTCGCCATCCAGCTCGATCAGCGGCGTCTCCATCAAAATACGGAAACGCAGCACGCCGGCAGGCCGGACCCGAGGAGCCGGTACGGCTCGCTCCCGACCGCGCCATCAGGAGAATTCCTATCTTCGTGATTGTCGGCCTAACGAGCAGTCCGCAGCCAGCGGCAGCGACGTTCTCGGGATAGCAAACCGGCAGATTCAACCAAACAACTTCAACAAAGAAACCACATGAAATTCATTCCAACATTCGTCCACGGGCTGACCGATTACCTCGGCGCCATTCTCCTCTTCATCGCGCCCAACCTTTTCGGCTTCGCTGACGAAGGCGGCGCGGCTGTCTGGGTGCCACGCGTCGTAGCGGTCATCACGCTACTCCAGGCGCTCATGACCAACTACGAACTGGGGTTGGCCAAGATGATGCCGATGCGCATGCACCTGATGAACGACTATGTTGCGGGCATCGTCCTTGCCGCGTCGCCGTGGATCTTCGGATTTGCGAATCGGCCCTCGAACGCATGGATGCCGCATCTGATCGTCGGCATCCTGATCGTCCTCACCAGCGCGGTGACAGAACGGCACCCGCGTGGCGCGCACGTGACCGCCCGCGCCTAAGTCGAAAACGGGGCGACATCTGTCGCCTCGGCGATTGTTCGTCCGGGCTGCCAGACTTCGCGCCATCGAGCGCGAAGTCTGGCCCCGGGCGACGACCGGCAGCTGGCCGTCCGTCCAGTGATCTTCAAGACTATCGCCCCGAAACATCGGCCACTTGGAGCGCCGCGAGATCAACCTCGACGACATCATCTCGCATCGCCTCCCGCTCTCCGGGGGCACCGCGCTTACGAGATCTTCAACCAGAAGAAGGAGAACTGCGTCGAGGTCGTGCTGATGCCCGGAGGCCCGAGAAGTCACAATCTGTTCGGACTCGCCCGTTGCTCGCGATACAGCGCACGGCCACCCGAGCTATATCTGTGACCGCGCCAACGCACCGGCTGCGCCCCTGATCTTCTCGTGCGTGGGGCGGTGCCGCCAGTCGTCGAGCGTGATCTCGCGTGAGCGGCTTTTGTCTTCTTCGAAGACGCGCACCTGCGCGGCGGCGAAGCGACGGCTGAAGACGTTGAGGTTGGCCTCTTCGTTTCGCACCAGCGCACGGTCATCGAGATTCGCGGAGCCGACCGAGCTCCAGCAATCATCCACCGTGAGATACTTGCAGTGATAACGCGCGGGCTGGTACTCGTAGAAGCACGCGCCCGCTTCCAGCAATGGCCGCCAGCGTGCCTTGCCGACGGAGCGCGGCGTCTGCGCATCGAGGTCCGGGCCGGGCACGATCACTTCCACGTGCACACCGCGCCGGAGCGCATCGACCAGCGCGTCGCGCAGGAGGTTATCGGGAATGAAAAAGATGTTCGCGATGCGGATGCTCTGTCGGGCCGCGGCGATCGAGAGCAGGAGCATGAGGCGGGCGCTGTCGAACCGGTCCCCCGCTGAGGTGGTGAAAACCTGGCAGCAATCTTCGCCGCAGCGCTCCAGCTCGGGAAAGTAGGCGTCGCCCTGCAGCACCTCGCCACGTTGCTCGATCCAGTGCGCCATGAACCCGCTCTGAAGTTGCGCCACTGCCGGCCCGTGCACGCGGTAATGCGTCTCGCGCCAGAATCCGGGCGTCTGGCCGTTGCCCTGCCAGTCATCCGAGAGGCAGACGCCGCCGATGTAGCCTTCCTGTCCGTCGATCACGAGGAGCTTGTTGTGCGAGCGATTATTCAGCCGCAACGGATGTGCGACCCGGAACAACTCCACCTGCACGCCGGCGCGCCGCATTTCGTTCATCGCGCGACCGAACGGCGCGAGACAGCCGAAAGCGTCCTGCAGGAAGTGGACCTTCACGCCGGCGCGGGCGCGTTCCGCCAGTGCTGATGCGAATTGGTCCACGACGGCACCGCGCGCCCAGAGGAAGCTCTCAAATGTCACGGTGCGTCGCGCGGAGCGGATGCTCGCGAGCATGGCAGGAAAGATTTCTTCGCCGTTTTGCAGTGCGGTGACTTTATTGCCACCCACCAATGGCGCGGAGAGAAGCTGGCTGACGATGCGCGTGAAGCCGGCGTCGCCCACCGCGTAATCGGTCGTGATCGGGTGCCGGATGCGCGACTGCCGGCCAAACAACGTTTGAAGCCCGACCGTCGCAGCGCTGCCGATCAACGCGGAGCCGAGCAACATCCGCAGGTTCGGCCTCGGCCGGCGGCGAAACGGAAGCTTCATCGCCCCTTAAACGCGCCGAGCGGCCTCTTTGCTCCTCAGAACGTGAACGACGCCGTACCGACAGTTCCCGCGATTCGTTGACCAAACGCAGTGGATGCCAACTGACGATCCGTGCCGTCGGCGTACTAATTATTCCTAGAGCCGAATCGGAGCGGCGACCGATTGTCGATTCTCCGTCGTCCGCGCAAGATGACAGTGTGATCGAGCCCCTACTCGACTTGGATCTCTCCTCGGAGCATCGGCTGCGAGTCTTGCGGCGGCTCGATACTGCTCGCCCTTGGACAAAGTTGTCCGACAAGCGGCGCTGTCTTGCCTGCGGAGATGTTTTCGATGGCTGGGAGATCCCGATCGTCGGCGGAACGCGTTCCTCCGGGTCGCTCCGACTGCGCTGCCCCGGTTTGCACTGCAATGCGGGACCGGATTGGTGGGAGGCCGTCGTCCCGCCAGAACCGCTGCCAGATGCTCCTCCCGGCGACGTCACCGTGACACACCAAGGCCGAGTCTGGACGGTGAGAAGGCGCCCGCATCTCCCGGCACAATCAACGGCCTCGAAGCCACGCGACGGCCGGTCGACGGGATTCCGCGCGGCGATTCAGAACGTCATCGCGCATCTCCACAACTTTGCGCCGACCCACGGCGCCAATCCACCCACTTAGCTTTATGGCAATGACACCGAAATGGACGGCGGCAGCGGCGACAGGAAATACCTATCGCTGCCCCGCATGCGGCGAGACCGTCGATAACACCCGAATGCAGGAAGTGCTGCTGCATCATCGGCACGTCCTCGAGGCGCAATTTCCGCCCGCCTGGTTCAACCTCAGGGGAGCTGCCGCACAGCCGCGGACGAATGGAGAGGCGCGCCCGAGCGATCGCTCGCTACGTGAGGCGCCGCCGCCGCCGCCGCCACAGGCGCGTATTAGCCGCTACGGCCACGCAGCCAGCTGAGCTGGGACTCCAGTTCCGTCGAGGTTTGGGTAAGCGAGGGAGGCAGGAAACTTCGCCTGTCCGGCGCGATTTTTCGGTCGTCGGCTGGTGACGGGGAGACGATCAGATGGATGGGAAGCGTAGCAGACCGCCGATGGTAGGGACGCCGCGCTGCGGCGTCCGAGGCGCGTGGCTCGCGCGGAGGATGTGCGGATGTCTACCAGCTTGCCACGCCGCCCGGACATCGCAGCGCGATGTCCCTACCCTCTCAGCGTTCGCGCTTCAACCCTCGGCACATGTGAATTGACCCGCAGGCCATCCATCGCATGGCGGAAATGCGCTCGAGAGATTGCGGCGGGAGAGACTCAGGCTGCGTCCGTCTCTGCACGCGGCTTCACCGTGGCAACCCGAGGCGAGGGTGACGTCCGGCAAGCCGGGCAGACGCCGTAAACGGGCAGCGGATCGGCGGCGCCGCGGACGGTTAGTGGCAGCGTCTGCTTACGCTTACGACAACGCGCGCAGATCACCGGCACCTCGATCACGCGCGTTTCCATTAGCGCTGAATCGCGTAACCCCCCCGGTGTAAGTGTTGGAAATTTCGCGAATTTTCGGCTGCAACAAACGAGCGAGTTCGACGGCAGAAACCTTCTGCGCGAAGCAAACCGGGGAGCGGCCTTCGCGCGTTCGTATTGTGGCAAAACTAAATGGCGCCAGCGTTGTATGTTAAAACAACGTGAGCCACACTAACCACGCCAATGCCTGAAGAAAACTCCCCGAGCCAGGCGCTCGATCCCGCCGCGACTGACGAGACTTCCGAGAACGCTCGCCGCGGTGCGCAAAAGCGGCGTGATCCGAATGAGCCGGCGGCGGTCGTAGGGCTGGGCGCGTCGGCCGGCGGCGTGGCGCCGCTGCAGCAGTTCTTCGCGGACATGAACCCCGAGACCGGGCTCGCGTTCGTAGTCGTGATGCATCTTTCGCCCGAGCACGAGAGCCATCTCGCGAACATCATCCAGCAGAAGACGTCGATGCCGGTCATGCAGGTCACCGAGCCGGTGAAGGTGCGGCCGAATCACGTCTACGTGATCCCGCCGGGGCAGCAGCTGACGTTTAACGACAGCATGCTCGACCTGGTGCCGCCGCAACAGGGTTTGGGCCGGCGCGTGGCGATCGATCTGTTCTTCCGCACGCTGGCGCAGGCTTACGGGCAGCGCGCCGTCTGCATGATCTTTTCGGGCACGGACTCCGATGGCGTGATCGGGCTGAAACACATCCGCGCCCAGGGCGGGCTCTCGATCGTGCAGGACCCGAACGAGGCCGAGTTCGACAGCATGCCGGCGACGGCGATCAGCACCGGGATGGTGGACTGGGTGCTGCCGGTCGGCGACATGGCAGCGAAGCTGGCCGAGTTCGTCGGGAACGAGCAGCGGATGCGGCTGCCGCCGGAAATTCTCGATGCCGCGGAGCCGGACGCGAAGGTGGTGGACGCGCCGGGCGGCGAGACGGTTTCCGACGAGACGCGCCAGACCGAAGACGAAGAGGCGATCGGCAAAGTGCTGGCCGACGTGCGGGCGCAGACGGGCCACGATTTCTCGCATTACAAGCGCGCGACGGTGCTGCGCCGCATCGCGCGGCGACTGCAGGTGAATTCGCTCGAGTCGATCCCGCAGTACGTCGAGTTCCTCCGCACCCACCCGGTCGAAGCGCGGGCTCTGCTCCAGGATCTGCTCATCGGGGTGACGCATTTCTTCCGCGATCGCGACTCGTTTGCCGCGATCGAGTCGCACATCCCGCAGCTCTTCGCAGGCAAGAAGAAGGACGACGAAGTCCGCATCTGGGTGGCGGGCTGCGCGACAGGCGAAGAGGCGTATTCCATCGCGATGCTGCTCTGCGAGCACGCACAGCGGCTGGATGATCCGCCAAGCATCCAAGTTTTTGCGACCGACATCGACGAGGAGGCCATCGCCTCCGCACGCGACGGGCTTTACCCAGCGATGATCGAGGCAGACGTCACGCCGGAGCGGCTGCGCGAGTTCTTCATGCGCGACCACGGGCGCTACCGGGTGCGGAAGGAGATCCGCGAGAAGGTCCTCTTTGCGTCGCACAGCCTGCTGAAGGATGCGCCCTTCTCGCGCTGCGACATGATCTCGTGCCGCAACCTGCTGATCTACCTGAACACCTCGGCGCAGAAGCAGGTGTTCGACGTTTTCCATTTCGCGCTCAAATCGGGCGGACTGCTCTTCCTCGGCGGCGCGGAGAACCACGGCCAGGCGGAATCGCTCTTCACGCCGATGGACGCGAAGCACCGCATCTTCGTGCGCCGCTCGACGCCGCGGCCAACGTGGAAGGTGCCGATCCTTCCCATCAGGGCGCCGCTCACGACTGGCCGGCCGGTTGCCGGCTGGCGTTCGCGGCCGCTGCCGGCATTGACGCCCGCCATTGCGGAAGACGCCGCGACGAAAAGTGTCACCGCGTTTCAAGCGGGCCATGCACGGCGCGAAGTTCTCTTCGGCGAGCTGCACCTGCGGCTGCTCGAGCAATACGGGCCGCCCTCGGTGGTGGTGAATGAAGGCCACGACATCGTCCATTTGTCGCAGAGTGCCGGGCGTTACCTGCATTTCGTGGCGGGCGAGCCGACGGCGAACATCACCAAAGTGGTGCACCCGGAGCTCCAGACCGAGCTACGCACGGCATTGTTCAAGGCCGCGCAGACGAAGACCGCCGCCACAGGCTCGCCGACGCGGGTGCATCTCGACGGGGGTGAGGAGGTCATCACGGTAGTCGTGCGGCCGGCGGTGGCAGATGACCTCGCGCAAGGATTCTTCCTCGTCCTGTTCGAGAAGCCGGCGGACGCGTCGGTGGTCGGTCAGGGCGCTCCGTCGACCGTCATCAGTCAGGATGCAGACGAGGAGATCCAGTTCCTCAAGGAGCAGCTCAACGCCACGGTCGAGCAGTACGAGGGGATGAACGAGGAGCTGAAAGCGAGCAACGAAGAGCTCCAGGCGATCAACGAGGAGATGCGTTCCGCCACGGAGGAGCTCGAGACGAGCAAGGAGGAGCTGCAGTCCGTCAACGAAGAGCTGACGACCGTGAACCACGAGCTGAAGAGCAGCGTGGAGGAGTTGAGCAAGACGAACGCCGACCTCAACAACCTGATGGCTTCGTCCGACATCGGGACCATTTTCCTCGACCGGCAACTGCGCATCCATCGCTTCACGCCCGCCGCGCAGCGCGTCTTCAACCTCATCCCGGCCGACCTTGGCCGTCCCATCTCGGACATCACGAGCACGCTGAAGTACGAAGGCTTCATGGCCGACGTCGAGAAGGTGTTGCACGACCTGCACACGCGCGAACGCGAAGTGCAGCTGGCGAACGGGACATGGCATCTGACGCGGATCGCGCCCTATCGCACGACCGAAGACCGGATCGCGGGCGTGGTCGCGACGTTTATCGAGATCACGCGGCGGAAGAAAGCGGAAGACGAGCTGCGCGAAAGCGAGGCGCGGATGCGCCGCACGCTGGAGATCGAGACCGTAGGCGTGATTTTCTTCACCACCGGCGGCGCGATCAACGACGCGAACGATGCGTTCCTCCGCATGAGCGGCTACACGCGCGAGGACCTCGCGCGCGGCATCGTGCGGTGGGACACGATGACGGCACCGGAATTCATCGAGCCTTCGAAGGAGGCGCTCGCGGAATTGCAGCGCAGGGGAAAGACGACCACGTACGAGAAGCAATACATCCGGAAGGATGGGAGCCGCTGGTGGGGACTGTTCAGCGCAAAGGCGCTCAGCGAGGAGTTCGGGGTCGAGTTCATCGTCGATGTGACCGATCGCAAGGAGACCCAGCAGGCGCTCGCCGCCAGCGAGGAGCGTTTCCGCACGATCGCCGACAACGTGCCGCAAGTGATCTGGACAAACGATGCGAACGGCGACGCGGTCTACTTCAACAGGCGCTTCTTCGATTACACGGGCATGACCCACGACGAACTGCGCGGCCCGGGCTGGCAGACCGTGGTGCACCCCGACGATGCGCCGGCGGCGATCGAGCGATGGCAGCAAGCGTTCGCAAGTGGCGCGGTCTTCGACGCCGAGTACCGGCTGCGCGCAGCCGATGGCAATTACCGCTGGTTCCTCGCCCGCAATGTTCCGCTGCGGGAAAACAACGGCAAGGTGATGAGCTGGTTCGGTTCCGCGACCGACATTCAGGACTTGAAGGAGGCGCAGGCGGCACTCACCGCGACGGAAGAGAAGTTCCGGTTGCTGGTCGAAGGGGCGCCGGATTACGCGATGTTCCTGCTCGATCCGGAGAACAACATTACCTTCTGGAGCAGCGGCGCCGAGCGGGTGTTTGGCTGGACACCTGAGGAAGCGATCGGCCAAAAGGGTTCATTGATTTTCGTCGAGGAAGACCTCGCCACACGAGCAGACATGAAGGAGATCGAGGGCGCGCTTCGTGAGGGCGCAGCGCCGGACCGGCGGTGGCACGTGCGCAAGGATGGCACGCGGCTCTGGCTC
Source organism: uncultured Chthoniobacterales bacterium (assembly GCA_902805675.1). Taxonomy (GTDB): domain Bacteria; phylum Verrucomicrobiota; class Verrucomicrobiia; order Chthoniobacterales; family UBA10450; genus JACCTI01. The sequence continues at coordinate 46,940 of CADCTA010000068.1, read as the reverse complement.
GATGGTTTCATGCGGCGCCTGAATCACGACGACGGCACGCTGCGCGGATTCGCGAAGGTGGCCCGGGAGGCAACCGAGCAGAAGATGGCGGACGAGAAACTGCGGCAGGCGCACGCGGAGCTCGAGCAGCGCGTGCATCATCGCACGAAGGAATTGCAGGCGATGAACGAATCGCTCGAGCAGGAGATGGCGCAGCGGCAGAAGCTGGAGCGCCAGGTCCTCGAGGTGAGCGAAAACGAGCGCGCGCGCATCAGCCAGGATCTGCACGACAGCCTTTGCCAGGAACTGACGGCGACGGCGTTCCTCCTGAAATCGCGCGCCAAGAGTCTTGCGCGCGAAGACCCCGAAGCCGGCGAAGCTTTGATCGAGAGCGCCGAGATGGTGAATCGCAATGCCGGCCTGGCGCGCGACCTCGCGCGTGGGTTGCATCCGCTGGAGCTCGGCTCGGGCGGCCTGGTCTCGGCATTGCGCGAGCTCGCGTCGCGCACCAGCCAGACGGTGACGTGCACTTGCGAGTGCCCGCGCAGCTTGCGCGTGCCGAGCGAGGCCATCGCGGTGAACCTGTACCGCATCGCGCAGGAAGCGGTCACGAACGCGCTCAAGCACGCGAAGCCAACCGAGGTCGTGATCTGCATCGAGCGGCAGAAGGACGAGATCCATCTCGTCATCACTGACAACGGCACCCCGCGCCGCCGCGGCAAACGCGGCGGGCTGGGCATTCAGATGATGCAATACCGCGCGAACGTCTCCGGCGGCATGCTGAAGTTGGAATCGAAGCAGGGCAAAGGGACAAGGGTGACCTGCCGCGTGCCGGTGAAGCAGTAGCGGCGCCCGAAGCGCGCGACCCTGCCAAAACACGACGACGCAAACAAGGTGGTAGGGACGCCGCGCTGCGGCGTCCGGGGCGCGTGGTTCACGCGGAGGACGTTCGGACGATCAACGACCTTGCCACGCCGCGCCGGGCGGGTGGCTCACGCACCCGACATTCGTCCATCAACGACCTTGCCACGCCGCCCCGGGGCGCGTGGCTCACGCACAGGACATCCGCCCATCAGAGACCTTGCCACGCCGCTCGGACATCGCAGCGCGATGTCCCTACCCGATAAACTTGAATGGCCAGTCTTCGGCCGATGCGACAAGCCCCGCGCGCACAGGATTCATGAGGATGTAATCGGCTTTCTCGCGATAGCTCTCATCACGCCGCAGTCGATGCTCGAAGAAGTCGCGCTGCCAATCGATGCCCAGCGACTTCGCGGTCCATTCTTTCCATTTGCTGATCGTCGTCTGCATCCGCCGATCCCGCGGAAACGAGACCAACAGATGGATGTGATCCGGCATCAACAACGCGAGATGCGCGAACCAGTCGCCGCGATCATTGCGGTGCTTGATCGTCGCGATTAGCGACTCCGCGATCGCGGCCGTCGCGAGCTGGTTCACGCCGCGTTTGCGACAACAAATAGTGACGAAGTAAATCTCCTTAGCAGGATCAACCCACGTCGGCGTGTCATGTGGCAGTACCCGCCGCGGCGGCACGGGAACAGACGCACGGTAGGGACGCCGCGCTGCGGCGTCCGAGACGCGTTGCTCGCGCACAGGACGTTCGTCCATCAAAGACCTTACCACGCCGCTCGGACATCGCAGCGCGATGTCCCTACCAGGGCGATGCGTCACACCTTCGCCTCCCGACCGCAGCAAACCCGCGCGCGCGATTTCTTTCACCCCGCGGAAACTGCGTCGCGTCCGCCATGCCCCCCGACTGCGATGTTCCTGTAAGCAGCACGCGCGATCTTCATCCGCGTCTCACCTCATGAAGAGCAACGGGAAGAAACTATCCGCGGACACCAACGACAGCGGCGCGCTACACAAATACGGCGTGCTCGTGGTCGACGATCACCCCCTCTTCCGCAAAGGCGTGGTGCAGTTGCTGACCGATGAGCCCGATCTCCAGGTGCGGGCGGAAGCGAGCAACAGCCAGCAGGCGCTCGGCGAATTGCGGCAGCAGAAGTTCGACCTCGCGGTCGTCGACATCGGACTCGACGGCAGCACCAACGGCATCGAGCTGACCAAAGCGATCAAGGCGGAGAGACCCGAGCTACCGGTGCTCGTCCTCTCGATGCACGACGAGACGATGTTTGCGGAGCGCGCGCTCCGCGCCGGCGCGCGCGGTTACGTGATGAAACGCGAGGCGCTCGAGCATTTCATCTCCGCTGTGCGCACTGTGCTGCGCGGCGAGATTTTCATCAGCGAGAACATGTCGAAGCGGATGGTCTTCGCCCACCTGCACGGCGGCGGCGATGCGGCTTCGCCTGTCGATCGCCTGACGGATCGCGAGCTGGAGATCCTGCAGCTACTCGGCAAAGGCCGAGAGCTCGTGGAGATCGCGAAGGAGCTGCACATCAGCGCGAAGACGGTGGAAGCGCACCGCGCGCACATCAAAGAGAAGCTCGACTTCAAGAACGCGCGCGAAGTCGCGCGCTTCGCGGTGACCTGGGTCAACCAGCAGCTGTAGCGCACCGCAGATCGCTGCGCGCGCCACGTCTCGCGAGGCTTGCCTGCCCCCGAGGCAGGGAGATCGCGCTGCGATGTCCGAGCTGCGTGGCAAGTGGGTGACGCACGAACACCTATAGCGCGATCCACCCGCCTCCGGCGCCGCAGCGCGGCGTCCCCTATCCGCCGCCGCTCATCGCGCGTGCAAACGCGTTATCCAGCTCATCCGGCGTGAGCGGCTTCGGAAGATGCTCCACGAATCCCGCGGCCTTGCTGCGCTCGCGATCCGCTTCGGTGTTGTATCCACTCATCGCGATCGCCTTGATCGGACGACGCGCCCGCAACTCCTCCAGCAGATCCCAGCCATTCCCATCCGGCAGTCCGATGTCGCTGAGCAGGATGTCGTAATCGATCTCAGTCGCCAGCTGTCTCGCCGAGCGCACATCCAGCGCGACATGCACCTCGTGGCCGCTCGACCGGAGGTACATCGCGAGACCGCGCGCCGTATCAGCGTGGTCTTCGATGATGAAGATGCGGAGCCGCTGTGCCCCACCGTCGCCCGACGCGCCGTCGTCCACCGCCATGATCATGCGCGGGATCCACGCCTGGCGGGCGCGGCGCAACTGCTGCGGGTTCGTGTAACGGGCATCGGCAGCTAAATCGCTGCGCGTCCGCAGGTTGGATGCGAAGATTTGCTCGCGACTCCGGAGAGCCGCTAATGGACGGGATGTGAGCCGCCCCGGTTCGCCTGCCGAAGCAGGCTCAAGAGGCGGCCACCATCAGTCGCGAGAGAAACGACATTCCGCGCCAACCATCCCAAAAACCGGGGACGACGCGCGCGCGGCTCACTGAATTGCGCGATGTCTTCCAGGCGCACGACCTGCCCGGAGCGTTTCCGCCGCACGACCGCGGCGCGGCCATTGTGCGTGATCGCGATCCCTTCGCCTCTCGCGCGGATGTAGACGTAACCGGCATCATGCGAGTCCGCGCCATCCCTCTCGCTCCGCTCTGCGGCCGCTCGCGGCGCCGCTGTGTTCCGACGGCCCGCCGCTCTCCAGTCTGCTGGCGTCGCGGCGCAACTTTCCGTGGGACACTCGAGTCGCAATGCACCATGCACACGCGTGCCGCCGGCGACCTCAATCTGCCGGCCGCTGATGACGTGATCGCAGCGTGTGCAGTAGCGCTGATCGTCCAGCGAGCGCCACCGGCCGCTGGTGTCGAGTTTGCGAAGCGCCTCCAGCTTATCTTCGACGTTCAGTCTGAGGGGGGCAGACGTTGTCATGCGCCAAAGGTGCCGGACTCAGGTAAGTAGCACAATCAGCGGCGGGGCGCGGCTCAATGTACGGAAAAGCAGTACGGCATTTGCGTAGAAACGCTGGGCGCGGGCGACCTAAACGGCGAATCGCGCGGCACGTTGACAAAGCAACTCTCGTCCCTAATGTAGCGCCCTTCGTCGCTCCGCGGCGGCTTGCTTATGAAACGCACCTTTCAGCCTTCGAAACGCACCCGGAAACGCCAGCACGGTTTCCGCGCACGCATGAGCACCAAAGCCGGCCGCGCTTGTATCGCTCGTCGTCGCCAGCGCGGTCGCAAGCGTCTCCTGCCGAAGGGCGCCGAGATTCAGTACGCCCGCCACACGCAGGCTTAGGATTTCCTGCTCGGCAGCAAGCCGAGCTTCCGCTCGAGGCGCTTGAGCGCCGGGACGGTGCGATATCGCTGCCGTCCAGCAGCCGTGTATTCCTGCCACGGGATCATCTCAATCGCCTCGCCGTCGCGTAGCTTCAGGTCATGCCGCAGCAGCGGCTCCACGCTCCGCAGTGTTGTCTCCGTGAACTCCTGTGCGAGCGCGCTGAGCGGCACGTCCGGTATCGGCAAATTCTGCGCGCGGCACTCCCGAGCGGCTGCCAGCACGAGCTGCCATGCTGCATCATGAGAGATGCTGGCGGCTGGGCCGAGGTGCCTGGCGGCACGCTGCTGAAACTCCGCCTGGGCCACGATCGCGGTGATCGCGAGAGCCGAGAAGCCGACGGCTGCGGCGCGCGGCGCGCGACGGCCGATAGACGCAACCAGAACCGCGAACGAGCCAAGCATCGTCGTGTGCAGCGGAATGACATACCGCGGTCCCCACGTGTAGTTCCCGAGCTTGTCGCCCAGCTCCTCCGCCGGCACGCCGCGCAGACGTAAGACCACGAGCAGCGCCAGCACGCAAAAGGCGGAGATGGAGAAGGCATGGAGGACGAAGCACGCGAGCCGTTCACGATCCGGCCGCACGGAGGCACGAGCCGCCAGCGCGGCGAGCGCCCAGGTGAGTGCACCGAGTAACAGCACGCCAGCCGGCCACAGGTATGCGAGCGTCGGGCCGTTCGTGCTTGCGACCGCAGCCGGCAGAAAGCTCGTTAGGCCAGCGATCGCAAACTGCCAGAAGAAACCGAGAAAGTATCTCGCGGCGTCGAGTGAAGCGTTTGCCGGAGTCGGTGATGGAGGGCCATACTCGAGAAGGAGCATCGCGCCGGAGTGCACCGCGCCCAGCGACAGCATCGCCACGAGAGCGGCGCTGACGAGCCGCGTGTTGGGCCGAAAATCGGGCGATCCACTCCGCCGCGCGATGAACAGAATTCCGCCAAGCACGATAGCCGTCGCACCGACGAGCACGAGCCCCAGCCCCGAGACGTGCATGGAGCCATACGCCGCGCCCGCCGCGATCCAGAGCCAGCGCCCCGCCGCCGGTTCCGCGACGAATCGCAGCAGCGCGGACACCACCAGCAGCGCGAGGCCGATCCAGAGCAGCTGCAGGATCATGAATGGCCAGCTGATGAAGTCGAACATCTGCGGTTGAAAGGCGACACTCGCGGCGAGCGCCGCGGCGGTCGCGCTTGCCGCCGATGCGCTTACCCCAAACACGCCAGTGACGAAGCGGCCGAAGGCAAACACACCAGCAGCGACAAGCGCGAGGACGATGATCTGTCGCGCACGCCAAATCTTTCCGTTCGTGCCGATCAGGCGCGCGATACGGAATTCGGCGAGGAACGCGAGCGGCGTGTAGTGCCCATTGAAGCTGTAGCGGACGAGCTCGATCTCTGATGCCCGCCGCGTCTGCGCATCGGAATGCGAGAGGATCAGATACGAGCCGCTCTCCGCTCGCAAGAAATGGCTCGGCGACCGGCGATACACCGCGAAGACAACCAGAAGCGCCGTGAGGAAGATGAGGAGGGCCCGCGCGCTCACAATCCGAATAGCTCGAAGATTTACCGGCTCAACTCCCGCAGCGGTGCGCCGTAGCCGGTGAGCTCAAGATAGCCGCGCCCGCGGAGCGGCTTGCCGTCGCGGGTGCCCTCGACCTCGACTGCGCCTTCCCAGTACGCGAGCGGAAGCAAGGCGAGCTCCTGATCCTCGACGGGCGTGGTCACGGTCAATTCCATCCGCTGTCCGGGTACTTCGACCTGCCACGCGATCGGATATTGCGCACCGGTCCGCTTGCTCTTCCAGAAGCGTGTCGGCTTCATCGTGTACGAAGCGCGGGTAAGATGCATGCTGCTGCCGTCCGGTGAGATGATCGTCCCGCTTGAGCTCGGGTCCGACATCCCGTTTTCGAGGCGCATTTGGTAGAGCATCAGTTCCGTGTTGTCGTCGAATTGCACCGAAAGCCAATCCCACCCGATCTGCCCAGGTGCGAGCTGATTCGTCGCCCATTCATGATCGAACCAGCTTTGGCCGGTCACCTGAAAACTGCGGCCGCCGATGCGCACCTCACCCGAAGTCTCGAGCCGCGTCATCGAATAGTAATGCGACGCATGCCCCTCACTCGCTGCCTTTCGGCTGATGCCGTCCTCGCCATGGATCACCGGCAGTTTCGAGCCGCGCAGCTGAAGCTCGATCGCTGCATCGGGCATATCAGCGCTGAGGTGGAAGACATCGTCGCGGTCCCGCCGCAGCGTCCAGGATTGGATCCATGCGATGCGCTCTCCGTCGTTGAAGCCGGCTTCACCGAACGCGCCGCGACTCGTCTTCTGTTGAAATTGAAACTGCCGGCCGGCCACATCGGTGACGGTGAAGTGCGAGAACTTCAGGTCCCCCACGACGAAGCGCGACATCTCGGGATCGCGCGCTGCAGGGTGACGAACGCCGTGGCGGAAAAACGTGAGCTGATACCCGAAGCGCCGCCCGCTCGAGTCGGCCAGGTTTCCCGTGAAGTACCACCACTCCGTCTTGAACTCCTCATGGATCGAGTGGTCCCGAGGGAACTCGTAGCGCCAGCCGGCCTCGGCGAGCTTCCAATCCCCGGCCAGACAACAAGCCGCCGTGAAAAGCACTGTCATTCCGAGCGCAGCGAAGCGGAGTCGAGGAATCCCGTGGCAGTACCGTCGACGCTGCACCGGGATCTCTCCACTCCGGTCGAGATGACGTTTCATTCCGTGCGTAACGCTCCCGCAAGCGCCAACCGTCCCGCGCGCCACGCCGGGAAGACACCGGCGATGATTCCGGCGGCCACGATCCACACCGGCGTGAAGGCAAGCGAGCTCCACGGAAACGCGAGCTGAATCGTCCAGCCGAAGAAGGCACGATTGATCACGCCGGTGAGCACAAACGACAGGCACACACCGGAGGCCAGCCCAACGAGCGCCGCGAGTAACCCGATCATCCCCGATTCCCAGAGCAGCAACTTACGCAGTTGCGCGGCGCTTCCGCCGATCGCGCGCAGCACCGCGAGCTCGCGCGTTCGCTCCGTGATCAGCGTGGTGAGCGTGAGACAAATGCCGATAATCGCCACGATCACAGCGATCGTGCGCAGCACGTACGTAACTGCAAACGTCTGATCGAAGATCTCGAAGATGCGGGTGCGCAGCTCGCGATTTGAGAACGTGATGAACTGACCCGCTGCGCTCATCTCCGTGCGGAAGGCAGAGGCGACGTCCGCAGGCGAGCCGCCGGGGTGCAGGTAGACAGCGACGCTATGCACGCGGTCATCATTCCAGATCGGGAGGAACGTCGCCTGGCTCATGTAAACGATACCCTGGTCACGCGTGTAATCGTAGAACGTGCCCGCAATCGGAAACTGCCGCGGGCCTTGCGGGGTTGGCAGCTCGAGCAGGTCGCCGTCTTTCATCCGGTGGCGTCGCGTGAAGCTTTCCGACACGATCACGCACGGCTCAGCATAGAAGCGCTGCATAATCGCTGCGCCGTCGCCGTAGAGAAACTGCACATTGCGGCGGTCGGTTCCGCGCACCACCGCCACGATTACGGTCCTGTCACGCACCGGCAGGTTGAGCTCGCGAAAGGTGTCGACTGCTGCGACCGACGGATGCGCCTCGAGATAGCGGATTGCCTCGGGCGGCATGAACCCCGATGCGCCCGCCATCTCGTTTGATCCGGGCGCGATGAACAGATCCGCCGCGAGCGTCTGATCGAGCCAGACCTCGACCGTCTTGCGGAAGGAGAAAACCATCACGCTCACCCCGATCGTCATGGCTACAGCCGCGGCCAGCGCCGCGATCGTGACGGAGTTCCGCACCAGTGAGCGCGAGAGATTCCCAGCCGCGAGCGTCGGCTCGAGCAACGCTTTGCCCACCCGCCGCATCGCACCGCTCAGCACGCGAGAAGCGATCGCGCTGAAGCGCGAGGTCACACTCGGCACGATGAACGAGAAGCCGACCAGAACGAAAAACGCAGCACCAAAGCCGATCCATGGCGGCCCGGTTGTCAGCGCAAGATACGAGGCGACACCAGCAGCGAAGATGCAAAGCAATCCGAACCAGAACCACGCGGGCGAAAGGGTCTGTGCCTCCTCCACCACGGCGCCGGCATGAAGTGCGCCGGCAGGTTTCATCTTTGCGGCTGCAGCAGCCGGCAGCCAGGCTGCCACTACCACCGAGAGCACGCCAAGCACCGCCGCGGAGGCAAACATCCATGGCGTGAGCGCCGTCTCGCGAACGCTCAGCAATACGTAGAGCGACGAGATCGTCTTCGCGACCGTGCCGACGAGAACCTGCGCGAGCAGCACTCCCCCGATACAGCCGACTAGGACGCCGAGGATGCCGAGCGCGATCGCTTCACCGAGAAACAGCCCGCGCACTTCATTCCGCGTCACGCCTAACGAGCGCAGGATGCCGATCTCGCGCCGGCGGCGGACGACGGACGCAGAGACGGTGTTGTAGATGAGGAACATGCCGACGAGCAGCGAGACGAGGCTCATCGCGGTCAGGTTGAGCTGGAACCCGCCGAGCATGTTCTCGATCTGCTGGTTGCGTTGCGCTGGGCTGGCGATCCCGGCGTCTGGCGGGACCAGCGGACGCAGGCTGGCGATGATCTCGTCGCGCTTCGCTTTGTCGGTCAGTTGCAGCTGGATCGCGCCCAACATGCCGCGACGCCCGAAAAGCTCCTGCGCCCAGCCGATGTCCATCGCAGCGAAGTGCTCGTCCGGCGTCCCTCCGGCTCCTCCACGCATGAGAAACGCGATCCGCAGTGTGTGCTCGCGTCCATTCACCTGCGCGCGAAGTGTGTCGCCCGCAGCGAGCTTGTGCAGCCGCGCGAACTCCTCCGAAAGCGCAATCGCCCGCGGATCGCCGAGCCAGCCCTGCACGTCGAAACTGCCCTGCGCTCCGAAGTCGCTGAGTTCGAAAGTGCGGAACGGCTCGTTCGTGAAAACATCGATGCCGAGGATCTGAAGATATTCGCCCGGGAGATCGGGCAGCGTGACCAAGCCGCGGACGAGCGGAGTCGCGGCTTTGATGCCAGCGTGCTGGGTAACGGCGGGCAGCACATCATCGCGCAAGCCGCCGACCGGCGCGGTGATTTGAAGCTCGGCTTTGCCCGCGACGAGATCCACGCTGGCCGCAAAGGCGCGGTTTGCGCTGTGGTTCGCGATCTGGATGGCGAGGTAAACCGCGACGCCGAGCGCCACGCTCAACACATTCAGCAAGGCAAGTAGCCGATGCTGCGCGATGTAGCGCAGCACGTGCCAGCGGAAGAGGCGCAGGTATTGCAGAGTCACTCGAGGAGTTACGATTGCCGCTCCGCATTCGACTAATGCGAGTCAGCCGTCAAAGCGCGTCTCCTTACGCGCAGCGGGAGCCGCGGCAGCTACACGATCAGGGCACGACGCGAAACCGGTTGTAAGGTAGCCGACCTGAAGAAGCCAACATTGATCCGCCGGCTGAGATGGCCGCTCATCATCATCGCTGCTCTGCTGCTCGGTCCGCCGATGGAGGTCGCGGTGGTTAGGTTCATCAACCCGCCACGCACCCGCCCGATGCTTTTACATCAAGCGGCCGCGAGCGTGTCGGGCGCCGGTCGCTCACGCCTGCACTATCGCTGGGCGGATCTGCGGGACGTGTCGCCGATGTTCCTGAAACACGTGTGGATCTCCGAAGACCAGCGCTTCTTTCAGCACGATGGCTTTGACTGGCGCGAAATCGATATCGCGATCGAACGCTCCGAGAGGCGAGGCACGCCGGTGCGCGGAGCGTCGACCATCACGATGCAGTGCGCGCGCTCGATCTTTCTCTGGCAGGGGCGCTCGTGGATCAGGAAAGGACTCGAATCATATTACACGCTCTGGATGGAAGCCCTGCTATCGAAGCGCCGCATCCTCGAACTCTATGCGAACGTGATCGAGTTCGGGCCCGGCATTTACGGCATTGAAGCCGCCTCGCGACATTACTTCGGAGCGAGCGCGAACAATCTTTCCCGCGAGCAGTCCGCGCTCCTGGCCGCGGTTCTGCCGAATCCGAAAGGCTGGAACCCGAAGCGGCCGGGCCCGACGTTGCGGCACCGGCAGCAACGTATTCTCCGACGCGAACAGAGCGCGCAATTCCCCGAGCGGTTGCTTCGCTGAGCGGCGGCGTTGTTCGGCGCTGCCGTGCGAGCGCTCCTGCCATGCGACAGCCGCACATCTTGCTGGCTCGTCTTCTTCTGCCCGGAACGGCAGGACGGGCCGATGCCATCGGTTCGCTTTGACGCGGAAGCGCGCTCGAGCGCGTTCGCTTCCACTCGCTGGACGATCGTGCTGGAGGCCGGCAAGTCGCACGCGCTGCCGGAGCATGCGCTAGGCGCGCTGTCGGGACTCTGCCCGATCTGCTGGCACCCGGTCTTTTACTTTTTGCGGCGCCAGGGTTCGGCGTAGGACTGTTTGAGATCTCCAACATGCCTGCCACCCGGCCGGAGGCACCGTGATGTGGAAGACAGAACGCTGCAGCCTCCACTCCGAGCGGCTTGACGCGATGAGGCATGAAGGCTCTCTCCCTGCGTTCTTTGCAGCAGCAATGTAACTGCACAGCCGTCGGTCTGCAGCGCTGACGCCACTACGGGCGCCGCCTTGCGGCAGTATACAACGTGAAGTAACGCCAGCGCCGTGCGGTCACGCCGGCTGCACTTACGGGCCGGAATCTTGCTCGCTTGCCGTCCACCACGTGCCCGGCAGAACTTCCGCGGTTGTGCAGTGGGCGGGGATGAGTAATTTGCGATCCCTTATTGGGGAGATGGAGTCACAACGTCCGAAATCTGGCCACCACCTCGGGGCTCGACGTAGGCGTTCGGATTTCAGCCTGACCCGAAAAGCTCAAACGCACCGCTAGCTCAATTGGCAGAGCAGCTGACTCTTAATCAGCGGGTTGTTGGTTCGATTCCAACGCGGTGCACTACACCGGCAGCGATGCGCGTGCGACCAGCCGGACGCCAGCCTGCTCGGAACGTGTTGCCGGTCAGTTGCCGGCCGCTGTCGCGGGTATCAGCTCAAGTCGGTGAAGCGCAATCCCGAGCAGGCGCGGATCATTGCCTTTCCCCGCAGCGCTCGGAGACAGGGCGCGTGGCGTGCGAAATTCCAGCAGCAAACGCCCCCCCTTTTGTGTAGCTGAGGCCGGGACTTGCGCCAAGAAATCAGCAGTATCTCCGACCTGCCACTCCCCGATCTTCGTTCCACTTGCGTAGAGTTCGACCGGCTGCGTCGGCAGCTCGGGGGGATTGATGAACGCCGCTATTTTCGCGACTAACCTCAATCCGCCGGGAGCCGGTCCGATCGGCAGATCAAGCTTGGCCGATGTGCCCTCCGACCATGTGAATTGCTCGTCTGCGGTACTCCAGCCCGAGCTGAGATACTTCGTCGAGTTTGCCGCCGCACCGAATTCGATTCCCTTTCCCACAACGCTTTCGCCGGCCGGAGTCGCAGCCGTCGTCGGTGCGGGAGGATCGCTCTTATCACAAGCGAATTGGCTTAGCGCAATAAGGCCGAGACATGCGACGGCACAGCACTGGCGCGTCCTGGCGCGCAGCATACAAAATGGGCGCAGCAGTTTGGATGGCATCATAGCGGCACGTGCCACCGGCACGGTAGCGTGTCAAGGGCACCACGAGATCGGGTGACGCGGGTTTGATCGACAGCTTCACTTGCAGTTGGCAGCTGCCGATGGACCGGCTATGAGATTACTCAACCCCACGCGTATGATCGAGACGAGCAACCCTGAAATCGACGTCGCCGAATTGATGCAGCGCGTCCGCGCCGAAGCGGCGAAGATCGTGGCGCGGAATATCAACCGACAACAACCTGGGCGCCTCCCGGGCACGGCTACAGCGCCGGCGGTGCGCGATATTTCGCCTTCGCCGATACTGCGACCGATCAAGCGGGTGAACTTCAGGCGCGAGAAGTTCGACGATCTGCTGCGCAGCGCGCGCGAGAGCTTGAATGTCGCCAGCTGGATTCCGAAGCCGTTCCGGCCGCTCTTTCGCAATCAGGACGGCTTCAATCGACGGCTCATCGAGACGATCACCTCCCTCGTCAAGAGCAACAACGAGATGGCGAACCGCATCGCCGACTTGATCTCCGCGGGCGAGTCGCAAAGCCGCTGGCTCGCCAATGTGGCCGCTGCGCGTAGCGCCGACATTGCCTGGATGCATGCCGCGGAACAGAAGCTCGCCGGGCAAAGCGCCGCCGCTGCCGAACAGACCGACTCGCTGGCACGAGCCCATGAGCACCTCTCCCTGCTCCAGGGGAATTTCGACCGCCTCGGGGTTCACATCAATAACCTGCAGGACGAAATGAATGCAGCAGGCACGCGCGAGCACCTGCAGGCGATGCAGGCACAATTGGATCGGCTTGGCGGTCACGTTGTCAACTTTGAACGTGAGGTAAATGCAATTGGTGCGCGGGAGCATCTCGAAGCTTTGCAAGGACAGGCAGACCGGCTCGGCGCGCACATTGTTAACGTCCAAAATGAGGCGAATGCGCTGCGAGATCGCGCCCGGTCCTGGGTCGATCGTCTCCGGGCAGTCGAGCGGCAGGTGGAGCGGCTAGGAGTGCAATTTCAAACCGTCCGATCCGAAGTCGGAAAGAACACCATCGAAACGCGGTCTGCGCAGCAGTCTCTTGCGCACCTGGCGTCGAGCGGACAAAGGCTGGAGCAGCAGTTAACGACGGTCGAGGAGCGGCACAGCGCAGATGCAGAATTCATCAAGGCGATCGTGGCTGAGCACGCGCCACTGCTGCAGCGGTTGGTGGTCGAGTCGACCACCGCGCCAGAGCAGTAGAGCGGTCGCTCGCGCCGCCACTGCCAATCCTGGATCGGACGCCGCTTGCTAGCTGCTCGACCGTAATCCTCAAACACGCGCATCAGCGGTGTTGCTGCGCGCCGCAGACAAGATCGCGAGGTAGTCGTTCTCAACCCGATCCCACGAATATTCTTCGGTTACGAATGCTGTTCCCTGCTCAGCGAGTCGCCGCTTTTGCGGCGCTGTGACGTTTCTGAGAACTGCGACCCAGTCGTCGTAGCTGTCGTACCACAACCCGCCGTTCGCGCGGCGGCATTGCTGCGTCAGCACATCGCACTCCCCATTGACCAGCGCGGGTCGTCCCATGCTCCACGCTTCGAGCAGCACCAACGACAGACTTTCATGCGGTGACGGCACGACCAGCCAATCGCACGCTGCCATTGCCTCCCATCTCTCCCGTTCGCTGACAAACCCGAGATAGATGATGTCGTCGTGCACCGGCACCGGCATCGCCTCGCGCCCGATAAGGACAAGCTTGTGCTGGATGAGTTCTTCGGCGCGTGCGCGCGTGAAATAGTCAAACAGAGTCTGGCAGCCCTTCGCTTCATCGATCCGGCCGACATAGAGGAGGAAGGGACCACGGAGACCGTGGCGGATTGCGAACGCTTCGCGATCCACATCGGACGGCGCTTCGATCCCGACCGCTGCGACAGTGCCCGTGAGGGACAGCGCCGGGAACCGCCGTTCTACGAATTCGCGCTCGACCGCCGTGTTGTAGATGAGCTGCCGCGGCATTGCGAAGATCCGCTCCCACATGGCGAAATAAATCGGCCACTCATCATGCGCCAGCGGAGCGAGGTATGCCTTCTCCTGTACCAGCGGCAATCCGAAATAAGTGGTGGCGTAGAGATAACCGAAGAAGACGAAAGCGTCATAGTTCTCCTTTTCGGACCCGATGTATCGGAGCAGCGCGCTCGACATAGGCCCTTGCGCGCGCATCCACTCTTCCTGCTCTTCCAGACTCGTGCAGGCCTGCCTCTCATGCAGTTCAGCGGAGAGCCGGTTGAAAGCGTCCCGGTTGCGCGGTTCGTCGACAGGAAAGCGGCGGATCAACGTCCCGCCGTTGGATTCCACTCCCGCGGGGTAGAAGTTTTCCCACGTGGTGTAATCGAGTGCGCACGTGGTGAGAACTTCCGTCGTCACATGGCTGGATAAACGCTGGGCTACTTGCAGGCAGTGCAATTCAGCGCCGCCGTTCACCTCGCTCCCGCAGCGTTGAACGACGAATGCGATGCGCATCGAGCGCCAACGCGCGTCCGGAATACGGGGAGGAGGCCCGGGTGAAGGAGACGAAATGGTAGCCGCATCGTCAAGTTCTGGGCCGGAATCCGCTACCGCCACCAGGGGCGGCATGAAGGCGTCAGCTTCGATCTCTGCCGTCGGTTCGACCGGAGCGACGATGATTGGAGACGCAGCATCCTCTTCGCTGTCTGGCGCTGATTCCGGCGTGACCAGCTCCGGCCCGGTCCCGCCAGCTGCGGCCTCTGGATTTGAGTCAGCCAACGGGACGCTGTTGTCAGCGGCCAGACGGTCCTGAGCACTGCGAAGCGCAGCATCACGCTCTCTCAATGGTTCGATCGCAACTGCGTCTGGCGGCCTGAGCAGTGGGTGAGGGCCTTCTCCCCGCTGCACTTCATCGATAAACCACTCGTGAAAAGCAACTGCGTCGGGGCCGAGCGGGTCTGGAAAATCGGTCTGCAAATCCCTTTGGCATTCGTGAAGCCCGAGCATGTAGCGGGTGATGATCGGGTGCTGCGCCCGCACCGGTTTGTTCAGCCAATCGAGGAACGCCTCTGCGCCATCCGGTGCGAAAGGGCTTGGAGGCTCCGCGGTCTCGCCATCTTCGAATCTGGCAAGCGCCTCACGATATATTCGACGCATGCACGCATCGATCTTCACAGTGCCGGCGAAGGAGGCATAACCATACGGCGTCGTAGAAGCCTCGCCGAAGCCGGCCGCCATCAGCTTCTCGCCGTATTCTCCGAAGATCTTCGCGAGGGCGGGGTTTTCGGACAGCACGATGCGCGGCTTGTCCTCCATGAATTTGCTCAGCACGTCCGGAGCCTCGGGATGGTAGCCGCTGAAATGAAAGAAGCGCAGCGGCTCGCCATCCACCTCATACCGGCTGCCCGTCCACGACAGACGGCGAGTGTGCAGGTTCCAGTACGCCACGTCACACCCGCGATCGCGCAGGATG
Organism: uncultured Chthoniobacterales bacterium; assembly: GCA_902805675.1. Classification (GTDB taxonomy): domain Bacteria; phylum Verrucomicrobiota; class Verrucomicrobiia; order Chthoniobacterales; family UBA10450; genus JACCTI01. Next base: position 31,720 of record CADCTA010000068.1, on the reverse strand, counting down.
TGACTGCGAAACAGGCCCGGCACGAAATCGATCCAGCGTTGATCGGTGAACCGCATCCGCGGCGGGTCGATGACCGCTTCGCGTTTCAGCCGAACCGCCCACCAATCGAGGAACGCTTCACTGCCGGCCCCGATCGCAATGAACCCCAGATTGTACATGCCGGCCCCGAGAATGTCAGTCTCGGTCGGTCGTAGCCCGTCGCGCGGGATTGGCTCTGTGACATGCGGGGCCAGCACAATTGAGTGCTGGCGGGCGAGATCTGTGATGTCGTCCAGCCGCGTAAAGATCTGGATGTCGGGATCGAAGTAGATGACCTCCGGCGTGCCTGTTTGCTGCATATGGCGGAGGAGCCACGGCTTCACCGCGGTTGAAAGCTCGGTCACGTCATAGATGACCGGCATGCGGTATTCCTCGGCCGGTTCGAGGCCGATGTCGGTTAACCGAAGGAGTTCGACGCGATCCGGCGGCTGGTGCTCCCCAGCGGTATCGTCAACCAACAGAATCGCGAAACGGGCGCCCGGATGATGCTGAAGGAACGACTGCGCCAGCACGCGCGCTTGCGCGAGGTAATTGCTGGCGACGATGGTACAAGCTTGCACGGCAAAGGTTACTTCGGGCGGCGAGCGAGGCGGTGGAAGCTGCGGCACGAAGGTGGCCGCAAAGCTAATGACCGAATGACCCTCGGGTCAACCGTGCCGCCGCCGCGACGACCACCGATCCGTCTGCCTGAAAGCACGCAAACAGGTTGTAAATTAGGCGGTGGTGGTTATTACGACTGGTGCGAAGGCTCTCCGAGAGGCGCAGCCGCTCTATGTGTGATCGCCCCTCGACAGAACTCGCGTGCAGCCACGAATGAGCAACAGAACGTCAAACGCCGCCGATACGCAAGATACGCGCCGAACTGCTCAAGCGGGCCGGGCACAGGCCGTCGTTGTGTTGGGCATGCACCGGAGCGGCACATCCGCCTTTAGCGGCTCGATCGCTCGGCTGGGGGTCGATTTTGGCGACCGGCTCGCCCGTCCGGCAAAGGACAACGAGAACAGTTTCTGGGAACACGTCGAGATCGTCGCGCTCCACGACGAACTTCTGACATCGCTCGGCGCGAGCTGGGACAGCGAGGCTCCGCTCCCTGACGGCTGGCTCGAACGCGACCGCAGCCGCGAGATACAGGCCGCGCTCGCGAGCATTGTCGAACGAGACTTCGGCGATCGACCGCTGTTCGGTTTTGCAGATCCGAGGATCAGCCGACTACTTCCGCTGTGGTTCCCGATTTTTGAGCAACTCAAGGTCGACCCATGTTTTGTCGTGATGGTGCGGCACCCGTGGGAAGTGTCGGAATCACTCCTGCGGCAGAACGGCATCGTGCCCTCGAAAGCGATGCTGCTCTGGTTGCGCTACACCCTCGAAGCAGAGCAGGCGACGCGTGACAAAGCCCGCAGCATCGTCAGCTACACTGAACTTCTTTCTGATCCAACCACGGTGTTGACGAAGGCGTGGCAAGATCTCAATCTCGCTGAGCGTCGCTCCGCTGCCTTCCAGGAGGAGGTCCGCGGTTTTCTCGAAGGCTCCCTGCCGTCCCACCACCCCGGTGACGCTGAACGGCCGAGCGGCGGTCTTACTCCACCGGTCGTGCTGCAGGCCTACGAAGCACTTTTGGATGGTGCCGACAGTACCGCTGCGGCGAAACGGATCTCGCGCCTCGCGGAGCAGCTCGACCTTTTCTCGGCCTTGTTTCAGCCTCGCATCAATGATTTGTCGGAGCTCCCGGTCCGGGAGCAGTTCGATGAAAAAGCGAAGCACGTCGTGATTCTTCAGGCGGAGGTGGCGGAACGAACGCAGCAGGTGGCTGAGGCCCGCGCAGCTTTCGACGAGAAGGTGGCGCACATCGTCATCCTGCAGCAGCAAGTGCAGGAGAAGGAGCGACAGGTGGTGGAAGCGCGGGCCGCCTTCGACGAAAAGGTTCGGCACGTTGAGATCCTGCAAGCTGAAGTCGACCTCAATGTGCGAAATGTGCGCGAGACGCAACGGGCAATCTCGGCGAGAAACGAAGAGGTGGAGCTACTGCGAAGGGAACGGGACGAAAAAACACGCCTCGCAGAGCACTATCAGCGGGAGGCGAAGGAACAGGCGCGGAGCGTCGAACGGGTCACTCTCGCGCTTCAATCAAGCAATGAGCGCCTGGCCCGTACTGCCGACGAACTGCTGGACGCCCGCTGGAACGCACTGGCCACGCGCGCCGATGCGTTGCGGCAGGCCGAGGCGCGCGATAACTCCGGGTGGGCAATGCAGGAGTTCGAGAACCGCGCACGGGCAGCAGAGAGCGAGCGCGATCGATTGCGCGAGATGCTTCACGGAGTTCAGATGGACCTCGAGCAGCAGCAGGCTGACCGAAAGGAGAAGGAACAAAAGTTGAAGGCAACTGCCAAAGAGCTTCGCTTCCAGCAGAAACAAATGGTTCGATTGCGCGAGATCGTTTGTCGGAAGCTGATTCTCCCGTTCGGCAAAGCACAGCGGAAAATCGCGCAACTCACTGCTGCGGCGCAGGTGGATGATTGATATCGAAAAGTGCCGGTTTCACATCGACGAGCCGAAGCCGTTGTTCGCGCACGCAGGCGAGATTCGGCTCGCTGGCTGGTGCTTCGACGAATCGAGCTCTGAGGTTCCGAAAGTAAGACTCTCCGTAGGCGAACAAACGTTCCTCTGCGAGTCCGGCATTCGGCGGAGGGATGTGGGCGTCGCTTTCCCGCAGTTTCCGCAAGCGAGTCGCTCCGGTTTCCTTCTCAAGACCTGCATACCGCTGGGGCGGCAGGTGGCTCGACTTGAGTTCAGCGAAGACGGCGAGGATTGGGCGGAAGCGACATCGCTCGTCATCTGCTCCGAGCAGGCGCGGCTAATGGCCGAGATTGAAACGCCCAGCGAGGAAGTTGCGGCATCCAGTCCTGTCACCATCTCGGGATGGGCGCTTCATCCGCAGCAGAGCATCCGTCAACTTTGGCTGCAAGTCGGCGGCGCATCCACAGAGTGCGAGTTCGAGCATCCGCGCTCCCGTGTGGCCGCGATGTTCCCGGGCGTGGCGCAAGCGGATCGGTGCGGGTTCATGTGCCGGATCGCCGTCGGCACGCACAAAGCTGCCATCACAGTTAAAGCTCGGCTGCACGACGGTTCGATTGTTTTTGCGCGGCTCGGACGCACGCTCTCCGTTCCCGACGAGCGACTGGCAGCGCTTGTGGAGGATTTCGACGCGCAGCGCGCGAGGCTACTGGCATTGCATCCGGCCGAGTCGCCAAAAGTCTCGATCATCATCGCCGTTTACAATCAGTTTGGAGTGACGCTCTCATGCCTTCACTCTATCCAGCGGCACACGCAGGATGTCACTTACGAGGTGATCGTCGTCGACGACTGCTCGGACGATCGAACGAAGGAGGCGCTTGAACGCATCCGCGGTCTTCGGTTGATACGGAACGCAACAAATCGTGGGTTCCTGGAGAACTGCAATCTCGCCGCCGCCGAGGCAAAGGGTGAATACCTCCTGTTCCTGAATAACGACACAGAGGTCACACCGGGGTGGCTCAGTGCGATGCTGCGCATCTTCGAGACGCGCCCGGATGCGGGCGTGGTCGGCGCCAAGCTCGTTTACCCAGATGGGCGACTTCAGGAAGCAGGCGGCATCATCTGGTGCGACGCGTCGGGCGCGAACTACGGCAAGCGGGACAACCCGGACAAGCCGCAATACAACTACGTTCGCGAGGTCGATTACTGCTCGGGCGCATGCATCCTCACACCGAAAGCGTTGTTCGACGAGCTTGGCGGGTTCGATCGCGCGCTCGTGCCCGCGTACTACGAAGACACTGATTACGCCTTCAAGGTGCGGGATGCCGGCCGCACGGTGTACTACCAGCCGTTTGCCACGGTGATTCACCACGAAGGGCAGAGCTGCGGCACGAGCACCGACAGCGGTGTGAAGAGCTACCAGCTGGTCAACCAGGTCAAATTCCGCACCAAGTGGCAGCACCGCCTCGCGTTGCACCCCGCCGGTCACACGATCTCGCAGGATCTAGCGAAAGACCGTGGCATCCAACGGCGGGTCCTCGTGGCGGACGCGCGGGTGCTTTGCCCTGACCAGGATTCCGGCTCGCTGCGGATGCTTAAGTTGCTGCTCATCTTCCAGCAGCTCGGGTTCAAGGTCACGTTCCTCCCGGGCAACAAGCTGCACCAGTCGCCCTACACCGAGCAGATGCAGGAGCTCGGGTTCGAGTGCCTCCACGGCGCTTACCTCGGGAGCTTCCGCGATTTCCTCAGCGAGCGCGCAGGTGAGTTCGACGTGATCGTTCTCTCGCGCATGGAGATGGGGCAGAAGATGCTCGACGCCTGCCATGAGACGGCGCCGTCCACCCCTGTAATTTTCGACACCGTCGATCTCCATTTCGTGCGCAGCCGCCGTGAAGCGGAGCTGGCGAAGAGCGCAGCAAAGCGCGAGGAGGCGGAATCAGTCCGTCGCACGGAGCTCGACATCGCCTCGCGTTGCGACGCAGTGATCGTGGTCAGCGAGCTGGAGCAGGCGGTTCTCCAGCAGGAACTGCCGCAAAGCCACGTCGCGATCGTTTCGAACATCCACGAGGTGCACGAGCCGGTAAAACCGTTCGCTGGACGCCGCGATTTCGTTTTCATCGGCGGTTACGAGCATCCGCCGAACGTCGATGCAATGCTCTGGTTCTGCTCAGAGGTAATGCCGTATGTCGCCGCAGAGTTGCCGCAAACGCGCCTCCACATCATCGGCAGCATGATGCCGCCGGCGATCCATGGGCTGGCAGCGGAGAACGTCGTCGTGCATGGCTACGTTGAGAACGTCGAGCCATTCTTCCAATCGTGCGTTCTCTCTGTCGCGCCGCTTCGCTACGGGGCGGGAGTGAAGGGCAAAATCAACCAGAGCATGAGCTACGGCGTTCCCGTCGTGTCAACGGCGATCGGCGCTGAGGGAATGCACGCGACCGATGGTGAAGACATTCTGCTGGCGGATGATGCGTCAGAATTCGCAAAGCACGTCGTCTCTCTGCACCGCGATCAGCAACTTTGGGAACGCCTCTCGCGCAACAGCCTGCGCAATGTCCAGGACCACTTCTCGGTCGACGTCGCGAAAAGGAATCTGCAGCAATTGCTCGCCGAGCTCGACGTAATGGAAGGGCCGCCGGGTCGCACGTCGCGCAGCTCTCGGAAGCAGGGCGCGACTTCCGCGCCGAGCACCGCGGCGCGGAATCTTAGGTAAAGCGCGGAGCCGCACAACGCTCCGCGAGAGAGCGAAACCGCATTGCAAACCGCGCGGATCGACTGGATACCTTGGAATGAATTTGAGACCGGCTGTTCTCCTTTTGTGCGCGTGCAGTATCGGCTTACTTACGGGCTGCGGCGAAAACTCCACCACACCGGCGACCAGCGGCGGATCGCCGGCAAGCAAGAACGCTTCGCCCGCCGACCCTGCTCCGCAGCCGGGCGTCACACTCACCGCGACGCCGAATCCGGTCCCCACGTCCGGCGGCCCGGGCAAGACAACCATTGCGTGGGAAGCTGGCGCGGCTGGTGCGAACCCGGACGCGGCGGTCTACGTCGTCACCGACGGAGGCGCAGAAGCGCTCTTCGCAAAAGAGCCGAAGGGCTCGTCAGAAGCGCCGTGGATCCAGGCCGACCACACTTACGAGTTCCGGCTCTATAACAACGCTGAGCGCCAGCAGCTGCTCGCGCGCCTGAACGTTACCGCCACGAAGTGACACCGCCTGCGGCGACGCATCGCGGCGGAGAGCGGATGCGCAACATTCGCGGGCTCGCGCTTGTCGCCGCTACCGCGATGGTCTTCTGCGTCGGCTGCGAGCCGCCGAAGCGTTCCTGGACGCCTGTTACGCCCGAGCAGTTGATCGGCGAGTGGGCGACGGCTACGAGCGTAATGGGGAAGACCGTCGATTTCGCCCACGGAAAAGGTGGCGAGCGCTACCGGACTTCCGGGTGGACCGGACCAGACCCGGGGATGCCCTTCACGTGGACGGAAGGAGAATCAGCAAAGCTCGTCCTGCCGATCGCCGCCGACCCAGGACCCCTGAAGCTCAAGATGATGCTCGGTGGAATGGTCAACCCGCCCGACTTACCGGCGCAGGATGTGCAGGTATTCGTCAACGGCGTGAAAGCCGCCGATCTCCAGGTGAGCGCACCTGCCGAATTCGAGGTCGACGTGCCCGCGGAATCCACCGGCTCGGCTCAGCTCCAGATCGAGTTTCGCGTCCCACGCGCGGCTTCTCCGCTCTCCCTCGGTCACAGTTCCGATTCACGCGTGCTCGGAATCTATCTGTTCAAGATCGCAGTGCTGAAGCGCGCCTAACGCGTCGGCGCAGACCGGCCGCCCGTCACGTCGCGAAGACGCGGCTCCGCAGCAACGCGAACGCACGCGCGTCGCCCTGCGCACTGAACGGATCAGCATCTTCTGCCGCGCCGAGCACCATGTAATCCGCGACGTCCCAGCCCGAGCGGTCGAGAATTCGGCGCAGCCCGGCCTCGGAGAAAATCCAGTAGTTCGTCGCGTCATTGTTGCACTCGGTCGGCCCGAGCAGATACGCGACGGGAAGATGCTCTAGCAGCTGACGCTCGGATTCAAGCTCTCCCTCGGCTGCGGCCGGCGGCGGCTTGCTCCAGCGCATGATGCGTGTGCTGAGGATGGCATAATGGGTGTGCTGCGCCAGACGTTCGAGCACGTAGAACGGGTTCTTCAGATGGTACAAGATCCCCATGAAGAAGACGAGCTCGTAGCGCTCTGTGAACGTGAACTGCGAATCGAGATCCATCTCCACGATCTGGACGCTGGAACCCGTCGCTTCTTTGAACAGCTTCGCGCCACGCAAGCCATTCCAGTTCGTCGGCGCGTTATCGATGATGCTCATCTGCCAGCCTTCGTGCTCGAGGAAGAACGAGATATCGCCGTCTGCCGCGCCGATGTCTGCCGCGCGTTTCGGATCGATGTTCCTGAGGAGATCGCGATTCTCACCCGTCAGCAGCTGATCGAGAAAGTCGACATTCGTCATCGTGCCGTAGGGATACCAGAACTCCGGCGGCGCGAGCTCGCGCCGTTTCGCAGCGAGCTCTTCTGCGTAGTAGCGGGCCCGCTCTTTGAGGCCGGTCAGGAAATCTGGTGATCGTTGCGACATAGAATTGGCTCGTCAGCGGTCGTTTCGAAAAACGTTGAGGCGGTCCCGCTCCAGACGGGTCGCAACTCTGCGGATTGGCGCGAGATCCTCGTTCCAGTACAACGAGGAAGCCAGCTCTGCGTCCGGCACGGTCTCGATCCGTCGCACCGTTGCCTCGATACTCTCGTAGACAGCGGGGCGAAATGGGCCGGTCTGCCATTCTTCAACGGTGGCAAACAGGTAGCCAATGGCGACGAAGCTCCACAGCTGTCCCAGCAACACGCGACTCTTCGTCGCGAAGTAGAAGAGAAGCCCAAGCGCGGCAATCGAAGTCTGAAGCGTATAGCGCGACGACAGGAACTCCTGCTCCGGCAAGCCTGGCCGTGCTGCAGCGACGGCAGCACAAGCGCCGAGTCCGAACAGAATGATGGCGATGCCAAATGCCCGGAACCCTTCCGCGCGCCTGCGATCACTCGTCACAAAATCCGCCAGCGCGTAAAGCGAGACGGAGAAGACCGCCAGGCCGCAGATGTAGGCGATCTTCTGCGCGAGCGGCGGGTTCTCAAACGGGCTTGCCCAAATCGCTCCAGCCACGAGAAGAAAGTGGTAGAGATAGCCGCGGAGCGGAAGTCCAAGGTTCAGTAGCGGGTGTGACAGCAGCGCAAGAGTGGCGGCCACAGCCGCAGCGCCCAAGATCGCCGGTCGCGACCATCCCACGGGCTGTGTGCCGATCAGTCGCTTCGACAGCCAGAGCGTTACCAGCGCAAACGCCGCGGCCAACGCCGCGTAGCCAATGCCGAACGACAGGATTGCGAAGATAATCCAGACAAACGCGACGGTCAGATTCTTGATGCGTGCGCGCTCTGCATAAAGCGCCCGCACGACGTAGTACAACCCGGCCCCGCCGATCACGGCGGCCAGGATCGTTGCGAACGCAGAGCCCTGCGAGAAGTGCTCCCACATGCAGAGGTTGAACAGCAGCAGCGCCGCGCCTGAGATCACGCACCAGCGGATCGCTGGTTGGCTGACATGCTGCATGACCACGCGCGCGGAAAGCACCAGACCGAGCAGACAGACGGGAAAATTGAGGAACCGGAGTGGCGCCAGGTCTAACGAGAAGAACTGGAGCGACAGCAGGTAGCTCAGCTTCCCTGTCAGCCCAAAGTGCCCGTTCCTGCTGTGAAAAAGCCAGCCCACCACGTTGTTCGAGTCGAACGACTGGAACATGGCGTCGAGCAGCATCCACTCGTCCTGGTGCGGGATCGACGTGCTCACGGTGCGGAGATAAGAGAACTGAAGGCCGATGACGAGCAAGGTCAGACCAGCGAGCACAACGGCCGCGCCAACGCTTTTACCGGGCCAGCGCCGCGCCAGCTGAATCCGGCTTTCGGCCTGACTCGCAACGACCTGCGTCTGCGGAGCGGGCTGTGGGTCGATCATGGACCGGCTGCGGGCACTGATTCTCCATTCTGCCCGCGCTTTATCACGTAGCGACTCAGCTTGTAGGTGATGGGAACGGTAAGCATCACGACAAAGAAGGGCGCGAGAAACTTGCTCACATGCGCCACCTCGACCAGGAGGTACATCATCACGAGACCGATCGCGTACTGCACAAGGTAGACGACCGGATACTGCAAGGCGCGCGACAATCGCAGCTTCTCGTGAAACACGAAGCGTGCATTCAGGCAGTAGGAAATGAACATGCCTGCGACGAACGAAAGGGTGTAGGCGACCGGATAGCTGACGACGAACAGGAGCGCGACGTAGATCGAGTAGCTGAGGAATGTGTTCAGCGTGCCGAAGATGATGAAGCGGATGAACTCCCGCATCGACGTGCCCGTGAGTGGCGACGCCGCCGGTGCTTGTCGACTCTCCTGCTCGCTGCCGTGTAGTTGCTCGGTCACCACTCGTGTCTCCCTAACCTGCAACGCGGCGATAAAGCAGCCGACGCGCGATGTGCATCAGGCGGATTTTCACGTGGACCCAGGCGCGCTGCGGCGCAGTGAGCCTGCCGCCGGTGCGGCTTAGTATACGATCAGCGATGGCGAGAAAATCATCGACGGTGGCCCGCTGAAAAGTGCGCGTGGCGGCCCCGCCGTGCAGACGGAACTGCGCGAGCGGCTCCTTGTCGTAGAACATGTCGCCGTGGAGCAGCAGCCGGCTCCAGAGCTCGAAGTCGATCCAGTACCGGCCGTGTTCGCTCAGGTGGGGCTCGATCTTCAGCACCGAGGAACGCAGCAGCACAGAAGTCGGCTCGCCGATCAGATTGGTCGCCGAGCGGATGCAGCGCTCGATCACCGTCCGCCCCTTATAAAGCGCTGTTTCCGCGAAGGACGACCGCACGAGCAAAGTCTTTCCGTCCGGCGCCGTGATGTTGCGACTACAACCCGCGAGCACAGCCGTGGTGTGCTGTTGCAACGCGTCGACCTGCCTAGCGAGACAATGCGGCACAATCGTATCGTCTGCGCAGAGCAGCTTCACGTATTCGCCGCCCGCCAGCGACAACGCACGATTCATGTTCCCCGCCATGTCGAGGTGCGTGTCATTCGTGTAGACGCGGATCCTTGCGTCGTGCGCATCGTCGATCAGTCGCTGGATGAGCGCGCGGGAATTATCGGTCGAGCAGTTCTCGACGATGATCATCTCCCAATTTGCATACGTTTGCCCGAGCACGGAGGCGAACGTCTCCGCGAGGTACGGCTCCGCGTTGTAAACCGGAATGCAGACCGAGACCAATGGAGACATCGGCGTCACGATAGGGCCTCCACTAGCTTTTGCAGGCCGTCGCGCAGCGACACGTCCGGGCGCCAGCCGAGCCCTCGAAGCACCGACGTGTCCGCGACGACGAACGGGTACTCGTCCGGCGATGCGACGTCGGGTTCACGCACGAGATGCGATCTGCCGAGCAGCTGCGCCAGCGTGGCTGCGATCGCCCGCACTTCAGTGCCGGTGCCGGAACCGACATTTACCGGGCCGTTGTAGCCGGCTTCGGCAATCGCGAGCAGAGCCGACGCCACATCGTCGATGTAGATGTAATCCTTCACGCTTGCGGGCGTGTTCAGCACCACCTCGCGATCTTCCATCAACGACTTCGCGATGATGCTGGATAGCCGTCGCGGGTGTTCCCCTACCCCATACGGGTAGAAAATGCGCGCCCACGCGAAGGTGCAGTTCCCCTCGCCTGCGTCTGCTTCCATCGCCTGGCGGACCCTGTCTTTGCTGACCGCGTAAGGCGAAGTCGGACCGAGAGGACTCGCTCCCTCCCTCAGCGGCGCAGAAGACGGCGCATACTCGATACACGTGCCGAGGGCGACCAGGTGTCGCGTTCCCAGCGCGGACATCTGCCGCAGAAACGCGATGCTCCACTCCGCGTAATCGCGGTTGCTCTCGGCCGTGAGATACTGCCCTGGAGTGGCGATCCACGCTGTGTGCACGCATGCATCGGGAGCGAACTGCTTGATCTCTTCCCAAGGCGGGTTCTCAAGCCGCGCCGGCGCGAGTCCTCTGACCACATGGCCGCGTTTCCCTGCGAGCCTGCAAAAGGCAGAGCCGATAAACCCGGACTCGCCGGTCACGTAAATCTTCACGACAGCTCGCCCAGCAGAGGAAGTTCGGCGTCGCGAGCAGAAACCGCGGAGTGGGCCACCGGCCACTCGATTCCGATCGCCGGGTCGTTCCAGCGGACGCCGCCGGCGAGACCTGCAACGTAGTAGTCGGACATCAGGTAGGCGACCTCGCAGGAGTCGACAAGACACTGAAACCCGTGCGCGAAACCGGCCGGAATGTAGAGACTGCGGCGGTTCTCCGCTGTGAGCTCGAATGCCTCCCACTTGCCAAACGTCGACGAGCTGGACCGCACATCGACCACGACGTCCTGAATGGCTCCAGCCGTGCAACGAACCACCTTGATCTCCGGGTGCGGCTCGGCTTGGAAATGCATGCCGCGGATCATGCCGCGGCGCTTTGTGAATGAGGTATTTGCCTGAGGCCAGCGCGTGTTCAGGCCGTGCGCGGCGAATTCCTCATCGCAGTACGTGCGGGCAAACAAGCCACGTTCATCCGTCCTCGGTTCAAGATCGATCACCCAGACGCCCGGTAACCGCGTCGACGAAAACTTCACTCCACAACCTTCAGGTGAGGCACAGGAATGATGAACTTCCCTCCGGCTGCCCGATATGCCTGCTGCTGTTGCAGAATTTCTGCCGCGAAGTTCCACGTCAGCAGCAGCGTGTAATCAGGCCGGCGCTCGAGCAGAGCTTCGGGTCCGACGACGGGCACATGCAGGCCTGGCGTGAAGGTGTCTCGCTTGTGGGGGCTGCGATCGGCGATGAAGTCGAGCGTCCCGGGATCGGGCTGAACAAAGTTGAGCAACGTGCTGCCTTTCGCCGACGCGCCGTAGCCCGCGACCGATTTGCCCATCTTCTTGAGGCCGCCTAGCAGCCGTGCGAGGGACGTCTTCACGTGATGCGCCGCGCGCGAAACATCATGGTAGAACTCGATCTCTCCGACACCCTTTGCGGATTCCTCCAGCGACAGCATCTCGACAGAGTTCTCGATCGCGAACTCACCGCGATGTCCAGCAAACAGCCGCAGCGAGCCACCGTGGATCGGCAGGCGCTCGACATGGAAAATTTCCAACCCGTGCCGCTCGAAGACTGGCTTCAAAGCCGTAAGCGAAAAATAGAAGATGTGCTCGTGATAAACGGTGTCGAACTCATTCCCCTCGACCATGTCGACGGCGTATGGGAACTCGAGGATAACGCGGCCACGCGCTGCGAGCAGCGCCTGCAGCCCGGCAACGAAATCATTAATCGCCGGCGCATGCGCGAAGACGTTGTTACCGAGGATGACGTCTGCTTTGCGCCGTTCGGTTGCTAGTTGCCGCGCCATCGATTCGCCGAAGAAGCCGACGATCGTCTCGACGCCTTTTTCTTGCGCCACCGCCGCGACGTTTTCGGCCGGATCGATTCCGAGACACGGTACGTTTAAACGCGCGAAATTCTGCAGCAAATAGCCGTCGTTGCTGGCAACTTCCACCACGAGATTATCGGCGCCTAACGAGAACTCGCTCGCGTAGCGCTCGGCGGCGCGACGGGCATGCTCCAGCATTGCGTCCGAGTACGACGAAAAATAAAGATACTGCTGAAACAGATCGACCGACGGGATCGTCTCGGTGATCTGCATCAGCCAGCAGGCCGTGCAAACCACGACGCGGAGCGGAAAGCGCGGCTCTTCTTTCTCGAGATCCTGAGCGCGCAGGAAGTTGTTCGCGAGCGGCTGATTGCCGAGATCGAGGACGAGCTCGCAACGATTGCTCCCGCAGGAACGGCAGGTGGATTCAACAGCCATGCTCACGATGTAAATGCCATCTGGGTTTCAAATTCTTCGATCTGCTCGCGCGTCTTGCGTTGCGCATCAACCGGGCTGCGATACCAGCCGATCGTTCGCTCGATCGCCTGCGCGAAGTCCCACGTCGGCTGCCAGTCTAGCAGCGATTTCGCCTTTTCAATCGCGAGGCGCAAGACCGACATCTCGCTCGCCGCTGACGGCGGCGCATCCGAATGCCACGAGCCGGGCCAGTGCTTTAGAATTTCGTCGACGAGCTCGCGGACCGTGCACGATGACGTGTCGTGCGGGCCGAAATTGAAGGCAGTCCGCAATTGAGGCGAATCACCGATCTGCGCGCCGAGCAACAAATAGCCACCGAGCGGATCGAGCACGTGCTGCCAGGGGCGGATGTGAGATGGATTGCGCACTGTTATCGATTGATTCGCCGCCAGTGCCCGCACCGCGTCCGGAATAATGCGATCGACCGCCCAATCGCCCCCGCCGATCACGTTGCCGGCGCGCGCCGAGGCGAGCGCAATCTTCGCGTTGTCGGCTCCGAAGAACGAGTCGTGGTAGGCAGCGACGACGATCTCGGTCCCTGCCTTGCTCGCGCTGTAGGGATCGTGGCCACCGAGCGCATCGTCCTCCTTGAAGGCTTCGCCGGTTTCGTTGTTGCGGTAGCACTTGTCCGTCGTGACGACGACCACGCTGCATCGATCCGGCAGGGCAGCCGCTGCTTCCAGGAGGTGCACGGTTCCCATGATGTTGGTCTCGAACGTCTCCACCGGTTGGTAGTAGGAGAGCCGCACGAGCGGTTGAGCCGCGAGATGGAAGATGAAATCGGGGCGAAAATCGCTCACCGCTCGCTTGAGAGTAGCCGGATCCCGGATGTCACCGATCTGGTGCTGCAAACGGTTCGCGAGCTTTAGCTCATCGAACAATGCCGGTGTGGTATTCGGCTCGAGGCTGTAGCCGGCCACCTCTGCGCCTAACGACAGCAACCATTCACACAGCCAGCCGCCTTTGAACCCGGTGTGACCGGTGACGAAGACGCGCTTGCCGGCGTAGGTTGATCTAAACAGCTCGGCCGGCGTTGACCGCTTCACCATGTCTTCCACGGCGCCCGGCCCGATCTCCACAGGTCATTCAGGATCTCCTGCTCGCGGAAGGTGTCCATGCATTGCCAGAACCCCTCGTGCACGAAAGCCCGCATCTGCCCGTCGGCGGCAAGACGGCGCATCGGCTCCTGCTCGAACATGCAATCGTGCTCGGGCAGGTAATCGGCGATCCGGCGATCGAGAACAAAGAATCCGCCGTTGATCAATCCAGCCTCGTGCTCCGGCTTTTCGCGGAAGCAGCTGACCTTGTCCCCCTCGAGCGTGAGCTCACCGAAGCGGCTGGCCGGTGGAACGGCAGTCACAGTTGCGATTGTTTCTCCCTGCTGGTGGAAGCTGATCGAAGCGGTGATGTCACTGTTCGTTAGGCCGTCGCCGTAGGAGAGCAGGAAGGTGTCGGAATCGATGAACGGCAACGCGCGCTTCAATCGCCCGGCTGTCTGGGTGGTCTGCCCGGTGTCGAGCAGCGTAACCGTCCAGTCCTCCTCGAGATGCTGGTTGTGATACTGGATCTGCGGTGACGCCCCCAGACGCATCGTCACGTCACTGACGTTCCAGTGGTAGTTCCGGAAGTATTCCTTAATCACCTCGCCCTTGTACCCGAGGCAGAGGATGAACTCCTTGTGGCCGTGCGCCGCGTAGAGCTTCATGATGTGCCACAGGATCGGCAGGCCGCCGATCGGCACCATCGGCTTCGGCCGAAACTCCGTTTCTTCACGCAGGCGGGTTCCAAGACCGCCGCAGAAAATCACTACCTTCATAAGCTATTTATGTTGTCGGCTTCCGCAGCGTGACCGCCAGATTGCCGTCGGGCATCACGGCGCAGGCGACGAGACTCGGAAGCATGAGCCCCGCGAACAACGGGTAAACGAACCCGCCGGTCAGCACGGCCGTTACGCTCCCGGCGAATCCGTTCGGCAGGCTGAAGTAGCGCACATCGGCGGCTTCGAACCCCGTCCGTTTGGCGAGGTCCCTCACGTGCTTGTCGGTGAGAAATTGCAGGTGCCGCGGTGGATCAAGGCCGTGCCACTTGCGGCGGAATAGCTTCGCTTCGCGCGAGCGAATATTTGGCACCATGAAATAGAAGAGCCCGCCGGGCTTCAGCACCGCGTTCGCGAGTTCGAAGGTGCCGTTCAGATCCGACAGGTGCTCGACGACGAAATGCATCGTGACGACATCGAATGCCGCCGCGTACTTCGCGCGCAGCTCGCTCGTCTCGGCGAGCACCGGAAGATCCAGCTGCCGCGACAGGTTATCCGCGTGTTGCTGATTCGCTTCGAAGCCGGTGACCGAGTGGCCGCGCTCTTTCATCGACGCGAGATACCAGCCATCGCCGCAGCCGTAATCGAGCACCTTGAGCGGCTGCCCACCTTCCTCCGGCAAGTAGTAGCCCTTGCTCATCAACTTCCCGCGCATCGTCTCGTGCAACCAGGATTTCCGCGAATGCACCTGATACGCCTCGTAAAACGGGCTCATGTCCGCCGGAACCGGATGCAGCTGCGTCAGGCGACAACGCGCGCAGTTGTAATAGGCAAAGACCCCCGGCTTGCCCATGTAGTAGTCCCGGCAGTTGTCGAGGAACAACGAAGCCTCACGTGCGCCGCAGAGCAGGCAGTTGAAGGAGGCACCAATCGCGGTGCTGGCGGCTTCCGCAGCGTTCATTGGGCGTAGGTTGCAGCCGGTGGGCCAACCACCGCTTGCGACGAATGGCCGCCAGTTCGATCGGCTACAAGATAAAGCGGCCGGCCTTTGCTCTCGATGAACAAGCGACCGAGATACTCGCCGATGATGCCGAGCACGAACAACTGCATGGCACCGAGGAAAAGCACGGTCACGGCGAGGCTCGCCCAGCCTTGCACCGGCTTCTGGAGCCACCAGCCCACCAGGATGAAGAGGAGGCCGCATATTGCGATCGAGGCGAGCACGAACGCGAGGATTGACGCGACGCGCAGCGGCTTGATCGAGAAGCTGGTGATGCCGTCGAATGCCAGGCGCAACATCTTGCTCAGCGGGTACTGCGACTGCCCGGCAAATCGCGGGTCGCGATCGTAGAGAAGCGGTCGCTGGTCAAATCCGAGCCAGCTCACCATGCCGCGCACGTATCGATGCCGCTCGGGCATAGTGGCAAGCAAATCGACCACGCGTCGGCTGATCATCCTGAAATCGCCGGTGTCTTCCGGAATGTCGACGTCGCTGAGGCTGCGCAGGACCCGGTAAAAGACGTGCGCCGACGCCAGCTTGAACCTCGACTCGCCGGCCCGGCGCCGCCGCTGGCCGTACACGACTTCCGCGCCCTGGTCCATCATCTCCATCATCGCCGGCAGCAGTTCCGGCGGGTCTTGCAGGTCGGCATCCATGACGACGATGCGGTTGCCGACCGCCTGCTCCAACGCTGCGCTAAGCGCCACCTGATGCCCGTGATTCCGCGACAGCCGCACGCCGACGATATGGTCATCTTTCTCGCTGAGCTGGCGGATCCGCTCCCATGTCGCGTCGGGTGAGCCATCGTCCACGAGCACGATCTCGTACGGCTCGAAGCGCGCGCAGACCCTGGTGAGCCTGTCGTGCAGGGTAGCGAGCACGTCCTGCTCTTTATAGCAGGGGATGACGACCGACAGTTTCATACGGGCTACATGTCTCCGGCGGCGCAGGAAGCTGGCACCAGTGCATCAACACCGGAAATTCGCCCGAGGCAACCCGCGAGTGCGCGGCCGGATCTACTCAGGCGAGGAGCACCTCACGGGCATACCGCCAGCAAAACTGCATCTGCAACGCCAGGGAGATGGCGCCCGCGAGGAAGATCGGGACCATCGCGCCGCCGGGGAGCGGTTGATCCCGGAACCGGGAGTGCGCATGAGCGTGAGCGAGGGCAATGACGACTAGCGTAAACGGATACAGGCCATACCGAATGAAGCCAGTGTACGATTGCAGCGAAACGCTGGAGCCGACGGCGCTGATCGAGAGCAGGAGCCACGCGGCGAGGTAAAACGCACTACGCTGGAGAAAGCCCGGCAGTCGCCCGCGCCAGGCGAGCCAGCCGTCGATCGCCGGGATCATGATGAGGCAGATCAACAAGATGGCGAGGTAGACATGGCTCACGTCGGTAGCCGAGATGAAGTAGTCGGCGTACGGCATCATCACGCCGCCGGGTCCGGGGCGCACGACGTCTCCATTCGAGAAACGCGGGAGGAAGAGGCGAAAGTTCTCCGGGAGCAAGATGGCCCAGAGGACCGTCTTCGGCGCTCCCCACCCGACGACGCGCGCCTGCATGTATGCGTCCCACTGACCCCAGCGGACCGCACAATAGATGAAGAAGCTAATCCCGCCGAATGCCGTCGCCAGCGAGACAACCGAATGTTTCCACAACGTCCGGGCGAGATTCGCCACCCGCCAGCGATCGCCGCCGGCGCGCTGATGGTCGGCCCACGCCCAGATCGCCGGGAGCATCGCCAGCGGAGCACCGACGATGCGCGTCGCGGAGAGTAGATAACCGCCCGCGGCTGCAATGATCATGAACCGCACCGACTGACCGGCGCGGCTGCCGAACGACACGAGAATCAGCAGCGAAGCGATGAAGATCGACTCCGAATACGGCACCACCAGGTAGAACGCACCGGGCTGGCAGAACACGAGCATCACGACTGCCGTGATGAGTCCACCGGCGACCTGCCAGCCCTTCAGCATCCGGATCAGCGCCCACCAGAACAACACCGCCGCAAGCTGCGAGGTAACCAGAAGCGCGATCGGGGTCGACAGACCGAACGCCCACCGCACAAGCCCCGCCGTGACCGGATACCCGGGAAAAAACGCGATGTTCGCCTGCGGATAGCCGCCGGCATTGTAGCCGTAGTGGACGATGTTCGCGTACCAGCCGCCATCGAAAATGTAGAGCGACATGTAACGATCGAACCACGTCTCCCCGCGCCCGCAGAGCATCGCGACAACGATCTGTGCAGCGGTGATGGCGATCGCCAGCCCGATGGCCGACAGGTCGGCTCGCTCAATCAGCGAGCGGTTCGGCGCGTCAGCAGAAGACTGGTCGGCACCCGGCTGGTGCTCACTGGCGGCGGACGGCGTCATCAGAAGCAGCAAGGGCTATCGCACCTCTCCTGTCTGTGGCAAGCACTCGAGCCGCCAACCGCGAGCGCACGAACGGGGTACCGCAGCGGTTCTCGCAAAGCGTTGCCTGTGCTAAAGGTGCTGGTATTCCTTCTCCGCACGTGAACGAGCACCGGAGGCAGGAGGCGCGCCGGAACATCCAGAACACATGATCGAAACCGTCATTCCCAAGATCAACATTGACGAGTTGATGCAGCGCGTCCGCGTCGAGGCGGCGAAACTGCGGAGCGGTGGTGGCCGCGGCACGCACGCGGTCACGCGAACGCGCGGCTCTACGCTGCCGGCGGTGCGGGTGCTCCCTCCACCGCCGCGCTCCGTGTTGCTGAAGCCGGTCGACGCAAAGCGGGAGCGGCTCGACGGGATGCTGCGCGAAGCGCAGGCGAAATCAGACGGCAATTCGCGCGTGCCGAAGATGTTCCGCCGCTTCTTCCGCAAGCAGGGCGGCTACAACCGGCTGCTAATCGATTCGGTCGCGCTCCTCGGCAAAACCACCGCACAGCTCGCCAAACGCGTCACCGAATTAACCACCTCAATCGAGCCGCAGAACCGCTGGTTACGCGCCCTCGCAGAATACCGGCAGTCGGACGTCAACTGGATGCGCGCGGCCACGCAGGAGCTCACGACTTTGCGTGAAGAAGTTTCCGAGCTTCGCGCGCAGCTCGAACAGCTTCACGAGGAGTTGCAAACACGCGGAAGCAGCGACGCGCAACGCGGCATCAGAGCGACGCAGCCCGACGACTCCGAATGAGGATTGCGATCGTGATCCCATGGTTCGGCCGCGAGATCAAAGGCGGGGCCGAGCAGCAGGCATGGCAAATCGCGGCGCGACTCGCGCAGCGGAAGCACGAGGTGGAGGTGCTGACGACGTGCTGTCGATCGCACCAGGACGACTGGGAGACGAATCACCTCCCGGCCGGCCATGTTGTTGAGCCGGAAGGGTTCGGCGTGCGCAGGTTTCCTGTCGAAGAGCGCGATCGCCAGGGTTTCGATCGCGCGTGCGGAAATTTGCTCAGCATGCCGGTGGAAGCGCTCGTCCCCGGAAGCTCACCTGTTCCCGCGGAAGAGGCAGAGGTGTTCGTCGACGAGCTGATCAAGTCGGCTGCGCTGCTCGATTTCCTTCGCGCTAAGAAGTCGGATTACGACTGGTTTGTCCTCATGCCGTATCTTTACGGCCCAGTGTTGCGCGGGACGGAGATTGTAGCCGAACGCGCCGCGCTCCAGCCCTGCCTGCACGACGAAGCGTACGCATACCTGCCGCAAGTGGCCGACGCATTCCGGCGCGCGAAGAAGATTCTCTTCAACAGCGAAGGCGAGCGCGAACTGGCGCTCCGGTTGTACGGCCCGACGGTCTGGGAGAAGTCGGCGGTCGTCGGTGAAGGCGTGGAGCCGGAACCGATCGCGGCCGCCAGCGAACCTGTGGATCCGGGCTACGGCCGTTACGTTCTATATCTCGGGCGCAAGGACGCCGGCAAAAATGTCGATCTGCTCGTCCGCGCGTTTTCCCGCTTTCGCGCGGTGAGGCCGAACAGCGACCTGCGCCTCGTGCTCGCGGGGCATGGCGCGGTCGACCTCGATGGCGCCGCGCCTGCTGCGGTCGATGTCGGGCTCGTGTCCGAAGAACACAAGCAGGCGCTGCTTCTGAATTGCCTCGCGCTCGCGCAACCGAGCCGCAACGAGAGTTTCTCGCGCGTCATGATGGAGGCGTGGTCGGTCGGAAAGCCGGTCGCGGTGCACTCCGAATGTCTGGCCACGGCAGTCGCCGTGCAGGAATGCGGCGGCGGCTGGGCAGCGGCCTCGGAGGGGCAATGGGCGGCGCTCTTCGCTCAGCTTGATCGGCTCTCGCAGCGCGAGCTGGCGCTGCTGGGAGAGCGCGGTCGAGAATACGCCGAGCTGACCTCGGATTGGGACAAGGTGATGGATCGTTACGAGAAGATCCTCGGCCCACCGAAATCGACGCTGAAATCGACACTCTCCGGTCCGCCAATCGTGAAGACTGCGAGTCGCGCAGTGACGATCAATCAATTCCTGCCGAACCTGGAATACGGCGACGCCATCTCGAACAACGCGATTTGGATTCGCGACACGCTGCGCGAGTTCGGCTTCAGCTCAGACATCTACGTGCGCTACATCGATCCGCGCGTGGAGCATGAGTGCCGGGTCTTCTCGCCGGATGCGCTGCATGCCTCGAGCGCGATCATTTATCACCACAGCGTCGGGACCGAGATCACACCGCACGTGTTGCAGTATGCGGGGCCGAAGTGCCTCATCTATCACAACATCACGCCGCCGGAGTTCTTCGAGATGTATGCTCCGGACTACGCGAAGGTGCTGCGGGCCGGGCGCGAGGAGTTGCGCAGCCTCGCGTCGCAGTTCCGCATCTCCTACGGCGCGTCGGCCTACAACGCGCACGAACTTGGGGATATGGGGTTTGCGGAGCCAGCCGTGCTGCCGATCTGCGTCTCGCCGGAAAAATGGGACGTCGCGCCTGATCCCGAGCTGATGCAGGAACTCGGCGACGGGCGCACGAATCTGCTCTTCGTCGGCCGGGTCGCGCCTAACAAGAGGCAGGATGAGCTGGTCGAGGCGTTCAGCCATTACCTCGCCCTGGATCCGACCGCGCGGCTGATCCTCGTCGGCAAAGCGCAGGAGAACGACCCGTATGACGAACACCTACATGCGTTGATCCGGACGTTGCGGCTCGAGGACTCCGTCGTCATGCCCGGCAGCATTCCGCAGGAGCAGCTCGCCGCATACTACCGCAGCGCGCATCTGTTCTGGTCGGCTTCGGAACACGAGGGCTTCTGCGTGCCGCTGATCGAAGCGATGTGGTTCGACGTCCCGGTGCTGGCGTTCGCGAGCTCGGCAATTCCGGAGACGCTCGGCGAAGCAGCGTTCATGTACACGGAGAAGCAAAACCTCCGCGACGTCGCCGCGCTTGCGCATATCGTCGCGACCGACGGCGTGCTGCGTCGCAATATCGTGCGCGCGCAACGCAATCGACGCGCGGCGTTTCTCCCGCGGGAAGTGGCGCCGCAGCTTGCGCTCCTTGCCGATAAGCTCGGCACGCTTGCGACGTCCCAGGCGTGAAGGTTGCCTTCATCGTTCAACGCTGCGGCCGCGAAGTGGTCGGCGGCGCCGAGTTGCATTGCCTTCACGTCGCGCAGCGGATGTCGAAGCATTGGCAAACCGAGATCCTCACGACCTGCCCGCTCGAGTACACCACGTGGGAGAATCATTACCCGCCGGCACCGAGGAGGTGGATGGCACGCTGATTCGCCGCTTCCTCGTCGATCATCCGCGTGACGCGAAGACGTTCGATCACCTGTCCGCTCCACTAAGCGCGCAGCTGGGGCAAGCGCCGCTCAGCAAGCAGGAACAATGGATGCGGGCGCAGGGGCCGATCTCGACGCCGCTCTTCGATTTCCTCGCCGGGCATCGCGACGAGTACGACGCCTTCATTTTCTTCGGCTATCTCTACGCCACGACGTACTACCGCCTGCCGCTCGTGCGCGACAAAGCGCTTCTCGCTCCCCTCGCCCACGATGAATGGCCGATTTATCTCAGCATGTGGGATCGGCTCTTCGCGCAGCCGCGGGCGCTCATCTTCAATACCGAAGCGGAGCGCGAGTTCCTGCGGCAGCGGTTTCCTACCCTGCGCGCGGATGGGCCGGTGGTCGGCGTCGGGATCGATCCGCCCGTCGAGAGCGCGGCTTCAGATTTCCGTGAGCGTATGAGCTGCCTGACCCGTTCCTGCTCTACGTCGGCCGGGTCGACGAGGCCAAAGGATGCGCCTCGCTCTTCGAGTACTCCGAGCGCGCGCGTGCTGACGGCGCCTTGAAGCAGAAGTTAGTTCTTATTGGACGCGAGGTGATGCCGATTCCCTTCGATGAGAACATCATCCATCTCGGCTTCCTCGCGGATGAGGAGAAGTGGGCGGCGCTCTCGGCCTGCGACTGGCTCATGATGCCGTCGCCGAAGGAAAGCTTGTCGATGGCACTGCTGGAAGCGTGGACTGTCGGCCGGCCGGCTCTCGTCAACGCCGAGTGTGACGTACTCGTAGCGCATTGCCGCGTCGCGCATGCCGGGCTCTGGTATCGCAACTACGAGGAATGGCTAAGCGCGCTGTCGCTCGGCGATGACAACCTATTACAGACACTCGGCCGCAACGGGCGCGCTTATGTCGAGCGAGAGTATAACTGGAAGCGCGTCGAGAGTGACTATTTGGGTTGCATCGCCAACGTTGCGCGCATGAACGGTCTGGGCTAATCCAACGGCTCACATGAAAAAAGCGCTGATCACGGGCATCACTGGACAGGATGGGAGCTACCTGGCCGATCTGTTGCTCGAAAAGGGCTACGAGGTGCACGGCATCATCCGGCGCGCTAGTTCGTTCAACACCGGCCGGATCGATCACCTCTACGCCGACCCGCACGTGAACGGCGTGAAGATGTTTCTGCATTACGGCGATCTCAGCGACTCGGTCAACCTCGTGAAGTTGCTCTACGACTTGGAGCCGGATGAGGTTTACCACCTGGCGGCGCAAAGCCACGTGCGGGTCAGCTTCGACATCCCGGAATACACGTCGGACATCACCGGCGTGGGCACGATCCGTCTGCTGGAGGCCATGCGCGAAACAGGAATTCGCCCGAAGTTCTACCAGGCATCATCGAGCGAGATGTTCGGCAAGGTGCAGGAGGTGCCGCAGGTCGAGACGACGCCGTTTTGGCCGCGCAGTCCGTATGCAGTGGCGAAAGTATTCGCCTACTGGGCGACCGTGAACTACCGCGAGAGCTACGGCCTGCACGCGAGCAACGGCATCCTCTTCAATCACGAGAGTCCACGCCGCGGCGAAACGTTCGTGACGCGGAAAATCACCCGCGCAGTCGCCGCGATCAAAAATGGTCTGCAGAAGGAGCTGTATCTCGGCAATTTGGAAGCCAAGCGGGACTGGGGCTACGCGCCGGAATACGTAGAAGGCATGTGGCGGATGCTGCAGGAGGACGAGAGCGACGATTACGTGCTGGCGACCAACGAGACGCACACGGTGCGTGAGTTCTGCGAGGCGGCTTTCGCGCGCGTCGATCTAGATTGGAAGGAGTTCGTCCGGCATGATGATCGTTATGAGCGGCCGGCAGAGGTCGATCTGCTGATCGGCGATCCTGCAAAGGCGAAGGAGCGACTCGGGTGGGAACCGAAGACGCGCTTCAAGGATCTCGTCGGCATCATGGTCGATGCCGACATGCAGTTGCTCTCGCGGCGCACGGCGCAGGAACACCTCGGAAGATTGCCTTAGGGCTTGCCCAAGTGCAGGCAAGCCGCGGCAGACAGGCGTGAGTTCACCCATGGATGGAGGCGCACATTCCGCGCTGATCACCGGCATCACCGGGCAGGATGGCTCTTACCTCGCCGAGTTGCTCCTCGAGCGTGGTTACACGGTGCATGGCGTCGTGCGCCGGACGAGCAATCTCCTGCGCTCGCGCATCGACCACCTGCGACGCGACGAGAACCTTTACGGCAAGCGGTTCTTCCTCCACTACGCCGACCTCGGCGACGGCACCACCCTGCGCCGCATCTTCTCCGTCGCGCGACCCTCGGAAGTTTATCATCTCGCCGGCCAGAGCCATGTGGGTCTGAGCTTCGAGATTCCGGAGTCGACCTGCGAAGAGGCTGGGATGGCGACGCTGCGGTTGCTGGAGATCGCGCGCGACCAGCCGCAGCCAGTGAAGTTCTACCACGCGTCCAGCTCCGAGATCTTCGGCACCGTGCGCGACTCTCCTCAAACGGAGGAGACGCCATTCCGCCCGTCGAGCCCGTACGGCTGCGCGAAGGCGTTCGGCACGAACGTCGCCCGCGTTTACCGTGAGTCTTATGGCCTCTTTGTCTGCAACGGCATCTTGTACAATCACGAGTCGCCACGGCGTGGCGAAAACTTCGTCACGCGCAAGATCGCGCGCGGCGTCGCCCGGATCGCTAGCGGGCTGGAGCGCGACCTCGTGCTCGGTAGCCTCTCGAGTCGGCGGGATTGGGGCCATGCGCGCGATTACGTCCGTGCGATGTGGCTGATGCTGCAGCACACGACACCGGACGATTACGTGGTCGCTACCGGTGAGGCACACTCGGTCGGCGACTTTGTCGAAGCAGCGTTCAGCTTGGTGGGATTGCCGTGGCAGAAACATGTGAAACACAGCCCCGCCTTCGATCGCTTGGCTGATCCCGTTGATCTCGTCGGATCGCCCGCGAAGATCAAAGCGACGCTCGGCTGGCGGCCTGAGGTCTCGTTCGACGAGCTCGTACGCGAGATGGTCGCGGCGGAGGTTGCACTCGCCACATTGGATCCCCATGCGGTGGCCCAGCCGCCGGGCGCTGCCGCACGCTGAGGAAGTGCACTACCGCTTCGGCAGTGCGCTGCGGCGATAATCGCCCCTGCTCAGGTAGCTCTCGAGCCAGATGTACAGGCAGATAAATAGATAGCGGCTGCCCATCTCCTTGATCTTCAACTTCGCCTCGCCGGTCTGTCGGTTCCGCCATGTGATCGGAATCGTGGTCCACGTGTAACCGCGGACGATCGCCTTGAGAGGCAGCTCGATGGTCAGGTTGAAGTGCGCTGCGATGAACGGCCGACAGCCATCGATCACTTCCCTCCTGTAGGCTTTAAACGCGTTCGTGGTGTCGTTCAGCTTGATGCGGAAGAGCACGCGCAGGAAGAGGTTCGCGGCACGGTTGAGCACGAGCTTGAACCACGGGTAATCCGTCACCTTGCCGCCTCCGCCAAACCTGCTCCCGAAGACACACTCGTAGCCTTCGTTCAGCTTGTTCCAGTAGCGCACCACATCCTTCGCATCGTCCGATGCGTCGGCCATCATGACGACCACGCCGTCGCCGTGCATGGCGTTCAACCCGCAGATCACCGCGCGCCCGAAACCGTGCAAACCATCGTTCTGGATCGGGCGCAGCGTCGGCAGGCGTTCCGCCAGGTGCTGCAAAATGCTCCACGTCGCGTCCCCGCTACCGTCATCCACGGCGACAATCTCGTGCGGCACACCGTGCAGCTGTAGCTCGGCGTGGAGTTGTTCGACCGTCGACGCGACGCAGCCTTCTTCGTCGCGGCAAGGAATGACCACCGACAGCAAAGTCACCCGGTCGGTCCGCAAACCAGGCTGGCCGCCGCCCTTCATGAGGTCAGCGCAAGCCAGTCCGGATGCGCTTCTGCGTGTGCCGCGATCTCCTCCAGCAGTTGGTCTAGCGAGATCTCGGGGCGCCAGTCCCACGCCTGAGCCGCTGCCGAGGAATCCATGACCATCCAGGGGATGTCGAAACGTCTGGGCTCCGGACTGGACACGACGTCGTGGGCACCAAACCGGCGGTCGCACCAGCGACTCAACGCCGCGAGCGAGCAAGAATTGGCCGCGCCGCCGCCAATGTTGAAGATACGGTTTACCGCTGTGCCCCCCGAAGCCATTTGCTTGCGAAGAAGCGGAACCAAATCGTGCGGGTGCAAGGCATCGCGCACCTGCGCGCCTCGTCCGTTGAAGCCGATGTAGGCCAACGGCTGCCGGGCTCGCCAGGAGTGGATCCAGAACGAGAAGACGCCTTGATCCGCACGCCCGAACTGTCCCGGCCCAGCCATCAAGCCGCAACGGTTGATCCAAACTGGGAATTCGAACAGCGCGCCGTACTCCAACGCGAGAAGCTCAGAGCAAAGCTTCGATGATCCGTAGAGCGACAGAGGCGGAGCAACGGAAAACGATTCCGTAACGCCCGCTGCCGAGGCTCCCGTGGGCGGCGAAGCGCCACCGTCGAATGCAAAAGCGTCGTCCTCGAGTCGCAGCGGCAGTCGGAGGAGGGCGTCGATCGAGTAAACGCGACTGGTACTCAGCAAGACGAACCCAGCGCCGTGCCGCTTGCAGTACTCGAGCAGGTTTACGGTCCCGGACAGATTGTTTTCCACCAGCTGCCTGCTGCTGGTGCGCCCGTCCGCGCCGGCAATGACGCTCGCGTTCGCCGCCGCATCGATCACCCAGTCCGCCGCTGGCAGTGCCTCCACGTCCCCTGTGTTGCGGATGTCGCCGTGAAAGACGTCGATACCTGCATTCACCAGTTGCGAGCGGTTCAGGTACGAACCGGCGCGACTCAGGTTATCAATTCCGAAAACCTCATCTTTGCCACTCGCCGCGGTGAGCTGCCGCGCCACAGCAGCGCCGACGAATCCACAGATTCCGGTGATTAGTATTTTCACGAGATGGCGGCTCGGCTCCTGATGAGCCGCGGCGTCACAGCGGGTTGATGACAGCGTTCACGATTCACTATGAGGCTTTTCTGCACAATGAAAGCAAGAGCGCGATGGCTGCTGTCGCGCGGCGACGAGCCCGCGCGCCGGTATGATCTGGCCTGAGCGGGATTTTGGGCTACAAAGCACGCGTGCAGCTAGGCCGATCGCGAAGTGGCTTCTTGTTCGCCGCACTCTGGGTCGCGCTTGCTTTCGGGCTCGTGGCGGCAAACGCGACGTTCTACTTCGCGGACGAGCATTGGGAGACCGGAGACGCAGCCGCCAACGGGCTCCAGATTCGCAAGGCGAAGACGTTCAGCGAGATTCATGGCAACTACTCGCGGTTCGGGTTCCATCATCCAGGTCCTGGCTTCTTCTATGCCTACGCCGCCGGCGAAGCGCTGTTGCACGACGCGCTGAAGGTCGTCCCGTCGCCGTACAATGCCCACGTCTTCGTCGGCGTCCTGCTACAAACGGGGTTCCTTGCCTGGACCCTCCTGATCCTCTACCGCCACGCGCCTCATCCGCTGCTCGTGCCCCTCGTCCTCATCCTCGCTGCGCTCCACTTCGGCGCGGTGAATTACAACATCCCGCACAGCATGTACGAGAGCATCTGGCCGCCGCACGTGCTCCTGTTTCCGTTCGTCTGCTTTCTGGTGGCCTGTGCTTCGCTCGCCAGCGGCTCGACCCGCGACCTACTTCCGGCAGTCGCCGCAGGGTCGCTGCTGGTGCATGGACATGTGGCGCAGCCGCTCTTCGTGGTGCCGCTCTTCCTGGCGAGCTGCGCGGCGCTCGCGTGGCACGCGCGTTCGGCGGGGCTGTCGCTCCGGAGCAGTTTGCGAGACTCGTCGCGCAGTGTCATCGCGGCGGCAGTCGTGCTCGTGATCTTTCTCGTGCCGCTCGCGCTCGATGCAACGCGCGGCGCTCAGAGCAACCTCGCGGCAATCTTGCACGAGATGGGCGGCGGCTCCGCTACCGAACGGAAGACGATCCACCAGTCGCTGAACTATCTCGGCACGCTCGCCTGTTATGTTCCTGATCCCGAGAAATTCTGTGACCAGCTTGTCGCCGGGAGCCTCGCCTACGCGCGCGATCGTTGGTACATCGTGGTCGGCTGGCTGCTCCTCCTTGTGGCGCTCGCCGTCGCCTATCGGCGTGACTCCGCCGGGCTCGGCTTCACGCGCTCGCTCCATCTCTTCCTCGGCATCGCGTTCGTGCTGATGATCGGCTGGGGCGTGATGCAGTCAGGCCCGATGTACGGCTTCAACTCGCACTTCGCGCACGGCCTCCTCTTCGTGCCGATGATCCTCCTCGCCCTGGCCGTCTGTCGCGAGATCGATGCGCGCGTGCAGGCTCGCCTCGCGGCTTTCGCGTTCGTCATCGCACTACCGGCCTTCGTCGCATCCGCACACGATTGGGGCATTTGGCCTCAGGTCTCACCGGGACCTGTGTATGAGGAAATGAAGGCAGCCGCGAAGTCAGAACCAAACCGCAAGAAGTTCCTGCGGTTCCCGCCGGGGGAATGGCCCTGGGCCACCGGATGCGCACTCGCGCTGAGGCGGCTCGGAATGGACTATCGCGTGGAGCGCCGCTGGCGCGTTATCTTCGACGACGCGAAAACCGGCAGTCTCGCCGCGGCCCTGCGCAGCAATGAAATGCACGTCTGGGAACTTGGAGCGGACCCGGCGACACGCACCGGCTTCCGCCTTCTGCGCGGCCCACACGTCGCCACGCTCCCGCCGCTCCTCGACCCGCGCGCGACAGAACTTCGCTTTGAGGGAGAAACCCCGAGCGCGGCGCAATTGGCGCCCACCGGGTGGGAGTTCTCGGGTGGTGCGTTCGCATACACCACGGCTCGCACGGCCGTGCTCTACTTCCAGCCTTCGCCGACTGAGCGCGATGTCGAGATCACGATCGACGCTTTTCCCGCGCTGTTCCCGAACCGGCCCGCGCAACGCATGGTCGTATCGCTCGAGCGGGAGCGCCTGCAAGAGATCGTCGCCGAGTCCGATGTGGTCGCCAGAGTCGTGATCCCTGCAGCGAAATGGAATGGCCGCCGAACGGCGACGATCGTGTTCGACTTTCCCGACGCCGCTTCGCCGAGGGACCTCGGCATTTCTGCAGATGATCGGCTACTCGGATTTGGCTTCCGCAGCATCCGCTTCAGCGAAATGCCGCTGCCGTAGCCGGGTCAACGCCGACTGATCGCCGCCAAATCAGCGATCCAGGCGTCGAGCAGCTCGAGTTCCTCGATGCCGACCCACCCGCGCGCGGTCAGCATCTCGTAGCAACGCCGCAGATTGTCACTCAGCGCCTCGACGCCCGCTTTCAGGTCGAGCGCATCCAGCTCCGCGCAGATGC
This sequence comes from uncultured Chthoniobacterales bacterium, assembly GCA_902805675.1. Taxonomy (GTDB): domain Bacteria; phylum Verrucomicrobiota; class Verrucomicrobiia; order Chthoniobacterales; family UBA10450; genus JACCTI01. The sequence goes on along the minus strand of CADCTA010000068.1, from coordinate 3,368 downwards.
TTCTGTTGTTCAAGTAGCCGGGCACCTCGTCGGCGAAGTCACGCATCAAGCTGTGGTCATTACGCTCCTGCCAGACGTTCGGCTCGTGGAAGAGGATGCTCCAGCCATTCGCCCAGGCGATGCGCTGAGCGACGAAGCTCCGCCAGATATCCGTCATGCGGAATGAGCAATACGCCGGCAGATAAAGCAGCGGATACGCCTCGGGCCACCACGCAGTGTTCTGGCTATTGAACGGGCACCACGAACCGGGCCCGAGGACGACGCGGCGGTCCCTGCGGAAATTCTGCGGCAGCGGAAACGCGAGCCGGTAGATGGCATCGACGTCAGGATTCTCATCCGCCAAACCCTGCTGAATCGGGCACGCGCTTTCCGTTGTCGGCAGCGACTCGAAGGCGCCGATTTCCGCCTGGATTTCGTCGAGCGGCAGACCGCGCGGCCAGATCATCGCGTCGGTGAAATAGCGATAGACGTTCACCCAGCCGCCCTTCTCCAAGGATGGCGCGGTGATGGTCTTCTGCCGTTCCGTCCAGAATCCGTCCCGCGGGTAATTGTCGTCGTCTGTCTCAAGGATGAGCGGTGCGCCAGCGCGGATCGCGAGCAGGTAGCCGATGTTCTTTCGCGCGTAGTGGCGGGTCGGACAGAGTTCCGCGAAACGCAGCTGCGTTTCGCGCTGGCGGTCGACGCTGTAGTAGTCACAGCCGTCGAGCTGAAAGTCGGCTGGGCTTTTCAAATCGCCGATAACGGTGAAGTCGAAACCTGCTTTCGATGCGCCCTCAGCGATGGCGCGTAGAATCGCGTTAGGCGGTGAGATGGAGGTGACGACGACTGCTGGGCGGGTCATGAATTCAGGAGAGCTAATTGAGCGCTGCGCTGGCAGGTGCGTCTGGATCGTTGCAGGCGAGCACCTGTCTAGCAAGTGGTGATTCCCCGCGCCATCCCGGCATCAAGGGGGAGGCCCACTGTCGTGACGCTGCCCTGTCGCTACCGCAAGCTGCCGCTCGCCAGCCAGGAGCGAGTCCCACCCGCGGGATTCTTTACCCGCGCCGTGCTGTAAGTTACGGTTGCGACGACCGACCGCTTGTCGATACTCGGGCGAGCATGATGGCGGTTCGCGCGGCAATTGACTCTCCCGCCGCGCGTTCCTTCGCTGCATGGCTCTACGCTGCGCGTTGGGTTTTTGCCGCTTTCGTCGCTTCGCGGCTGCTGCTGTTCGCGGTCATCCTCTTGTCGCGCATGATCATGGTGCGCGGGGAGCTCTGGCATCCCGGTGGTTTGCTCAGCGTGCTCGAGCAGTTCGATGGCGAGCTCTGGTACATGACGATCGCGCGCGACGGCTACTTCTTCAGCACCACGGAGCCGTCGCCCGTGCCGTTTTTCCCCATGTTCCCGATGCTGATGAAGCTCGTCTCCTTCGTGTTTCACGACATGCGGATCGCCGGCTTCATCGTGCCGCATGTGTGCCTGCTCGCGACTGGTCTGTTCCTGAAGTCGCTGGTTGATATCGATTATCCAGACGATCGCGTCGGTCGGGCGGCAGTTCTGTTTCTGATGTTTAACCCGGTCAGCATCTTTCACTCGTCCGCTTACAGCGAATCGACCTTCCTGATGTTTGCGACAGGATCACTCCTCGCGGCGCGGAAAGGCCGCTGGCTCATCGCTTGCCTCGCGGGGATGTGCCTGGCGATGACCCGCAACGTGGGCGTCGTGATTGCGCTACCGCTCGCGATCGAGTACGCGCGCCAGGCTTGGAGCACGAAGACGAAACTCTCCGATCTATTCCACCCGCGAGTGCTCTTGCTCGGCCTGGTGCCGCTGGGGCTCGCTGCCTACATGTTCTACGGGTACTTGCGTTGGAACGATCCGCTCGCGTTTCTGCATGCCTCCGTCGTGTGGGGCCGATCGTTTACGTCACCTGCGCAGACGTTTTCGACGCTGGTCCACTACCGCCCGCTCTATCAATGGCTGTTCCTCGGCACGATGGGCACGGCGCTCGTGCTGCTCGTCGCCGGAGCTGCGCTGCGAGTGCGGATCAGCTATCTCGCCTGGTGCGGCGTGCTCACCGGGTCGTACCTTTGCGCCGCGACGATGGAGGCATGGCCGCGCTACCTAAGCGTGGAGTTTCCGCTCTACATCGTGCTCGCGGTGATCGTGACGCGCCTCCGCTGGACGGCAGAACTGCTTCTCGGCTGCACCACCGGCTTGTTCGTGTTGTGCGCTGTGCTGTCCGCGAATGGGTACTGGTTTACCTGAGGTGGCTACGTTAGGCGCACGGCGGACCGCACGAGGCGCATTGGCGCTGATGGCGGCGGTATTGCTCACATCCTGTGGACGCGACGACCGCGCCAAGAGCGCCGAGGCTCGTCCACGACTCCACGCCTGTGAGTACGGCATGCGCATCTTCTTTGGGCTTGGTGGAGATTCGGAGCGCCTCCGCGTGCGCGGCTGGTCGCACACCGAGCCGCATTTTACCTGGACCGACGGCGACAGTGCAGCGCTCGGTGTTCGGCTGCCACCCTCGAAGCACCCGATTCAATTCCGCTTCAAAATGGCGGGGATGGCCGTGCCGCCGCGCGTGGCGTTTCAGCGGGTCGACGTGCATGTGAACTCAGAGAAGTTCACGACGTGGGAAGTGGGAGGCGAGGAGGTGTTTACGCTGCAGGTGCCGCGCCGGCTGGTCGCACCGCCGAAGCGACTCCCGGGCGCGCCCAAGCCGTTCGTGCCTGAGCCAGGCACGCGCCTGCTCATCGAGTTCAACATGCCCGATGCGATCTCTCCGCAAGACGCTGGGCTGAGCGTCGACGCGCGGCGGCTGGGCATCCGCATCGCGGAGCTGCAGATATTGAGTGAGCCGGTGCCGACGAACCCTGCGGCTGGCGCAAGCGTGACGCCGTAGGGAAACTGCCAATGGATTCCGAGCCGCATAGCAGCAACACGAAGCCCAGCTCCGCCTCGGTCGTGCAAGAACTCGCGACCGTGGCCGCTGCCTTCGTCGCATCGCGTGTTCTCATCTTCGGCACCATCTACCTTGCCCGGCTGGAGATCATCCCCGGCCCATTGTGGCAGCCGGGCAGTTGGTTCGAAGTCCTGACGCGCGGTGACGCCGCTGCTTACCTGGAGGTGGCGCGCGACCTGGCGAATTTTGGTTCGCCGCAATATGACCCAGGCATCGCGTTCTTCCCGGTCTATCCGTTGGTCGTCTCCATGCTCGCTTTCGTGGTCCGCGACGTCGCGCTCGCAGGTGTGCTCGTTTCGAATCTGAGTCTGCTCGGAGCAGGCTGGATGTTATATCGCCTCGCGGACTGGGAGTTCAGCGACGAGCGGGTCAGCCGCGCGTCGGTCATGTTCCTGATGTTCGCCCCGGGGGCACT
>CADCTA010000067.1 GCA_902805675.1 uncultured Chthoniobacterales bacterium | reverse complement strand
ATTTCTCCGCGAGTTCTCAAGGTAGGTTGAAACATCCGACAGATCGTGGATACACCGATCCGCGGCTCGGCGCCTTTCAGCGCAATGGCGGTCGCACGCCGACCATTGCGCTGCTCCCGGACAGTCCGGCGATTGATGCCGGGGACGACTCACTCGCTCCGCCTGAGGACCAGCGTGGTTTTGGCCGCAGCGGCGTGAGCGACGTCGGTGCCTTCGAGTTCAATGGTGTGCCCCCGACCCGGCTGGCAAATATCTCGAGCCGACTGCCGACCGGCACCGGCGACAACATTCTCATCGGAGGGTTCACGGTGACCGGCACAGAAACGAAACCACTGATCATCCGCGCGGTCGCGCCATCGCTCGCCGCAGTCGGCGGATTGCCTGATCCGAAGCTGGAGATCTACGATGGTGGCGGCGGAATTATCGCGTCGAATGACGACTGGCAACAATCAGCCAACAGCCAGGCGATCATCGATAGCACCATTCCGCCGTCGCATGAGCTCGAGTCCGCCGTATTGCGAGGCTTCGATCCCGGCGCATACACCGCGATCGTGCGCGGCGTGAATGATAGCACCGGCATCGCGCTGGTGGAGGTGTACGACTTGAACGGCGCGGTCGACTCGACACTGGCAAACATCTCGACGCGCGGGTTCGTTCAAGCGGACGACAACGTGCTCATCGCGGGTGTGATCATCCTCGGGCCTGATCCGCAAAAGGTGATCGTGCGGGCGATCGGCCCATCACTGCCGAAGCCGCCGAAGCTGGCGGACCCCACGCTCGATCTCTACGATAGCAACGGCACACTGGTCGCGGCGAACGACAACTGGCGGACGAACGAGGCCGAGGTCGCAGCTACCGGTATCCCGCCGTCGAACGATGCAGAATCGGCGATCGTCCGCACGCTCGCCCCTGCGGCTTACACCGCGGTCGTGCGCGGGAAGAACCGCACGACCGGAATCGCGCTCGTGGAAGTCTACGCGCTCGAGTAGCAATGAGATCCACGTATCGGGGACGTCGCCTGCTCGCATTCATCGCTTTGGCGATGTGCGGGTCAGTTGCGAGCGGCGCCGATTTCGTCGTAACGAACACCAGCGACAGCGGTATCGGATCGTTGCGCGAGGCCATCGCAGCGGCTAACGCGCTGCCCGACCCGGACATTATCTCTTTCGACATTCCAGGGAATGGCGTGCGAAAGATTTCGCTGGAGACGAGCCTGCCACCGCTCACAAATCCGGTTACGATCGACGGCTACACGCAGCCCGGGGCAAAACCGAATACACGCGCCGCGGGCTCCGACGCCGTGCTGCTCATCCAGATCGAGTCGCAGAACAACTACCGCGAGGCTTTCGTGGTAAGCGGCGGTAACAGCGTGATCCGGGGCGTATCGTTGACCGGGCTGCTCGGCAGGTTTGGGCCGGGGGCGACCCCGAGCGGTGCGATCGTCCTGAGCGACAAAGGCGGCAACGTTATCGCCGGGAATTTCCTCGGCCTTGCACCGGATGGCACGCGTCCGCCGGGCGAACCGCAAGCAGGTGTCCAGGTGAAATCGACCGGAAACGTGATTGGCGGCACCCGGCCCGCGGACCGAAATGTGATCGCCGGCAACACTCTGGGCGTGGAGCTTCTGGACACCGCGAATGGTTGCACCGTTGCGGGTAATTACATCGGGACTAATCCGGCAGGAGCTGAGGCGCTGCCTAACCGCACCGGCGTTCGCACGCTCGGGATCCTCAGCAACACAGTTGTCGGAGGAACTGCGCCAGGCGCGGGCAACATCATTTCCGGCAACATAGGCGTTGGCATGTACCTGAGCGGTGGAGTCCGCGTAGTAGGCAACGTCATCGGCACGGCGGCGGACCGGAGCAGCCCGTTGGGCAATGCTTCATCCGGGATTTATATCGACGGACCCGCCAACACGATCGGCGGACCAGAAGGACAAGGCGTAGGAAACGTCATCGCCAACAACGGAGCCTCCGGCGTCAGCGTCCGCGGCATCCATGCCAATTTCCCCGCGGTGAGGAATGCGATTCTCTCGAACGCCATCTACAGCAATGCCGGGCTCGGCATTGACTTGATCGAGCGGCACCCAAGTTCGATCGGCTCCGGGCCTACTTCGAACGATCTGGGGGACAACGACAGCGGGCCCAATAACCTGCAGAATTTCCCAATCATCACGTCAGCGGGCACCGTCGGTGGCGGGCCGATCTCCGAACCAAACTCCTCGATTCGCGGCAGGCTGAACAGTGCACCGAACGCGGAGTTTACGATCCAATACTTCCGGTATAGTCCCGCGCCGAAGTTGCTCGGGAGCAGACCCGTCCAGACCGATGCGGCGGGGAACGCGGACATCACGTTCTTCTTCTATCTCACGCCGGCAGAACAGGCGCAGGGCGGCAGCTACTACACGGCCACCGCCACGGATGCGGAGGGAAACACCTCCGAGTTCATGCCGCAGAATGGGTCCGTGCAACTCGCGAACATCTCGACGCGAGCGAGCGTGCTCGGCGGAGAGTTTCTCGTCATCGGAGGCTTCATCATCCGCTCGGAGAATCCGAAGAAAGTCGGCATGCGCGCGCTCGGCCCCTCCCTCTCGGTCGCAAACAGATTAGCTGATCCTTACCTGGAGCTCTACGACAGCTCCGGCACGCTCCTGGCCAAGAACGACGATTGGCGCGCCGGCCAGCAGCAGGACATCATCGCCAGCGGCCTCGCGCCGGCGAGTGATGTAGAACCGGCACTGATCACGACATTGGCGCCCGGGAGCTACACAGCGCAGGTGCGCGGCGTAAATGGCGGCACCGGTACCGGATTGGTGGAGGTGTACGATCTCGATCCGTTCACCGCTACCTCCGGACGGCTGGCGAACATCTCGACGCGCGGCTTTGTGGATAACGGCGGCACGGATGTGATGATCGGCGGCGTGATTGTTCGAGGCGATGCCCCGCAACGAGTCATCGTGCGCGCGATTGGGCTTGATGGAAAAGTGGACGCGCCCCTCCGCGATCCGACGCTTGAGCTGCGCGACAGCAACGGTGATTTGCTCGCGGCGAATGACAACTGGCGCGAGGGACAGCAAGCGGAGGTGGCCGCGACGGGTTTGGCGCCGACGGACGATCGCGACTCCGCGATCGTGACGCGCCTCGCGCCGGGAGCGTACACGGCGATTTTGCGCGGCAAGACCACGAGCGGTGGTATCGCGCTGGTGGAATTTTACGACCTGACGAACTGAGCGGCGCTTTGCGAACGAGGAGGAATGCTTCGATGCGGAGACAATATTTCGCGCTCGCGGCGTTGATGGCGGCGCTCTCGATCGACTCGGCCGCCTCGGCAGCTGAATTCGCGGTCGTGAACGCCGACAACAGCGGGCCGGGTTCGCTTCGGCAGGCGATCGAGAACGCAAACGCGACGCCCGGACACGATCGCATCGTCTTTAACATACCGGCACAGGGCGTGCAGATGATCCCCGTCACCGATGCACCGCTCACAGTGACCGATTCGTTAACGATCGACGGCTACACGCAACCGGGCGGGAAACCGAACACGCTCGAGGTCGGCAGCGATGCCGTGCTTCTGATCGAACTGCGCGCGGTTCGGCCGACCTCGGTTAGCTCGGAAGGGCTTGTTCTGAATGCCGCGAACTGCACGGTGCGCGGGCTGTCCATCACCGGCTTCCTTTATCAGACGAGTCTGCGGTTCGCCTCCGGCGCAGCAATCGTCGCGGCTGGCTCGGGCGGTCACACGATCGAGGGCAACTACATCGGGCTCAACGCGAATGGCGCCACGACGTTCGAGACGCGCAACTACACCGGGATCGCGTTGCAATCCGACGCGAACACAGTCGGCGGGCTCACACCAGCGGCACGCAACGTCGTCGCCGGAAACACGCTGGGAATCCTCAGCAGGTCGGCACGCAACCGGATCCTCGGCAACTACGTCGGAACCGATCGCACCGGTTCCTCCGCGATCCGGAATGAGATCGGCATCGTTTTCCGCGATGGACCGTTCACGGAAACCGTGGTGGGCGGCCGCCCGCGCGCGGCTGCCAACGTGATCTCCGGTAACGGAACCGGCATCACCGTATTCGTGCCCAGTTCCGAAGCACCAAATCTCGACCCGGCTGCAAGGCTCCGCATCGAAGGTAACCTCATCGGCTTAGCGGCCAACGGGCTCGATCCTCTCGGAAACGCTGGCGGCTTCGGCACGAACGTCGGCGATGGCATCCTCGTCACGGCCGCGAATGTGTCGATCGGCGGGCTCGAGCCGGGCGCTGGCAATGTCATCGCCTACAACGGCGGCGACGGCGTTGAGATTGCGACGCAGGTAAACAGCAGCCCTGTGATCGGGAACACGATCTTGTCGAACCGCATCTTCTCGAATGCGCAAACTGAGCGCGGCGCACGCAACATCAACGTTGCTCCGCGAAACGACATCGGCGACGCCGACCTCGGGGCTAACAATCGCCAAAATTTCCCGATCATTCTCGGCAGCTCCACGCGAAGTCCGGATGCGCCGCCTGGCGGGTTCAACTTCAACCTGTTCGTTGGGTTGAACAGCACACCGCTGACGGAGTTCACCGTGCAGGCCTTCCACTACCGACCGCAACCGGAGTTGCTCGGCACGATGACGGTAGGAACGGATGCCGCCGGCAACGCGCGTTTGAGGTTCCTCTTCTACCTCTCGCCGGGCACACCCGCTCCTGAAGGTAGCTTCTTCGCTGCCACTGCGACGGACCCAAACGGGAACACGTCCGAATTGACTCCGCAGAACGGCGCGGTCCATCTCGCAAACATCGCGACGCGCGGACGCGTCGGCCTCGGCGATAACATCATGATCGGCGGGTTCATCACTCGTTCCGCCGGCGAGAAACGGCTTCTCATCCGCGCGCTTGGCCCATCTGTGAACGCACCGGACACGCTCGACGACCCGTTCCTCGAGATCTTCGATGGCAACGGACGATTGCTGGCCAAGAACGACGACTGGAAGGCGGGACAGCAGGAGGAAGTGAGGCAGACGGGCGCCGCGCCGACGAGCGATGTCGAGTCGGCGCTGATCGTTACCGTGCCTGCGGGGAATTACACCGCGCACGTCACCGGCGTGAATGGCGGCACCGGCACGGCCTTGATCGAAGTCTACGATCTCGATTTCCGCACCGACACTTCTGGCCGCCTCATCAACATCTCGACGCGCGGCTTCGTCGGCACGGGCGATAACGTGCTGATCGGCGGCGTCATCGCGCCTGGCGATGCGGCGCAGCGCGTGATTGTGCGCGCGATCGGGCCGGATGTTGGCGCGCCGGGGGCCTTGCAGGATCCGGTGCTCGAGCTGCGCGATGCGGCCGGCGAGCTGGTCGCGCAGAACGACAACTGGCGCGATCAACAAGAGGCGGAGATCCAGCAGACGCAGCTCGCGCCGAATGATGATCGCGACGCGGCCATCGTCGCAACCCTGATCCCGGCGAACTACACCGCGATCGTGCACGGGAAGAACGGCACGACAGGCGTGGCGTTGGTCGAGTTCTACGATCTGAAAAATTGACTACGCCGCGAACATCTACCGAGTGTCGAAACGATCCCGACTGGCCGCTCCAAGACGCTATTCAACCGCCGAAACCCTTAATGAACATGAACTCAATCTTCAAACTACGCGCCACCACGGTCTTGGCCGTTGGTCTTGCATCTGCCGCAACATTGTCGGCTGCGGATTTCACCGTCACCAATACCGCCACTGCCGGCGCGGGCTCGTTGCGCCAGGCGATAGCTGATGCGAACGCCTCGCCGGGGCCCGATCGCATCCTGTTCAACATCGCCGGCGCAGGCGTGCATAAGATCGATGTCACCAACGACCCGCTGCCGACTGTCACCGACACCTTAACGATCGACGGCTACAGCCAACCCGGATCAGCACCCAACACCGCAAATATCGGGAGCAATGCCGTCCTGTTGATCAGGATCGATGGGGCTCCGCCCGAGAATCGGCAGACGGGAGAAATCCCGCACAACCTCATCCTGGAGGCGCCAAATTGCATCGTGCAGGGCCTGATGATCACCAGCTACGTGGTGATTGTCGGTGACACGGCGTATGGGCCGCGGGCGGTCGGCATCAGGATTTCGAGAGAAGGCGCCGTCGTGCAGGGCAACTTCGTTGGCACCGATGGCTCGGACGCGAGGCTCGGGTTTGTCTCCGGTATCACTATCGCCGCTTCAAACACATTGATCGGCGGCGATACGCCGGCAGCGCGGAACGTGATTGCTGGCAGCTACACGGGGATCACAACCACAAACGTCTCGCCTCAGCCGGTCAACGACATCCGTATCGCGGGCAACCAGATTGGCACGAACCCTCAACCGGAGGGAGCGACGAACGCCAAAGCCATCGGGGCGGGAGCCAGCAGTGAGGGCATCTTCCTCGGCAACGGTGGGACCGGCACGCTCGTCGGCGGCCGCACTGCGGCGGAGGCAAACTTGATCTCGGGCAATCACACCGGAATCCGCGTCAGCGGTTCAGGCAAGGCTGTGGAAGGCAACCTCATCGGCCTGCAGCCGGACCTCGCCACGCCAGCCGCAAATAACCAGCAAGCCGGGGTACTCGTCACCGGCGCGGACAACGTCATCGGCGGCCTGGCGCCTGGGGCGGGGAACCAGATCGCCTTCAATCGGCGCGGCATCCTCGTCTCGCATCCGGGGCAGCTCGGCAACGTTTTCCCGGTCGCCTTTCGGAACAGGATCCTGAGCAACGCGATCTTCTCGAACAGCCTCATCGATATCGATGTGGGCGGGACCTTCGGCGACGGGCCGACACGGAACGACTTCGGAGATGGAGATTCCGGGCCTAACGATCTCCAGAACTTCCCCGTCGTCGCTTCGGTCGACGCGACCGACGGCGGCACGACGGTCTCCGGAGCACTAAACAGCACGGCCTCGACCGGGTTCACGCTGCAGTTTTTCGAGACGCTCGAGAACGCGCGCGGGCAGAACCTCCTCGCGACGCTAAACGTCACCACTGACCAGAGCGGCCAGGCGCCCTTCCAGTTCCTCTATCCCGGAGAGATCAGCGGCATCGTGAGGGCCACCGCCACGCGTGCCGACGGCAGCAGCTCTGAGTTATCGCCGGTCAGCGGGCTGGTTCAGCTGGCGAATATCTCGACGCGCGGCTTCGTCGGCACGGGCGCAAATATCCTCATCGGCGGGTTCATCATTCGCGCGGAGCAGCCGAAGAAGATCGCAGTTCGAGCGCTGGGGCCTTCCGTCAATGTCTCGAACCGCCTGGCCGATCCCTACCTCGAGCTGTATGACGCGAACGGGACGCTGCTCGCTAAAAACGACGACTGGCGAACAGCGCCAGAGCAGGATCAGCAGCAACTACGCAACAGCGGAATCGCGCCGACCAGCGACGTCGAAGCTGCCATTGTTGCGTCCCTCCCGGCCGGGAATTTTACGGCACAGATGAGCGGCGTGAATGGCGGCACTGGCAATGGCATCGTCGAAATCTACGATCTCGACAATTTCACCGCCGCATCAGGTCGGCTGATGAACATCTCTACCCGCGGTCTCGTGCAGACAGGCGACGACCTCCTGATCGGCGGCTTCATTGTGCGCGGCGACGTGGGGACGCGGCTGGTCGCGCGCGCGATCGGTCCGGACCTCACAGCACGCGGCGTGGCTGGAGCGCTGCAGGACCCGACACTCGAGCTACGCGACTCCAGCGGCAATCTCATTGCGGAAAACGACAACTGGCGTTCTGCGAACCCGGACCTGGAGGAAAGCTTTCGTCCAGGTGACGAGCGCGATGCTGTAGTCGACGTGCGGCTCGCGCCGGGTCCTTACACTGCCGTCGTCCGTGGTAAAAATAACACCAGCGGGATCGCGCTCGTGGAAGTCTACGCACTTGATTAACATGCCATCCAACACTCATCTCCCGTGCCGGCTGCTGGCCTTCACCTTTTTGGCCATGTGCGCGTCCATGGCGAGCGCCGCCGACTTCGCCGTAACGAACACGAGCAACGGCGGACCCGGCTCGCTGCGGCAGGCGATCTTCAGTGCGAACTCCACGCCGGGCGCGGACCGCATCGTCTTCGACATTCCGGGAGCAGGCCGGCACAAGATCGACGTGAGCCAGAACTTCCTCCCGGCGATCACCGACACGGTCACGATCGACGGTTACACGCAGCGTGATTCCCGGCCGAACAGCCACCCGGTGTTCGACGATGCCGTCATCCTCATCCAGATCGATGGCGGCGGCCAGGCGCCTGAGAATTCCAGTCCCACGGGTCTGACGCTGAACGCCAGTGGGTGCGTCGTGCGCGGCCTGATGATCACCGGGTTCACCTTCTACAGTCCCGATCGCGGACAATTTCAACGCTTCGGCGGCTACGGCATCGACATCCAGCGCGAGAACTGCGTGGTGGAAGGCAACTTCCTCGGCTCTGACGGTTCCCCGCAGCTGCAAGGACAGGCGAATCGCGGCGCCGGTGTGCGGGTGCGCGCCTCAGGCGCTCGCATTGGTGGCAATACGCCAGCGGCGCGCAATGTGATCGGCGGCGCTCGGGTGTTTACGAGTGGATTTGGCGCCGGGGTGCTCGTGGACAACAGCGGAATCCCGACTCCCGCGCTCGATGGCATCGTGATCGCAGGGAATCAGATCGGAGGAATCTCGGCGCCGCCCGGCTTTGCCAGCGCCGAAGGGAACGACATTGGCATCGCGATGGGTGGCGCGACGTTCACGAACACCATCATCGGCGGGACGGATCCGGCTTCCGCTAATTTCATCTCGGGAAATCAGATCGGCATCCGCCTCGGTTACGACGACACGTCGCCGGTGCGCCAGGCCGCTGCCACCGGCGTGGTCATCCAGGGAAACCTGATCGGGGTTCAGCCAGATACCGTCACGTCACGGCAGAATCAATCCGTCGGCATCGAGGTGCTCGGCTCGAACAACCTCATCGGCGGGTTCGAATCCGGTGCGGCGAACCAGATCGTCGCTGACAGCGTCGGCGTGCAAGTGATGGTGCGAAGCGTCGCCGCGAACCGAAACCGCATTTTATCCAATCTCATCAACGGTAACGAGCGCCCCATCGTCCTAGTCACTGACAGCCCGACCACGAACGACTTTGGCGACCGCGACACCGGGCCGAACAACCTGCAGAACTTCCCGGTCATTACGTCAGCGGCCACGACGTCGGGCGGCGCGCCGTCGGTACCGAACGGCTCGATCAAGGGCAGGTTGAACAGCACGCCGAACACCGAGTTCACGATCCAGTTCTTCCGCTACAATCTCGAGCCGAAGCTGCTCGGCAGCCTGGTCGTGACGACCGATGCCAGCGGCGACGCCCCTTTCATCTTTTTCTTCTACGACCCAGCGCCCGATCAGAGCGGGAGCTACTACACCGCGACCGCGACCGATGCGGAGGGCAACACCTCCGAGTTCTCCCCGCAGAGCGGCCCGGTGCAACTCGCGAACATCTCGACCCGCGGCAACGTCGGCACGAACGACTTCGTCCTGATCGGTGGATTCATCGTGCAATCCAACGCACCGAAGAAGGTCGCGATCCGCGCACTCGGCCCTTCGGTAAATGTGCCGGAGCGGAGATTGGCCGATCCATTCCTCGAGCTTTACGACAGTTCCGGCACGCTCCTGGCGAAGAACGACGACTGGCGCAGCGGACAGCAGCAGGAAGTGGTGGACAGCGGGCTGGCGCCTGCGAGCGAAGTCGAGTCAGCGCTGATCGCCACGTTGCCCGCCGGGAACTACACCGCCCAGGTCCGCGGCGCGGACGGCGGCACCGGCACGGGCATCGTGGAGGTGTATGATCTTGACCCGCTCTCCACCAGGTCGGGGCGACTCGTCAATATCTCCACGCGCGCCATTCTCTACACGCAGACCGATGTGTTGATCGGCGGTTTCATCGTGCGCGGCGATACGGCGACTCGCGTCATCGTGCGCGCGATCGGCCCCGATGTCGGCGGCGGCCTGCGCGGCGTGCCGGATCCGACGCTCGAGCTGCGCGACAGCAACGGCGACCTGATCGCGGCGAACGACGACTGGCGCCAGCAGCAGGAAGCGGAGATCACGGCCACAGGTCTGGCGCCGAAGAATGACCGCAATTCGGCCATCGTCGCTCCGCTAGCGCCCGGCGCTTACACCGCACTGCTGCGCGGCAAAGATCCAAACGGCGGCGTCGCCTTGGTGGAGTTCTACGATCTGAAGAACTGAACGGCGTGTTACCCCGCCGCCATTGATTGCAGCACCTCGAAGACGCTCATCGTGGTGCGTCGATTTACGCGGTCAGCGCGGAGTCTTGTAGTCGCTCCTGCAGGTCGGCAGTCTACAACGCACGATCATTTCGCCGAGATCGCCTTCGATGCCGTCGACCATGGCAAACTCGCGGTTCTCCTCCGGTTGGCGGATCGCTCGTCGAGTTCTCCGACCCGACAAATTGATCCGCGTCGGGCAGTGGAGGCAAACTGGCGTCAGCGGCAATGAGGCAGTGACATTGCCGCGGCGCGGGCGTATTTTCGCTGCGTGCCCGGAAGCGTTCGCCTTCTGCGAGCAGTGTTCGGTTTGCATTGCATCGCAAGCACCGTCGTCGCGGCGGAGTTCGTAGTTTCACAGACCGGCGATGGTGGACCGGGTTCACTCCGGCAGGCCATCCTCGACGCCAACGGCCATCTCGGTGCTGATCGCATCGTGTTTAACATCCCGGCGCCAGGCGTGCAGCGGATCGATGTGGGATCGAACCCGCTGCCGGTGATCACCGACAGCGTGACGATTGACGGCTACACACAGCCGCGCGCGGCCGCGAACACGCTTGCGGTCGGGAATGACGCCGTCATTTTGATCGAAATTCGGCGGACGCATTCTGCGAGCGAGACCGATCGCGAGAACTACGACGGGCTCGTGCTCAATGCGTCGAACTGCACCGTGCGAGGGCTGTCGCTCACGGGCTTTCTTCGCGGCGGCGGCTACAAGCAAGTTGCGCTCGGCGTCGGCATCTTCGCCGGTGGGGGCGGCGGTCACGTGATGGAGGGCAACTTCATCGGCGTGCCGCCGGATGGTTTCAGCACGACCGAGGCCGGGCAGTCACTCTCGAATCTCTTCGGCATTCGCAGCGAATCGCCAAACAACCGCATTGGCGGAACGTCGCCAGCGGCGCGCAATGTGATCTCGGGTAACCGCATCGAGGGCATATTAGTGAGGGGTGCGGGAACCGTGATTCAGGGCAACTACATCGGAACCGATGCGAGCGGGTCACGCGCAGTGCGGAACCTCAGCGGAGTGCAGCTCTTTGTGGGCGTGAATGTCACCGGCTGCCTGATCGGCGGAACGGCCGCCGGAGCAGGGAATGTCATCTCCGGAAATGCCATCGCTGGCGTGCAGATGGGAAACGCGAGCGGGGTGACGATTCAGGGCAACTTCATCGGGACAAGCGCGACGGGCCTTGATCCGGTCCCAAACGCAAAGGGCATCGAGATGTTCGGGAGCTCGCAAAATCTCGTCGGCGGTCTCGACGCGAATGCCGGGAACCTGATCGCGTTCAATGTGTCGAACGGCATCTCCATTCGCGAGAGTGGCACCGGCAATCGCATACTTTCGAATCGCATCTTCGCCAATGATGATGTTTCACGAGACCGCCCGCCGCGGGCGAGCCGGCAGATTGCGCTCAAACCGATCAACGACCTCAACGACCTCGACGGCGGTCCGAACAACGGGCAGAACTTCCCGATCATCACCCGGCAGACCAGTGATCCAGACGCGGCGCCGGGCACCACGAAAGGCACGCTGGAAGGCGGCCTCAACAGCACTCCATCCACGCGCTTCACCCTCCAGTTTTTTTATCTTGGAGATGATTGCGAGTTGCTCGGCACCTCGGAGGTCGAGACCGACCGCGCCGGCAACGTGCTGTTCGCATTTCCGTTTTCGTCGCCACGGCAGCTCGCCGGCGGCTATTTCACCGCCATCGCGACTGACCAGAGTGGCAACAGCTCTGAGTTCTTTCCGGAAAACGGCGGCGTGGTGCTGGCGAACATTTCGAGCCGCGCGTTTGTCGGCACGAGCGAGAACATCCCGATCGCCGGGTTCATCGTGCGCTCGCCGGTCGACAAGCGCGTGCTGATCCGCGCGCTTGGGCCGTCGCTGAATTTCTCGGGAGTTCTCGCCGATCCGAAGCTTCAGGTGTTCGACGCCAACCAGACGCTGGTCGCCGAGAACGATGACTGGATGTTATCCGGCCAGGAGACGGAGATCAGATTCACCGGACTGGCTCCGGGCCACGAGCGTGACGCGGCGCTGATTGTCCGGCTGCCAGCCGGCAATTACACCGCTCAACTGAGAGGAGCGGATGGCGGGACCGGCATTGGTCTGATCGAGATGTACGATGTGAGCGATCCCATCGCGACCGTCTCGCGATTGGCGAACATCTCTACGCGCGCGTCGGTCGGCAAAGCGGACGATGTGCTCATTGCTGGCGTCATCGCGAGCGGTAACGCGGCGCAGCGGCTTGCCGTGCGCGCGATCGGACCGGACCTCAGCACGCGTGGGGTGCGCGACGCGCTACAGGATCCAACGTTGGAACTCTACGACGCGGCCGGCACGCTCCTCGCCTTCAATGACAACTGGCGCGACGATCAGGCACAAGAGATCGAGGATGCGCAACTCGCGCCCGAAGACACGCGCGACGCGGTGATCGTCGCGACGGTGATTCCGTCCAACTACACTGCGGTGGTTCGCGGAAAGGCGGTCACCACGGGGACTGCCCTGGTCGAAGTGTACGACCTCTCAAACTGAACGGCGATCAAGCAGTTAACGCGGAGTCTTGCAGCCGCTCCTGCAGATCCGCGGTCTGGAGAGCGCCGATCATTTCGCCGAGATCGCCTTCGATCACGCGGTCGAGATTGTAGAGGGTGAGGCCGATGCGGTGATCGGTGATGCGGTTTTGCGGGAAATTGTAGGTGCGCACCTTCTCTTCGCGACCGCCCGAGCCGATCTGCGTTTTGCGGTGCGCGGAATACTTCGCTTCTTCCTCGCGCTGTTTGTCCTCGAGCAGTCGCGCGCGCATGATGCTCAGCGCTTTCTCTTTGTTCTTCTGCTGGCTGCGGCCGTCCTGGCAGCGGACGATGCGGCCGGTCGGAATGTGCATCACCTGCACGGCGGAGTCGGTCGTGTTCACGCCCTGTCCGCCTGGTCCGCCGGCGCGGCAGACTTCGATGCGGAGATCTTCGGGCTTCAGGTCGAGGTCGACG
The DNA here is from genome assembly GCA_902805675.1 of uncultured Chthoniobacterales bacterium. Taxonomy (GTDB): domain Bacteria; phylum Verrucomicrobiota; class Verrucomicrobiia; order Chthoniobacterales; family UBA10450; genus JACCTI01. The sequence goes on along the minus strand of CADCTA010000067.1, from coordinate 20,407 downwards.
TCTTCCGCTTCGGGAAGCACGGCGACGGTCGCAGTCGATGTGTGAATGCGGCCCTGCGCTTCGGTCGCGGGCACGCGCTGCACGCGGTGCACGCCGCTCTCGAACTTCAGCCGGCGGAAAACGCTCTCGCCTGAGACCTTGAAGATCGCTTCGCGCAAGCCGCCGAGCTCCGAGGGGCTCGACTCCAGGTCTTCAATCTTCAAGCCAGTGGCTTCGGCGTAGCGCGTGTACATCCGATAAAGATCGGAGGCGAAAATCGCTGCTTCGCTGCCGCCGGTGCCTGCGCGAATTTCGACGATCGCGTCGCGGTTCTCGTTTTCGTCGGGCGGGAGCAGCGCGATCTGAAAATCCCGCTCGAGTTCAGTAAGACGCTTCTCGAGTTCCGGAATCTCGTCTTTTGCCATTTGCGCCATCTCCGCGTCGTCGGCTGTAGCGAGCTCGCGGTTGTCCTCGAGCTGGCGGCGCGCAGTGTCGAGCTCGGTGGCGAGCGCGAGGAAATGCTTTGTAGCGGAATGCTCGCGCATGATCTCCTGCGCGCGCTTCCGGTTCTCGAACAACGCAGGATCGCCGATCTCGCGCTCGAGCTCGTCGAAGCGTGCGCGCTTCCTCTCGATCAGGTTCTGAAAGTCCATTTCTGTGGCGGCGGTCTGTGCCGCGGGCGAAAAGATTTCTGTACGCAGAAACGGCTCCGGAACCCCGGAGCCGCTACCACTACGCTGGCGTAGCTACTTCTTGACGGCGCGAGTCGCCTTCGTGCTGCCGTAGCGGCGCGCGAATTTCTCCACGCGACCCGCAGTATCGACGAACTTCTGTTCGCCAGTAAAAAATGGATGGCAGGCGGCGCAGATGCCGATTTTGATGTCCCGCTTCGTCGAGCGGGTATGGTAGACGGCACCGCACGCGCAGGCGATGTCGGTCTCGTTATACTCAGGATGGATTTCCGCTTTCATGGTCAAAAAGGAGCCGCCAAGCTAGGGCTGCTCCGCGCGGCCTGCAAGCGGTGAATCCCGCGGGCACGCCGCGGCCGCACCGCGTCGTCGCGAGCTGTCATTCCGACCGTCGTGGAGGACCGGACTTTTCGGGTAGCCGGGCAGAGGGCTACAATCCCGTTGCGCGACCTGACAGGTTACACCACGGGATGTCTCGACTTTGCTCGACATGACTGCGTTGGCTGACCCTTTGCTCGCTTGCTGGCGTGAGACATTGAAGCGCCGCTCGGGTGATGGGGCGATCTTCAACACGTCGGGCGCGGTGCTGCGGACGTTTGGCGATATCGAGGCGGAGGCGGAGGCGTTTGCACGCGAGCGGCTTTACGAAATTGCGCCGGGGTCGGTGATCGGAATCCAGCTGGGCAATCACCGCGCGTGGCCGGCCGTTCTTCTGGCGTGCTTACGACACGGGCTCGTGGCCTTGCCGCTGGAACAGACGATGTCAGCGCAGGAACGCGAAGCCGCGCTGGGGGTGTGCCGGGCAGCTGCATTGTTCACCCGCGATGGCGGCGATGAGAACAGCATCGCGCTGACGCGGAGAGAAGGAGGTGAAGTCGACTGGAGCGATCGGCCGCCATCTCTCTTGAAGCTGACCTCGGGCACGACAGCCGCGCCGCGCGCGATCCGCTTTCGCAGCGAACAACTCGTCGCCGACTGCCAGCAAATTTGCGACACGATGGGCATCACCGCCGGCGACCTGAACTTCGGCGTGATCCCGGTGTCGCACTCCTACGGCCTCAGCAATCTCATCACGCCCTTGCTGGCGCGTGGCGTGCCCCTGGTACTGAGCCGCGACCGGATGCCGCGCGCCGTGCTCGATGATCTTGCCCGCACGAAGGCAACGGTGTTTCCCGGGATGCCGGTGTTTTACCAGACCTTCTGCGAGATGCCGCACGTGCCGGAGCTGTCTGCTCTGCGGCTATGCATCTCGGCTGGCGCGCCTTTGCCGCTCGGCATCGCGCAGAAATTTCGCGATCGCTTCGGTCGCGCGATCCATTCCTTCTACGGATCGTCCGAGTGCGGCGGAATCTGCTATGATCGCCACGCGCCGCTCGTCGAGCAGGGGTTTGTCGGCGAGCCGATGGCAGGCGTGCAGTTGGAGATGCTTGATCCAGATGCAGAAGCGTCGCCCATCCGCGCGCACACTGCCGCCGCGGGCGACGGATATTTCCCAGAGCCGGACGCAGGCAAACTCGGCGCAGGGTCGTTTGCGCCCGACGATCTGCTGACGATGACCGAGGGCGGTTTTCGCATCGTCGGGCGAACGTCGGACCTCATCAACGTCGCCGGCAAAAAGGTGAACCCCGCCGAAGTCGAGGCCACCCTCCTGCACTTCGATGGGTTGCGCGAAGCGGCCGTTTTCGGGCTGCAATCCGCGCTCCGGAACGAGGAAGTGGCCGCTTGTGTGGTCGCTGAGCCAAACGTCCGGGAAGCCGAAGTCCTCGAGTTTTGCCGCCAACGCCTGAGCGGCTGGCAGGTGCCCAAGCGCATCTTCTTCCTCGCCGAAATGCCGGTCAGCGAGCGTGGTAAAATCAGCCGCCGCGCCCTCGCGGAGCGGTTCGCCACCTAACGAGGCGCCAAACGCCGAGGCGCTCACCCTGCCGCTCTCGTCCGAATAAGAGGCATGCGAACAATTCTTCTCTCTACTGTCGCGGCGGTTTTAACGCTCGCGTTCTTCGGCGGCTGCACCACCACGGTGAAAGCGCCGAGCGGACGCTCGATGTCGGTCGGCACACGCGTCCAGCGCTAGGCGCGGCGATCATCCACTGCTTTCCGCGATGGGCGGGCAGCGCGCTGTCCGCCCATTGCGCGCACGCTTTGGTGCTGAAAAAGACTTTCTATTTCGGCAGAAGCGGGCATCTCTAACGGTGTGCCACGGCACGGCGTTGTGCTCGGCTGTCCCGCGGCACACCTGTTGATCTTTTGAACGCGACTACCTCGACGCATTCCACCAACGCAGCTGAGCAAGCCGGACGGGTTCTGGTCCTCGCACCGGACGGTAACCTCGCCGGTGCGATCCGCGCCGCGCTCTTCGAAGCCGCGCCGCGCGCCCATGTCGATATCGCGCACAGCCTTGAAGAGGCGCAGCATGTGGTGGTCAACCAGCGACCGGATCTCTTCGTCCTCGATGTCGATGCGACCTACGACCTCGGGCAGGAGTTTCTTTACGATCTGCGCACCAGCCATCCCAATGCGCGCGCTATCGTTCTGACCGCCGTTCATCTCGACTCCCAGCGCGAGCGCGCAGCGGGTCTTGGCGCGATTCACTTTCTCGAAAAACCGTTTCCGCACGGCGATTTTGTCACGCTCGTCGAGGCGTTGCTGCATCCCGGCGGTGGCGACGAAGGCACGAAATTCCAAGGGAAGCTGAGCGACCTGCACATCGCCGACATCGTGCAGCTGAAGTGCATGAGCGGAGCGACTTCGGTGCTCGAGTTCACCGGCCCGCGCGGCGAGAAGGCGCGCGTCTGGTTCGAGAACGGACAAGTGCGTCACGCGACCGCGCCAGGGCGCGAAGGCGTGCCGGCCTTCAACGAGATCGTGAACTGGAAGGGCGGCATGATCTCGGAGGTTTCCGGCGCCGGCGACAGTCCGCGCACGATCGACCTCGACTGGCAGATCCTGCTCATGGAGGCGGTGAGGAAAATTGACGAGGCCAGCGCCGCCGGGTCGGACACTTCTGCAGCAAACGCGAGTCGCGCAAAGCGCAAGGTCCTGGTGATCGACGACAGCGTCATGCTGTTGAGTTTCGTGAAAGAGATCCTCAGCGAATCGAACTACGATGCCGCCGCCGCGGCGACAGCTGAGGAGGGATTGCGCACCGCCGCAAGCGAGCGGCCGGACCTCATCCTGCTCGATTATATCCTGCCCGACATGAAGGGCGACGACGTGCTCTCGCGCTTACTTCAGGACGCTGCGACGGCGCGGACGCCGGTCGTTTACATGTCCGGTTTCGGCGCTGATTTACAGTCGGATCCGAACCAGCACCCGAACGTGGTTGGTTCGCTAAATAAGCCCTTTACGTCCGAGTTGTTGTTGAAGACCGTCGAGACATACATGCCGACGCAAAGTGCCGAGCCTGAACCACAAACGACGCCGGAAGAGCAGCCGGTCGAGAGCGGCTGGGCGCCTGCCGATAATCCTGACGCGGCGATCCTGCCGCCCGCCGCGACATCCGAGCCGGTTGGCGAGTCATTCACCGCGGCCGCACCTGCAGAGCAGCCGGCGGAGACGGCGACGCTCGAAGCGTCCGCCGGCGGAGGGGAACAACCATGGTGGAGCGCGGCTCCGCCGCCTCCTGCAACATGGACCGAGGCAGCGCCGGAAACCGATGCGGCGCCTGCGTTTGACGCTCCGGCGACGAGCTTTGATTCGGACGCTCTGCCCGCCAGCTCTGACGCGGAAAACTTTGCGTCCGCGCCCACCGATCAGTTCGTCAGTTCAACACCTGCAGCGTTCGGCGATATCGCGGTGCCGACCGGCGCCGCCTTCTTCTCTGGCGATACGAGCTTTTTCTCGCTGAATTGGGCGCTGCACACGATCAACAAACAGAAACTCACCGGCACGCTGCGCTGTTTCTGGAATCGCGAGCCAGTCGACCTGCTCGCCCGCGACGGTCAGCTCCTGCTCGCCACTTCGCGCGACCCGGATTTGTATTGCCCAGAATCGCCAATCACACTGGTGAATGTCGATGCGGAGCGGACGACCGCGGCGCGGGAGCAGCAGCGCCAGAGCGGCCAGCCATTGTTCATCAGCCTCGCGCAGGAAGAATTGATCCTCCGCGAGCCCGCCATGCAGCTCGTGCAGCATTACGGGCAGAAGCTATTCGCGCAGTTGTGGACTGTGCCCCGCGTGCGCTTCGTGTTTGAGCAGGCTGACCAGTTGCCCGCCTACGCGACTGACGCGCCGGCCGAGGAAGACATCGATCACTGGGCCCTCGGCACCCTTCGCTTCATTCAATTCCAGGAGCTCGGAAACCAGGCGGACTACGATCATTCGTCGATCCCGGCCTACACGCGCGATGGCTTCCAGCGGGTGCAGAATCTCCGCCTCACGGTGGCGGAAGCGCAGTTCGCCTCGCAGTTCAATGGCGCGCGCTCCATCGCGCAGATCGCGAAGAACCTCCGGCTCGACCTGAAGTTCGCGCGGCTCACATTGTTCCGCTTCATCGCGCTCGAGATCGTCGAGCTGTGGCCGCAGATGGTGGCCGCGAAGCAGGAGAAGCGCGGCATCTTCGGCCGGATGTTCGGCGAGTAGCCGCGCTGGCGAGGGAAGCCCGCGGATGCAGCCAAAGCCACAACCGTCTCCTGTCGACGACGCGCCAAACTTGGTCGCGTTGCCGGACGCGCCCGAGCCGCCGCCCCGCTCGCGCTTCTCGGCGCCGGAGAATTTCATCAACCGCGAGCTGAGCTGGCTCGAGTTCAACCGGCGCGTCCTCGAGGAAGCGGAAGATCCGACGCAGCCGCTGATCGAGCGGGTGAAATTCCTCACCATCTTCAGCTCGAATCTCGACGAGTTCTTCGAGATCCGCGTCGCCGGGATCAAGCAACAGATCGAAAGCGAGACAAGCGACATCGGCGCGGACGGGCTCACGCCGACGGAAGCGTTCGAAGCCATCCAGCGCCGCGCGCACGAGCTGGTCGCGAAGCAGTACTCGCTCTGGAACGACGACCTCGCGCCCGCGCTGGCGAAGAACAACATCCGCGTCCACGACATCGCGCAGCTGAACACCAAGCGCGCCGCGTGGGCCCGCCGTTACTTCCGCGAGGAAGTCTTCCCGATGCTCACGCCGCTCGCGGTCGATGCGAGCCATCCATTTCCGCAGCTGCTGAACAAGAGCCACAACCTGCTGGTGCGCGCGCGCACGGAAAAAGGCGGCGAGCAATTGCACGCCATCGTGCAGGTGCCGCGGGTGCTGCCGCGTTTGATCCTGATGCCGCGGACCAAAGGCCAGGATGAGCCGTGGGAATACATCTACCTCGCGGCGCTGATTAAGCACAACATCGCCGACCTGTTTCCAGGCCTGATCCTCGATGGCGTGCATGCCTTCCGCGTGACGCGGAACAGCGACCTCTACATCGATGACGAGGAAGCCGAGAACCTTCTGCGCAGCATCGAACAGGAGCTCCGCCGCTCCAGCCGCGGTGACGCCGTTCGTCTTGAGATCGAGGCTGATTGCCCACGCGAAGTGCGCGAGTTGTTGCTCCGGTTCTTCGATCTCGGCGAAGCGGACCTGTATCGGCTGAAGGGTCCGCTCACGATGACGCACCTCGTGCCGCTGGTGACGAACGACGCCTTCGCGAAGCTAAAAGATCGCGTCTTCCAACCCGTGCGCGATCTCACACTACCCGCACACGCGGATCTCTTCGAAGTGATGCGCAGGCAGGACGTGCTGCTGCATCATCCGTACGAAAGCTTCGATCCGATCGTGGAGTTGATCGAAAAATCGGCACACGATCCGCACGTTCTCGCGCTCAAGATCACGCTTTACCGCACGAGCGGCGATTCACCGATCGTGCAGGCATTGATCGAGGCGGCAAACGCGGGCAAGCAAGTCACCGCCCTGGTCGAGTTGCGCGCGCGTTTTGACGAAGCGGCAAACATCCAATGGGCGCGGCGGCTCGAGGAAGCTGGCGCGCACGTCGTCTACGGCGTGGTCGGGCTGAAGACGCACTGCAAAGCGCTGCTCATCGTGCGGCGCGATGAAGATCGGCTCCGCCAATACGTGCACCTCGGCACCGGTAATTACCATCCGCGCACCGCTCGCATCTACACGGATTTCAGCCTCTTCACGACCAACCCGAAGCTTACCGAAGAGGTGGCGATCGTGTTCAATACGCTGACCGGGCTCGCCGGTTATCCCGGCCTCGAGAAGCTGATGGTCGCGCCCTTCGATCTGAACACGCGACTGGTCAAGTTGATCGAGCGCGAACGCGACCACGCGCTCGCTGGCCGTCCCGGTCGGATCATCGTGAAGCTGAACTCACTCGTGGACCAGGAGCTGATCGAAAAGCTCTATGAGGCTTCGTGCGCGGGAGTGAAGATCGACCTCATTGTGCGAGGCATCTGCTGCCTGCGGCCGAAGGTTCCGAACCTGAGCGAAAACGTCCGCGTCGTCAGTATCGTCGGCCGGTTCCTGGAGCACAGCCGCGTCTACTATTTCGAGAACGCTGGTGAGCCGGTTGTTTATCTCGCGAGCGCCGATTGGATGCCGCGCAACCTGCTGCGACGGGTCGAGATTGCGTTCCCGATCGAAGACACCGCGCTACGTGACGAAGTGATCAACGAAGTGCTGCCGTGCTTCCTCAGCGACCGAGTGAAGGCGCGCGAGTTGCAGGCTGACGGCACCTATGTGCGCCTCCAGCCGGCCGAAGGCGAAGAGCGGTCGCAGGCGCAGCTGCACTTCCGCGAGCGTTCCCGCAAGCAGGCTCGCACCCTCGCCGAGGCGCAGAACGCCGCCGCCATCAAACTCGCTCCCATCATCACCAACCAAACCGTCCGACCAGTGCAGGGTGCCCGACGCGAACGCTCCGGCGGGAAACCTCGCAACGCGCCACGAAAGCATCGCCTGTGAAGAAGAAAATCCTGGTCGTCGATATCGGCGGCACGAACGTGAAGCTGCTGATCTCGCGCGACTCGAAGCGTAAGTTTCCATCGGGCAAAACCCTGTCGCCCGCGGACCTGGTGGCGCAGACGAAGGAGGTGGCGGAGGATTGGGAATACGACGCCGTCGCGATCGGCTTCCCCTCGGTGGTCAAGAACGACAGGATCGTCCACGACCCAAAACATCTCGCCGCCGGCTGGGCGGGATTCGACTTTAAGAAATCTTTCGGCAAGCCTACGCGCATCATCAACGATGCCGCCATGCAGGCGCTGGGTAGTTATCATGGCGACCGCATGCTCTTCCTCGGTCTCGGCACCGGGCTCGGTTCCACGCTGATCTGGGGCCGCAACGTCATGCCATTGGAGCTCGGCGATCTGCCTTACCCTGGCGTTACACGCATCGAGGATGTGCTCGGTAAACGCGGGCTCGAGCGGCTGGGCCGGCGGGCGTGGAGACGCGAAGTGCATGACACCGTCGCGAAGTTGAAGGTCGCCTTCATCGCCGACTACGTGGTGCTCGGCGGCGGGAATGCCAAGAACATGGACACGCTGCCGGAAGGCGTGGAGCTTGGGCACAATCGCAACGCGTACCTTGGCGGCGTGCGCCTGTGGGAGACGGACGCGAAGACGCGGCGAGCAAAGTGGCAGTTCGTGTAACGGGCGAACTCGTTCCCGAGCGAAATCGAGGAATCGCGTGGCTCCATCGGTGACTTGCGCAAAGGGACCGGCGAGGGCGTTGCGCCAAAGCGCCAGAATACTGGCGCACTCCAAGACGCTATCGCGACAAGGCAAGCGAGGAGCGACGCTTGCGTTTTGGAGTGCGGCGGTATTCCGCCGCTTTTGCACGGCCGACCAACCCAGCGCTCTCACGCGGCGAGCGCTCCTTGCGGCCATGATCTACGACAAAGCTAACGAAATTCGCGTTTGCCGAGCCGTCGCATCCTCATTCCTCGTCGCACTGTCGCTCGCCTCCGCCGCGCACGCGGCGGACAACCGCAAAGTCGTCGTCGTGGTCTGGGACGGGATGCGCCCCGACATGGTGACCGAGGAGCAGACCCCCACCCTCTGGAAGCTGCGCCAGGAAGGCGTCTGGTTTGCGAACCACCACTCCGTCTATCCGACGGTGACGCAAGTGAACGGCACGGCCATCGCCATCGGCGCCTATCCCGACCGCACCGGCCTCATCGGCAATCGAGAATACCGACCCGCGATCCGCGCCGAAAAGATCATCGACACCGCGGTGCAAGAGCTGGTGCAGAAAGGCGACGAAATCAGCGGCGGAAAGTATCTCGCGCTTCCGACTGCTGCTGAGCAGGTGCGCGCCGCTGGTCGGAGTGCCGTCGTAGCCGGCAGCAAGTCGATCGCGCAGCTGCACGATCGCAAGGCAGAGTGGACAAGCGCGCGCCGCAGCGAGCTGGCGACTGTGTTCGCCGCGGCGCCGATGCCACCGGCGCTGCGCGAGGAGGCCGAACGGAGGTTCGGGCCTCTTCTCGTTAGGCCAACGGACAAGAATGCAGAGCGTAATGCCTACACCACGCGCGCGATGGTCGAACTTCTCTGGCGCGACGGTGTGCCGGACTTCTCAGTCCTGTGGCTGAGCGAGCCGGATCTCACGCAACACGACACCGCGCCCGGCTCACCGGAATCGCTCGCTGCGATCAGGAGCTCGGATGATAACCTCGCCACCGTCTTGCGCGTGCTCGAAACGGAGAAGGCACGGGAGAGCACTGACGTGCTCGTGGTCTCGGATCACGGCTTCTCCACGATCACCCGCGCCGTCGACGTGCCGCAGTTCCTGGCGGCTGCCGGATTGGACCCGGTGATCAAGTTCGACGAGCCGCCGAAGGCCGGCCAAATCATGGTCGCCGGCAACGCGGGCAGCACGTTCTTCTATGTCATCGGGCGCGACCCAGCGATCACCCGCCGACTTGTTGAGACTCTGCAGCGGTCCGACTTCGCCGGTGTCATTTTTGCGCGCGAGAAGATCGAGGGGACATTCGAACTGAAGACGGCCCGGCTGGATCGCGAAGGCGCTCCCGACGTCATCGTGGCGATGCGCTGGAGCGACGGAAAGAACCGCTTCGGCGTCCCGGGCGAGCTCGTCGCGGACGCGACACGCGCCGTCGGCAACGGCACGCACGCTTCCTTCAGTCCGCGCGACGTGCATAACACGCTCGTGGCGGCAGGGCCGAGCTTCCGGCGCGGCGCAAACGTCACGATGCCGAGCGGCAACATCGACATTGCGCCGACGGTGCTCCACCTGCTCGGCATCGCGCCGGCGGAGAAGCTCGACGGGCGCGTGCTCTCCGAGGCGCTGGGCGATGGAAAGGAAGATGTGTCGGTTGTGAAGACGGAGAGGCTCGAGGCACGCCGCAGCTTCGGCGATGAGGAGTGGCAGCAGTACCTCAAGACATCACGCGTCGGCGATACCATCTACTTCGACGAAGGGAATGGCTCCTTCGGCAGGCAGTAGCGTTGTCGCGTGCGCTGTCTCAGCGCATCAGCGTGGGGCGATGCAGCTCGGAGAATCCGCTGGGACAGCGGACGCTACAACGACGTGTGCGAACCGTACGCGCACCATTTCGACTGACCGGCGCGCCGTCATCCTGAGGCTGGCGAAGCGCGCCGAAGGATCTCGCGCTGGGTGATGGACGCATGCCTCCGCCGCGCAAAGTCGGCACTCCGGGCGCGAGGTCCTTGATTCGTTCGCTCCCGCTCTCTCACCGCTTCGCGGCTTCGTCCATGTCGCACCGCTCGCGCGGGCTCCATTCGCCGTCTGCGCGGCTCAGGATGACGGCGCGCGGGATGGAACAACGCGCTACGCCTACTCGATCACGATCTTCTTCGGATCGAAGTCGGCGGGCGGATATTGCGGGCTCATCCCCTCGAGCGTGCGGACGATCGTCTCCAGCATCCACAAGTTGCGGGCCCACTTGCGATCCGCCGGCACGATGTGCCAGGGCGCACAGTCGGTGGAGCACTCATTGATAGCGTCTTCGTACGCGCTCTGATACTCAGCCCACAGCGCTCGCTCTTTCAAATCGCCGCTGTTGAACTTCCAGAGCTTCTGCGGATCGCGCAGCCGCGCCTGGAGCCGCGCCTTCTGCTCCTCCTTCGAGATGTGGAGGAAGAACTTCACCAGCGTGACGCCATTGCGACAGAGCAGCCGCTCGAAGGCGTTGATGTCTTCACAACGCTCGCGCCAGATCTGCTCGTCGATCTGCTTGTGCACGCGCGGCACGAGCACGTCTTCGTAATGCGAGCGGTTCCAGATTCCGATCGAGCCTTTGCGGGGCGCGTTCGCGTGAATGCGCCAGAGAAAATCGTGATCACGCTCTTCGGGCGACGGCACTTTGAAGTTCGTCAGCTGCACGCCGTTCGGGTCGAGCCCGCTGCAGATCTTCTTGATCGCGCCATCCTTGCCGCCGGTGTCCATCGCCTGCACCACCATGAGCAGGCTCCGTTTGTGTTCCGCGTAGAGCGCACCCTGCAACTCGGCCAAACGCGCGCGCAACGTCTCGACGCGATCCGACGCGTCTTCCTTGGAGCCCGCGGGCTTCGCTCCCGGATCGACGTCAGCGAGCCGGACCTTATCGCCGCGACGCACCACCACGATGCCCCCGCCGCGTGACTTCTGCGCGCGGGCAATCGGCCGCAATTTGTCTGCAGCGTCTGGGGACGGCTGCACGCGAGCACGAGTCGGCGGGTTCATAGGAGGCTGTCACACTATGTTCGTCTTCTGGAGTGGCAAGGCAGCGCGCCCGAACCCACCGCGTTGGACTGACGCGGCAGCGTTTTGGAGTGCGCCGGTATTCCGGCGCTTTCGCTGCGCGCTTGCTTCATCCGGAAAGCGGTGGAATACCACCGCACTCAGCACGCTGCCGCGCCATGACGCCACCTTCACGCGGGTGAAGTCGCCTTTGTTGTTGCTTGCGTCGCACCACTTCGATATCCGATGCGCTGCCCATGATCATCTACCCTGCTCCTCGCGCGCTTCGATCGGCCACCGCGTTGCTCCTGGCCGCTTTCGCGTTCGGCACGTTTGCCTTCTCCGCGCACGCGCAAGAGCCGCCGACGACGCCAAAGTCAGGCCAGCCGCTCAACGTGGTGACGCGGAAGATCACGCCGTTCGTGATCGAGAAAAACGGCCGCCTCACGGGCTACAGCATTGAGCTCTGGGAGCGCGTCGTGCGCGAGGCGCGGATCCCGTTCGATCCAGACAAAGGCTACAAGGTCGTCGAGAACGTTTCGCAAATGCTCGATGAGCTGCGCGCCGGCCGCGCCGACGCCGGCGTGGCGGCCGTCAGCATCACGTCAGAACGCGAGCAGACGATCGACTTCAGCTATCCGTTCAAGGAATCCGGGCTGCAGATCCTGACCAAGGACGAGCCGGGCGGCTCCTTCCGCAAGACCGTGGGTAAAGTCTTCAAGGGCGACATCCTCTGGCTGCTCATCGGCCTCTTCGTCGTGCTGCTGATCAACTCGCACATCATCTGGTTCCTGGAACGGAAGAAGAACGCCGAGTCGTTTCCGGAAGGCTACGTCGCCGGAATCTGGGAAGCGGTTTGGTGGTCGATCTGCACGATTATCACCGGCGGCTGCGAGAACAAGGCGCCGCTTGGCGTGGCGGGTCGCCTGACCGCGATCGTCTGGATGCTCGCCGGCGCGGGTTTGTTCACCTACATCACGGCCACGATCACGAGCGCGATGACGGTCGAGACACTGAATAGCGAAATCTCGAGCGTCTCCGATCTAAAAACCCGCAAGTGGCCCGTCGCCACCCTGGCCGGCAGCACGGCGCAGACGTATCTCGAGCGGCAGGGGCTGAGCGTCGTCACTTTTCCTGATGTCGACGCTGCCTGCGCCGCCCTCGCGGACGACAAGGTGAAAGCCGTCGTCTATGACGCGCCGATGCTCCTGTACTACGCGAAGAACAATCCCGACAAACAGCTCGGCGTCGTCGGTGAGCTCTTTGAGAAGCAGAGCTACGGGATCGGCGTGCCGCAGGGCAGCCCTTACCGTAAGGAAATCACGCGCGCGATTTTGGCGCTGCGCGAGCAGGGCTTTTTCGACGAGCTGGAGAACAAATACTTCGGCACCAGCACCGGCGGCACGACCGTCGCGGCGAAATAGCTCGACCCTGGGGCGGAGTTGCGGCGGTGGCGCGGATTAGCGGCATCGCAACGTCTGGCATTCCGCCCGCAGCGGAGTGGAGGAATCCCGCAGCAATGTCGCTCAATTGCAGCGACGGGATTCCTCGACTTCGCTCAGAATGACAGTTACATGCGTCGACGGAGGATGAAGGCACCAAAGGTTCTTGGCATTGGAGGTTCGTTGCTCCTCGTGGCGACGGCGGCGCTGCACCTCTCCGGCTACAGTGAGCTTTCGAAGCAGCTGCAGAACACGCCGTTACCGGGTTTCTGGCGCGCCGCTATCCAAGCAACTTGGGTCTTCTTCAGCATGGGCCTTGTCATCATCGCGGCAGCAGTCGCGGCGCAGTTCGTGCAACGCGGGCCAGCGAATCGAGCCGTGCTCATGGTTTGCATGGCGCTGCTCGCTGGAACCGTAATCGTGATGGCGGTATGGCTCGGCGTGTTCATCGGCACGCTCGCAATCGCCATCGCGACGCTCGCCATCGGCACCGCGACCGCAATGCTCTTTCGATCGCCAACGTAGGGGCGTTTGTGTCATACGCCTGGCGCGGAGGTGAACGCAGCGCCGCGGGCGCTTGACGACGAGCACCGCCACGTCAGCGTATTTCGCCGGATCTTACTGCGCTCGAGACTTCAAGCGCGCGCCGAGGAAGCGATCCCACCCTGGCCGCAGCCCCGCATAGAATGTCACTGGTCGGGCGTCGCGCGACCGACGTGGCGTCGCAACAAGCTCACCAGTCGCGCGGACCCAAGCGTGTCTGCGCTCCGCCGCGACGAACTCCGGCCGCGCCACACCAACCATCGCCAGGCCGTCGAAGAGCGGCCCACCGCCGTGTTGCACGACCGCGGTCCAGAACCAGATCCACAACCGGCTTTTGCGATAAAGAAAACGCGCCGCCGGGCTCGCCTCGCGCAACTCGAGCCGCTGTTCCTTCGTGAGCACGAGCCGCGACGAAGCCTCCACTGGAGCGAGCGTCACCGGTACTTTGCTCGCCAGCACTGCACGGACGGCTTCCGGATCCTTCACCACATTCGCGTCATGGATCTGGAGTGCGCCTGTGGGTCCGAAGGCAAATACGGTCCCAGGCGATCTGCCGCCGACGATCACCACGCGCTGAATGCGACTGGCAAGCTCCGGGTGTTGAGCGAGGAAGCTCGCAAGATTTGTGAGCGGCCCGAGCGCAATATAGGTCAGAGTTTGCTTCCGCAGCGCGGCCGCCAACGCCTCGTTCGCTGCGCTGCTGTTGCTCCGGTCGCGCCGCGAGCGCGCGCCGGGATGCACATCCGCTTCGCGGAGCCCGGCGGCCCCGCCGAACTGTCCCACGAGCTCTCGCGCGACTTGCGTGGTGCGCTTGAGGCCGGCGTTTCCGTAGGTGGTGCTAAGCCCGCGGATTCGCAGCTCCGGTGAATGAAACGCAAGCACGAGCGCGAACGCATCGTCGACTTCGCGATACGGCGCGCCGATCGACGGATCGGTGTCGATCCAGACGTTGGTCGCACCGGCTGTTGCACAAAGCCACAGCGTGAAAACAAAGACCACCGCAACGCGCCGCTTCTTCATGCCTGCAACTTTGCCGGCACGGCGCCTTGCTCATCAGCGTCGTTCAGAGCCTCCTCTGCTGCCGCCTCGAGCTCGCGATCCGCGGCCAGCGCACTCTCGAGGTTGGCAATGTGGAGCCGTGCCATCGAGACGTAACCTTTCATGTCGTTCTCATCGATGTTCGCCATCTCGCGAACGGACTCGTTGTCGTGTTCGCGAAAGATCTGCGCGGCGCGAATCGCGCGCTGTTGCGGCATGCCCAGCGCCTGCAGCGCGTCGACGCTCAGGTCGACCGCGCTGCCGAACGTCTCCCGGTACACGTCCTCGACGCCGCGTCGCATCAGCTCGTAGGCGTGCTGCCGGCTCGTCGCGCGCGCGAGGATGCGCAGGTTCGGAAAGTTCTCGTGAATCAGATCCACGATCCGCAGTGCCTGCTCTTCATGATCGATCGCGACCACGAACAACTTCGCCCGCTCCGCGCCCGCCGTGCGCAGCAGGTCGAGGCGCGTCGCGTCTCCGTAGTATGACTTGATCCCGAACCGCCCGAGCGTTTCCACCTGCTCAGCGTCGTGATCCAGCACCGTCGTGCCGTAGCCGTTCAGCCGCATGAGACGCGCGATGATGTGGCCGAAGCGCCCGACGCCCGCGACGATCACCGGATTGTCGCGCTCGTCGATATCGTCCGCTTCGCGGTCCGGTAACACGCTCGCAAACTGCGGCTGCACGAGCCGATCGTTGATCGTGAAAAGCACCGGCGCCGCGGCCATCGTGAGTGCCACGGACGCGATCAGGAGGTTGGCGACATCAGCCGTGAGCACGCCATTTTGCGTCGCATACGCGCAAAGGACGAAGGCAAATTCGCCGCCCTGTGCGAGCGCGAACGCGAACAGGTAGCGCTGTGTCGGCTCGAGCCTCGAGTAGCGACTCAACGCGAGCAGCACCGCGAACTTCACCACCAGCACACCGACCACGATTGCGGCGACGGTGCTCGGCTGCCCGGCGATCAACCTGAAGTCGATTCCGGCGCCGACCGCGATGAAAAACAAGCCGAGCAGCAGTCCTTTGAACGGCTCGATATCGGTTTCGAGTTGATGCCGGTACTCGCTCTCCGCTAGCACCACGCCGGCAAGAAACGCCCCCAGCGCAGGCGACAGTCCCACCTTCTGCATCAGGAGCGCGATGGCGACCACCAGCAGAAGCGCCGTGGCGGTGAAAATCTCGCGCAGCTGCGAGGCTGCCACCCAGCGGAAGATCCGCCGCAGGAAGAAACGCCCGGCGATGATCACCGCCGCCACCGCGGCGAGCACGACAATGCCCGCCTGCCACGCTGGCAAATGACTGATCGCGCTGGTCGGACCATGGCCGCTGTGGCTCGGCGCAAACGTCGCGAGCAATGGCAGCACCGCGAGGATCGGGATCACCGCGATGTCTTGAAACAGCAGGACGGAGAACGCCGCGCGTCCGCCGCTCGTGCGCGCGATGCCTTTCTCATTCAGTAACTGCAGCACGATCGCGGTGGACGACATCGCCACGACGAATCCGACCGTGATCGCGACCTGCCACGACACACCGAACCACAGGGCAATTCCCGCCACCGCTGCCGTCGTGCCGAGCACCTGTCCGCCGCCAAGCCCGAGGATCGGCCCGCGCATTTGCCAGAGCATCGCTGGCCGTAGCTCCAGCCCGATGAGGAACAGCATCATCACCACGCCGAACTCCGCGACGTGCATCAACTCCCCGCCGTCGGTGCCGACGAAGCCGAATCCGAATGGTCCGATCGCCACACCTGCGAGCAGATAACCAAGCACCGAGCCGAGCCCGAGCCGTTTTGCCAGTGGAACGGAGACGACCGCCGCGAGCAGGTAAATGAATGTCTGTGTGAAGCTCATGCGCGCTTCGAATCCCGGTCAGCTTGGCGATTCACTGCCACAATGAGAATGGCACTCGAAAGAACGTACTGCGTCAACCGCCGCGTTCTTCCCCGCTGTCATTCCGACCGCAGCGAAGCGAAGTGGAGGAATCCCGTGGTGCCACCGTTCGGCTTCCGCAACGGGATTCCTCGCCATCGCTGGGAATGACCCTCCATCCCACGCCGCCGTTACAGCGAACTCGGCAGCCGCGGCGACGAGAGCAACTCTTCGAATATTCGCCAGCGCTTCTCCGGCTGCTCCGCGGTCCCGCCGCGCTTCTCCACATGCTGCCGCACCATGTCTTCACCGAGGTTGTAGTTGATCACGTAGCTGCGGTACTGCTCGATGAAGCGCACCCGCTGCTGCGCGCGTTTCGGCTCCATCAGCGCGTATTTCTCCAGCCACGCGGCGACCGCAGCGGCGTCGATCTCGCCATTGATGAAGCGTCGCGCGGCTTCGTTTCCGGCGTAACTCAGCTCCTTCGTCATCTCCTGCACCGCGTAGTACTCATCCGCCAGCTTCGGATCGATCCCGGCGGCTGGGAACACCACCTCTTTCTCAAACTTCATTCGCTCGGCCTTCGAGAAGACCACCTCCTTGCCGTAGTTCGCCGTTCCCTCGGCAATCAGGGATTGCGGCGAAAAGAGTGCGTAGACCGAGAACTCGACCCAGCTGCGATCTTTCACCAGATGCTTCTCGAGCAGCGCGTTGTAGACGTGGTGGCCCGGGTAGCCTTCATGCGCAGCCAGATCCACCGCGCGATCGACATAAACCGGCAGGTCGGTGTTCACCTGGATCAGGCTGCGGAAATCTCCCTTGTACCAGTTGTAGCCGCTCCACGATTTCCCGGTGACATACTCCACGGTGAAGCTCTCGTTAGGTGGCAGCTTTAGCTTCGCGAGCGTGCGCGCGCGGCACTCCTTGATCGCGAGCTGAAACACCGCATCCAGCTTCTCCTTCGGAATGACGAAACGCTTGCGCCACTCTTCGTAGCGCTCCGACACGGACCCTTTGCCCGGCAGCTTAGCCTCGAGTTGTGTCAGCACCGCCGCGAAGTGCGACTCCGGGCGCGTCGGCGCCACCGCGTCGTAGAGTGCCTGCGATTCATCGTCGAAGTTCAGCCGCTCGCCTTTCACGATCCGCACCCGCGCCTCGAGCGCCGCGAGTTGTTTGCTCAAATTGGCAACGCGCAGGCGCTCCAGCTCAGAATCCGGCGTCGGCAGTTTCGAAATCGAAGCCGACAGCTGCACCGCCTCGTCGCGAATCGCATCGAGCGGCTTCTTCTCCTTCTCGGCCGCCGTCTTCCACTCCGCCGGGCCGTAAAACGCATCAACGTAGTCCTTGTCGTGCTGCCCCATCGCGAGGACCAGATGCACGTACCGTTCTGCGAGGTTGTTGATGTCGCGAGGCATCGCCGAATCAGCGGCGAACGCGGCGGTGTTCCGGAGAACGCAAAAGAGCGCAGTCACGAGCAGGGCGGTCGATTTCACACCCACGATATCCACCCGTGACGAGTCCGTGACAACACGGATCACGGCGCGTCCAACTGCCCGCGCACACCTGCGCCGCGGTGGTGCTCAGCGCTCGACCACGCCGACGAGCAGCGTTGGGGTTCAGCGGCCTATGACGCCGCCGATCGGTCACTGAAGTTCTGCTGACGCAGCCGGATCAGCTCGGCGGCAAACTCCTCGTCCTTCCGCGCCTGCTCGAACGAATCACCGGCCGATGTCTGCGCCATGACCGCCGCAATCTGCTCGTGATCAACGAAACCGAGACGCGCCTTAGCCGCATTCTTCAACTCCTGCAGGCGATGCTGCATCTCCCAGAGCTCCCCTATAGAGTACATCGGCCGCGGGACTGCTCCGTCGCCGCATCGGGCCTCCACGCGGCCACGGTGCGCCTCCACCAGCTCGTCGGTCGACGCCGTCTGCGGCAGCGCCTGCCGCTCGATCCCAGCCACTTCGGACGAGAGATCGGCGCAACGGGTAATTCGTCATCACGAGGAAGGTGCCGTCCGAAAATTCGGTCTCGATATCGAAGTAGAACGGATGCGCGGGTAGAAGGCCGGCTAGCTTCAACAACCGCAGCCAGCCACGCACCTTGTTATGGAAAGCAGCGCCGCTCACGGTGCCGTCGTCGCCCAGAAACATCCGCGCGAGAGTTCGCATCTTCGGGTATCGGCGGCTGACGGTCCGGTCCTCCATATCGGCGAGGTAACGAAAACCTGCCGCTTCAAACTGCGACTTGGCGCGCGCGTAGAACCCGTGGTCGAGATCCCGGAAAGAGGCCGAGGACGCGGACACCTCCGCAAACTCGTGACGCTCGGAATACAGCGCCTTTGTATCGGCGACGATTTCCTATGCGGCCTTGCGCGGGGTGAAAAAGGATTCCCAGATTTTGGGTCCGAGGAAGATCAGGACAGAGATGACGAACAGCCAGAACATCCGCCCTGAACAAGCGGGCGTCGTCCGACCTGCGCTTTACCAGGGAGGGGACTCGAACCCCTAAGGATTGCTCCACCAGATCCTAAGTCTGGCGCGTCTGCCAATTTCGCCACCCTGGCTTCAGAAAGCCGCTCATTCTAGCACAATCCTAATACAAAGATCATTCAGGAAACGGCTTTCCCCGCAGTCTGAGGCGCTTGAACGCACATGACTTACACACGTCGATTACGGCTCCCGCCGACTGACCAACTGCGACCGTGAGGAGAGCCGTGGCGCAGGATCACGTTCTTGGGCTCCGTTTCGATGATGATGATGATGCCGCCGATCAATACGTTCTCGCCCGTCTGCACGTTGAGCCGTGTCGAGACGTTGAGCAGCTGCAGCGGCGCCGCAGATGGGCGTGGGCCTAGCAGTTGGCGTTGGCGTTGGCGTTACGTTCGGATTTGGAGTCGCTGAGGCGGGCGGCATCGGAGTCGCGGCTGATGGGACGCGCGGCGGTGCTGTAGCGAGCGCATTTCGGCGTCGGGATGGTCGCCGTAACGACGCTCCGCTGCCGATGTTGCCGGAGACGCGACCGCACATCTCGGAGATCTGGATTGGATTGTCCGACGCTTAAGTCGCTTCGCGCCGCCGAACAGTAGTTCGCGTCCTTTGTAAATGGAACTCCTGTGCGACATCCTGGAATCCCTGCCCGCTGGCGCGAGAAAGAAGTTCCTTCGTTCACGCTGGAGGAGTCGACCCATGGGCGTCGCCGACGTAGACGGCTCCGGAACGCACCACGTAGAAGCTTCCGCCTTTGTTGGCCACGATGCGGTGTCTTCATCGAACCGAGCGCCAGCGTCGTCGGATCAGGTGCCCGCGTACGAAGCACCTCGCGCAGAGCCCTCATATTCAGCGTCTCTCCGCGTTCCGGACACCGGCAATGCTCGCTGAGGAAGAAGCTCAGCGGCTCGGAACGCTCTTGCCGTACAAAGAAAAAGCCCGGCACCTTGTTTCCAAGATGCCGGGCATCAATTCTGGCGACGTCCTACTCTCGCACAACCTATAGATGCACTACCATCGGGGCTGCAGCGTTTCACTTCCGTGTTCGGAATGGGAACGGGTGGGGCCACTGCGCTATGATCACCAGAGGTCCGATGCCGGACCGGCAGTTTCGATGCTTCGCATCGAGCTTGTGCCCGCGTCGGCGTCTCTGGTGACGCATTCGTCGCTTTCTCGCTAAAAGAACCAGGCTGCTGATTCTCTGATATCTACATACAGGGACAGTGTCCGCAATTTTCAAGGCTTCGTTTTAATTCAAAAAGTCATTCCCCTCAATTGGCCGCCGCACCAGGTTTGCACCCGGCGCGGCGGGTTAATTGAAAAGTAAATGACCAAGCCGAACGAGTTATTAGTATCACTTAGCTGAATACATTACTGCACTTACACCAGTGACCTATCAACGTGGTGGTCTACCACGACTCTTCAGGGAGAACTCATCTTGGGATAGGCTTGGCGCTTAGATGCTTTCAGCGCTTATCCTTTCCGAACATAGCTACCCAGCACTGCCGTTGACACGACAACTGGAACACCAGCGGTTCGTCATACCCGGTCCTCTCGTACTAAGGTATGAACCCCTCAATTCTCCTGCGCCCACAGTGGATAAGGACCGAACTGTCTCGCGACGTTCTGAACCCAGCTCGCGTACCACTTTAATCGGCGAACAGCCGAACCCTTGGGACCTTCTCCAGCCCCAGGATGTGATGAGCCGACATCGAGGTGCCAAACC
>CADCTA010000066.1 GCA_902805675.1 uncultured Chthoniobacterales bacterium | reverse complement strand
TTGGTTTACCTGAGGTGGATACGTTAGGCGCACGGCGGACCGCACGAGGCGCATTGGCGCTGATGGCGGCGGTATTGCTCACATCCTGTGGACGCGACGACCGCGCGAAGAGCGCCGAGGCTCGTCCACGACTCCACGCCTGTGAGTACGGCATGCGCATCTTCTTTGGGCTTGGTGGAGATTCGGAGCGCCTCCGCGTGCGCGGCTGGTCGCACACCGAGCCGCATTTTACCTGGACCGACGGCGACAGTGCAGCGCTCGTTTTGCGGCTGCCACCGTCGAAGCACCCGGTCGACTTGCGCTTCAAGATGACTGGGATGATGGCGCCGCCGCGGGTGCCGTTGCAGCGCGTCGATGTGCATGTGAACTCCGAGAAGCTCGCCACGTGGGAAGTTGGGGATGAAGCCACGTTTGTCCTGCCGGTCGCTCGCAGATTCGTCACGGTGCCGAAACGCCCGCCCGGCAGCCCGCGGCCATTCGTCCCGGAGCCCGGCATGCGACTGCTGATCGAGTTCACCATGCCGGATGCAATCTCGCCGCGCGACGCAGGGAAGAGCGGCGATCCGCGCCGACTCGGCATCCGCATCGCCGAGCTGCACATATCAAACGAGCCGGCGTCCACCACGCCTGCGCCCGCTGGAGGCGAGGCGCGATAACGAAACTGCCGATGGAATCGCAGTGGCATAGCAGCGACACGCGCCGGAACTCCACGAGGCCCGTTCTGCAAGAACTCGCGACAGTGGCCGCTGCCTTCGTCGCGTCGCGCTTACTCGTCTTCGGCACGATCTACCTTTCACGGCTCGAGATTATCCGCGGCCCCTTCTGGCAGCCGGGCAGCTGGTTCGACGTTCTGACGCGCGGTGACGCCGCTGCCTATCTCGAGTTGGCGCGCGACCTGACAACCTTTGGTTCGCCGCAATATGACCCAGGCATCGCGTTCTTCCCGCTCTACCCGTTGATCGTCTCCATTGTCGCTTTCGTGGTCCGCGACGTCGCGCTCGCAGGCGTGCTCGTTTCCAATCTGAGTCTGCTCGGAGCAGGCTGGATGTTATATCGCCTCGCGGACTGGGAGTTCAGCGACGAGCGGGTCAGCCGCGCGTCGGTCATGTTCCTGATGTTCGCCCCGGGGGCACTCTTCTTTTCGACCGCCACTGCCGAATCGACTTTCCTGCTCCTCGCGATCGCGTCCCTCCTGATGGCGCGGCGTGGCCGCTGGGCCGCGGCGTCGGTCTGCGGGATTCTTGCGAGCTCAACGATGAACCTGGGGTATCTGTTGCTCGCGGCACTGTTGCTGGAGCTCGCTTTGCAACGCCGTGATCGCGACCGTGTGCGCACTACCTTGCGGTGGGCTGACGCCGCATTGCTGGCCGCGATTCCAGCGCTGCTGTTCGCCGGATTGTTCGCCGGGAATGCGCGGTTCGACGATCCCCTCGCCTTGTTTCGCCTCGCGGTCGATGCGGAGCTGACGTTCGCCCGGCTTGCCGACGTCTCATCCACGTTCCTGAGCAATCGCGTGTTCTGGGAATGGGGGTTCGGCGGGACCATTACTATCGGGTCGATCCTATGCGTGGCGGCGTTCTTCGCGATTAGGTTGCGGGCGAGCTACGTCGTCTTCGCGGCGCTGCTACTTGCCGCCTGCGCTCTCTCGCACGACATCGAGGCACCGCGCACGATGGCTGTGGCATTCCCGCTCGCGCTCACGTTAGGCGCCATCGCGCGCACGTTAGACTGGAGCTACGAGAGTTTCCTGCTTTGCTCGGCGGGATTGCTCACGCTCGTCACGCTGCTGTTCGCAAACGGACACTGGCTGACCTGATGGAGCGCCCGCCACCATGAAACGCCGAACCGCCCTGGAGCTCGCTCGCATCGCCGCACTGTGCGGTGTGGTGCTCGCGGTGTGGTTTTGGGTCTACAAGCAATCGCCACTCGACTTGCTCGCCAGACCTGCGGTCTACGCGCCGGGAGACGACACGTTTGTGTATGCGATCGTGAAAGCGGTCAGCCAGGGAGAGATCGGGCTTTTCGGCAGCAAGCAGGTGCGCCGCCTCGGCGCGCCATTCGTCGCAAATTGGAACGATTACCCCTGGACGGAGGACTTCCTCCACTGGGTCCCGGGATTGATCGCGAGGGTGACCGGCGTCACGCCCGCGTTGAATCTCGCTTACATCGGGGCCTTTCTCCTCGCGGCCTGCTCGTTCTACGGCGTCGGCAGATACATGCGGTGGCGATGGCAATGGTGTTTCGCCGGGGCAGTGCTTTTCAGCTGGTCGTACTACATCACGCATCGGTCGATCACGCATTACACGCTCATCTTTTACGGGTCGGCGCCGCTGTGGTTGCTGATGTGCTGGTGGACTGCGTCAAGGAGAGGCATCCCTCTGTGGACGGGGCGGTTTTGGTTCAGCGCAGCTGCCGTGGTGCTGACGGCGTGGAACAGCGCGTATTACACCGCGCTCCTGCTGCAACTGCTCGCTCTCGCGATCATCACGCGACTCGTGCGGCGGTATCCGTGGCGCGGCTTCACAGGGCCGGTGCTTCTCGGCGCCCTCTGCGTCGCGCTGGTGGCCTCGATGCACCTCGACACGCTGATGTATCAGCGGCAGCACGGGCCGAATCCAGCCGCGACGGTCCGCTACATGTCGGAAGTGGAGCTCTACAGCCTGCGCATCGTGGACCTGTTTCTGCCGTTCTATCATCGGTGGCAGCCGTTGGAAGCGATCGCGCGCGGGTACGCACACCGGTCGATGCTCAGCGGGGAGCTGTTTGCCACCTACCTTGGCTTCTTCGGCTGCGTCTCGTTGTTGTGGCTCTTTGGGCGGCTCGCCTTCGATGCGATGCAAGCCGGCCGGCGCAGATTCAGCGGGCTGTCGCTCCACGCACTTTGGCTTACCGCATACGGGACTGTCGGCGGCCTGAACATGATCCCGGCGATCTTCGGCTTTTATCTCTTCCGCAGTATGAACCGCGTCAGCATCCTCCTGCTGTTGCTTGCGCTGTTGCATGCAGTGCAACAGCTCTCGCGCACGACGCGGCGCTGGCCCGCGTGGGCAGCGGCCACGGCGGCGGCTGTCGTCGTGGCGATCGGGCTATGGGACCAGACGCCGGTTCACACCCGCGAGCATCAGGACTTCCAAGCCGCCCGCATGACCGTCGACCGCCGCCTGGGCAAATTGCTGGAAAAGCGGCTCGGCAGCGGCGCGATGGTCTTCCAGCTGCCTGTGATGCGCTTCCCGGACAGCCATCCCTATCATGAAATGGCCGGCTACGATCATCTCCGGCCGTACATCTTCTCCAAGACGGTGCGGTTCTCGCACGGCGACAACTCAGGCCGCGCGACCGAAGAATGGCGTGAACTCGTCGCCTGGCTGCCGGTGGCCGAACAAGCGCGACAGCTGGCGCTGCACGGCTTCAGCGCAGTGTTGATCGACTGCGATGGCTATGCGGATGGCGCAGCGGACCTTCTCCAGCGGTATCGTGAGCTCGGTTACCGCACGCTGCGCCCGGCGAATGCCGGCCCATTCGCGCTGGTGCGACTGGAACCATCGGCTGTGCCTCGCGCGCCCGTGCTGCCGCCGCATTTCACCCACGGCTGGTACGCGCGTGAACGCAGCGAGGGAGACGAGTGGCGCTGGAGCGCCGGCCGCAGTCTGGTCGAATTCCATCGCCCACCTGGCGAGGTCGCGGTGTCGGAGGTCGCCTTCGATCTGCACACGCGGCACCCGCGAACGGTGCGGATGACACAAAGCGGGCAAACCATCGGCGAGGTGGTACTCGATTCGGACGCAGACCGTGAACAGTACGCCTTCAAAATCGACTGGTCTGTCGCACCGAATCCCTACGTGGTTGAGTTCACCAGCGATCAGCCGCCCTGGGTGCCGGACGAGGATAGAAGACCGATTTCGTTTCGCATCATCAACGTCAGCCAGAACCCGCCAGTCTTCGCGCCCGCAGCCGAGCAAGGCAGTGAGTAGCCGAAGTGGCTTGTGGAAGAGCGCGCGTGCCGTCACGCTGCTCCGCTCCTGAGATGAAGGCACTTCCCTCCCCAGCATCGACATCGAGCGGGCCGCTTCGCGCGGCCGACCTGCTCCTCATTGCGCTGGCACTTGCCGCCATCATCTACCAGTTCCCTCGCACGCTGCCGGGCGATTCGCTCTTGGATTTCGGATCGTCGCTCGCTTCCGGACAGGCGGCGCGGCAGGGACTGAACCCCTACGCCGTTTACCCGCTCACCTTCCACTTCGTGGGCGAGGGATTCGAGATCAGGAACCCGAATCTCAGTCCGCCGGTGTCGGCGATTATCTATCAGGTATTCGCAGCCGTGGAGCCGTACCTCGGCTTCCGCATCTGGTATGGGATCAACCTCGTGCTCTACGCGGCGACGGTTTTCCTCCTCATGCGTGGCTTCAAAGACATCCCGCGCGGACCGCTCATCATCTGCGCCGCGGCATTGGCTGGGTTTTGGGAAACGTTAATGCTCGGCCAGAGCTACGTGCCGCTTGTGCTCGCCTGCGTCGCAGCGTGGCTGTTGCTGGATCGCGGCTCCGACGTCTGGGCGGGAGTTCTGATCGGCATCGTTGCCGCCTTGAAGCCAAACTTCGCTGTCTGGCCAGCCTTGCTTCTTCTCTCCGGCCGCATGCGGCCGGGCTTCACCAGCCTCGCCGTCGCCGCGTTGGTCAGCGCGGTTCCCGCCGTGGTGTTCGGGCCGGAGGTTTACCGACAATGGTTCGCGCTTCTCGCCTCCGACGGCGCACGAGCCATCTTTCCGACCAACGCGGCCTTCAGCGGGCTGGCTGCGCGACTCGGTGCGCCCCTGCTCGGCACGGCTCTCAGCCTCCTGTTGCTTGCAGTCTCAGCGTGCTGGGCGCTGACGCAGCGCCGCACGATCCAGCAAGTCAGCGCCGTCGCGCTGCTCGTCTCGCTGCTCGCTTCCCCTGTCGCGTGGATCCACTACACACTGTTCCTTCTGCCGGTGATTTGCTGGGCCTGGGGCAGCCGCTGGATGCACGTGTTCGTTGCCTTGGTGATCGTGCCCGTGCCATTCGTCGTCGACCACATGTCGAACGCGCCGCTCCTTCAACTCACCGTCGGCTCGCTATACAATTGGGCGCTGCTCCTCCTGCTTGGCACGTTCGTCACCGCTGAGTGGAGCAGGGTACGTGTGCCGGCGTTAGTTCGTGCGCGTAGCGAACCAGGCCGCACGCGCAGCTGGCAACCCGAAACTGTGCGCAGCGACTGGAGCGAGGACGCCGCCGCTTAAACGAGCGCCGGCTGGTTGCTCGTCATCTGATCGTAGATCCAGGCGTAGGTGCGCTCGATGCCATCGCGCAGACGGATCGAAGGCTCCCAGCCGAGGTGTTTGTTGATCAGAGCGTTGTCGCTGTTGCGGCCGTTCACGCCTTTCGGCGCGCTCAGGTTGTAGTTCCGCTTCACCTTGATGCCGGCGACTTCCTCGGCGATGTCGACCAGCTGGTTGATACTGACGAGCTCGCTGCTGCCGAGGTTGATCGGCTCCAGGATGTCGCTCTCCATGATCATCTGCGTGCCCTTCACGCAGTCGTCGATATACATGAAGCTGCGGGTCTGCTTGCCGTCGCCCCACACTTCGATCTCGTTCGTGCCGTCGAGCTTCGCTTGGATCACCTTGCGGCAGATTGCAGCGGGCGCCTTCTCGCGGCCACCGGAGTAGGTGCCATTCGGGCCGTAAACGTTGTGGTAACGCGCGACGCGCGTCGTCAGACCATAGTCCTCACGGAAGTGGCGACACATGCGCTCGCTAAACAATTTCTCCCAGCCGTAGCCGTCTTCGGCGAGCGCCGGATAAGCATCTTCTTCCTTCAACGCGGTGACGTTCGGGTCCTTCTGCTTGTCGGCATTGTAGACGCACGCGGACGAGGCGAAGAAAAAGCGGTCGATCCCCTCCTCCTGCGCCGCGACGCACATGTGGGTGTTGATCAGCACTGAGAGCATGCAGAGCGCCTTGTTGTGCTCGATGAACCCCATGCCGCCCATGTTCGCGGCCAGATTGTAGACGGTGTCCATGCCGTCGACGGCCTGAACGCACGCGTCGCGGAGGTCGAGGTCGAGCGAGAGGCTCTCGACGTCGTCGAAGCGTTGATACCACTCTTCCAGCGGCTTGATGTCGACCGCACGGACGGTATGCCCCTGCTGCCGGAGGTCGTTTACGAGATGTCCGCCGATGAATCCACCCGCGCCAGTTACAACAATATTTTTCGCCATGATCTTCGCTCCCACCGTGCATGAAAACGCCGCGGAATCAATCCGCGCGTGTCTAAAACAGGCCAGGCTGTCGCCCTAGGGCTCACCGGCACGCATCCCGAATAGCTCCACCTGCATTCGATACGAGTGCATGATCACGATTGTGACCAGCACTGCGGTCCAGCGCGGGTAGCGCTTCACCAAGTCAGCCGCCATGATCGCGACCGGAAACAGCACCGAGACATAACGCGACCACGGGAATGGCCGATACACATACACGGCCATCGACGCGTAGAAGATCGCAAGGTAGAAAAACTCCAGCGGGCGCCGCCTGATCGCGCAGTAGACGATTGCCGCGATACCGGTCCAGAACGGCAGCACATCCCCCCAGCGGCCGCCCCACGACAGATACTTCAGCACCCAGATGTGGGGGCTCTGGCCGGGCGCGACGTATTCGCCGATCAACGCCTCGACCCAGGGGTAGACTTCACGGTAGGCAGTGGTGCCGCGCGACCAGAGGAACGCATGCCAGCCGGCGACGAAGAGCAACCCGCAGCTCGCGAGGAGGAGTTTGCGCCAGTAGAATTTCCGATCGCGCACGCAGTAGAAAAGCTGCTCGGCGACGAAGGCGAGCACGAGGAACGTCCCCAATGTGCGAACCAGCACCGAAAGACCGGCCACGGCGCTACCCCACCCGATTCGCTCCTTCGAGCGCAGGCAGAACGCGAGAAGCGTGAGGGCTAAATAGAGTGACTCCGAGTAGGCGGCGAAAAAGGCGTTATGCCATGGGAAAAACAGGAGCAGCAGCACCGGTGCCCAGGCCGGGATGCCTCGCGTGCGCGCATCGTTGCGCAGATACCAAGTGAACCCGACGCAGATGATTGCGTGGCTCAGGATGTTCAGCAGGAGCGCGCTTTTGGCGAAGGCGTTGCGGCCGATTCCGAACACCTCGCAGATGCCGCGCAGTGTGAGCGGGTATCCCGGCGGAAACGCATAGTGATGGATGTTTTCGAACAGGCCGCGGTACAAGGTTGCGTCCCAGGCGACGAAGATCCACGCGGGCACGAGCGGGTATGGCCGCACGAGGTTCTCCGCCGGAACGCCGCCGTGGACGACGTAGAGTTTCGTGAATGCGAAGTGGATCAGATAGACGCCAAGCAGCGTCAGCAGCCCGTCCACCATCCAGCTCGAGCGCCAGGGTCGCCGCAGCATGGCCCAGGCACGCTCGCGGCTGAACGCAATCACGCTCCTCTTCTCGGTTGCATCTGCCGACGAGCGCAAGCCAAACCAGCCGCGCGCTGCAAATGGAAGCGCTGCGCGGCGGAAGCTTTACCTACGTTAGCTGATCTGTCGGCAGGCCTTGACCCACTCGCGCATGCAGTAAGTCATCTGGTGGAAATAGCCACGCGTGGCGTCATTCCAGATCTGCCCGGTGAAATGGACCACCTGCTGGTCGATGGCGTCGGCTAACGAGAGGTATGTGTCGGCGTAGTTGTTGCCTTCGAGCTTCGCTTCCGGCAGCCATTCCAGGATCGGCTCCAGCACCATGATGCAGGCGAGCTCGCCAGCGAGATCGCGCATGTAGTTGTGCGCATTCCGCTTGTGGTCGGCGACTGGCGTGCCCACGCGGATGCGGTCGCCCATGTGCTTCACGCACGCCTGGGACAGATAGCCGCTGAAGATGTCGCCGTAGCGATCGATCGGCAGCCCGGCGAGCGGGTAGCCCATGCGCACGAAGTAGTACGTGACGGTGAGATCGCGATGGAGGCCGGTGTTCTGCGTGTTGATCGGGCTCCACGTGTCGTTGCCGAGGAAAATCGAGCCGCCATTGTGCGGCTTGAACGAGCGCGCACGCACCGGTGCCGCGAGCCAGGTGATTGCATCGAGATCCGGCTCGTGCAGCCAGAGGCCGACGTTCATCCGCACCTTGCCGGTCTCTTCCTTGTAGGTCAGCTCCGGCGTCTCGGTGCGCTTGTGGTAGGGATAGCCGCGTGGGAAAACCTGGTAGTTCGGCTCGATCTCGAGCATGTCGCAGAAGTTGAACCACCGATTGCTGCTGTGGACGGCCGGCAGCGTCATCGAATCGCTGCAAACCGACGCCATGTCCTTGTACGTCTCGCTGATGGCGTAGTTGTCGTCGTCAATCGAGAGCAGCACCTCGCAATCGGTCTCGAGCGACATCAGGTAGCCGATGTTGCGACGATTGTCCGAGTTGTACGGAACGAGCTGCGCGAGCGCGCCGAACTTCTTCAGATACGCATCCTGCTCCTCAACGGTCGGGCACTGGATGTTGAAACCCTGCGCGCGCACCTGGTCGCATTTCGTGAACAGCTCGTTCGGCGTCTTGCGGTCCGGGATGACGATGATTTGCAATCCATCCTTCACGCCCTCCGCTTCGGCTTGCTTGCAGTAGCCATCGAGAATGCCGCCGGCGTTGATGGTGGTGAGAACGATGCAGGTGTTTGGTTGGCTCATAGGGTAAGGGACGATGGGAGAAAACGATACGTCAGCTGCCGCCACTGCGGATGCGACAATCTGCGGCTAAACGCGGCCCGCAAGGCGCATGCTGAACAGGCGCCACAGATTCTTAAAGGCGTCCTTGATCTGCTTGTTGCCGACATTGTGGCTGGCGGCGCGATATTGAATCGGCGCCTCCGTGATTTTCATACGCCGCGCGTACGTCTTCATCTCCGTCTGGAAAAAGGGTCCGCGTGATTGAATGCCGCGGTCGACAATTGCCTGCAGCGCCTCGCGCGTGAACAGCTGAAAACCGCTGGTCATGTCGTGCAGCTTCGTGCCGAGCAGCATGTTGGTCAGGAATGTGCCGCCCCAGCTGATCCAGTAACGCTTCTTCGAGCTGTCGCTGATTGATCCGCCCGGACAAAAGCGGCTGCCGAAGACGCAGTCGTACCCTTCCTGCATCTTCTTGAAGAGCACGGGAATGTCAGAGGGCTGATGGCTAAATCCGGCATCGATCTCGAGCACCCAATCCGGGTTGAGCGCGAGCGCCTCCTTGTAGCCGCGCACGTACGCATCCACCGGCCCACGATTCTCGGGCGCCCAGATCACCTTGAGGTCCGGCGTTGTCTTGGCGTGCTCGTTCATCAGATCGAGGGTGTTGTCCTTGTTCGCCCGATCAAGCACCACGAGGAAAGTGCGCTGGCGAAATTCACCGCACTGGGCCAGCACCGCGTCGACAAAGTCGACAGCTTTTTGCCCCTCGTTGGCCATCGGACAGACGATAGCAAGGGACAGATCGGCCAGGTTTTTTGACGAATTCATGTATACAAAGGTTGCGGCGAGCCGCTGATTATTGGCGGTGTTAGCGGATATGCAAGTTGCGATAGACGCGCGCTGCATTCGCCGCTAGACAGGAGCGCCACCGACTACAAGCCAATGGCTTCCTCGATAAATATCGCCGCCGCAACACCTTTTGGACGGCTCCGAAATGGGCTCGCCTCGCCCGCGCGATGGGCGGAGCGCTACCCGCTGCTCGCAGGATGGGAGTGGGTGCTGCTCATGTTCGTCGCTTCGCGGGTGATCATCTTCACGGTGATCGCTTTCGCCCGCATGGTCTTCGTGAAAGCGGACGTCTGGCACCCCGGCGGCATCTTCAGCGTGCTGCTGCAATGGGACGCGGAGCTCTGGTACGTCGGCATCGCGCGCGACGGGTACACGTACGATCCGGACTTCCCCTCGAGCATGGGGTTCTTCCCGTTTTATCCGCTGCTCATTCGCCTCTTTGCGCTCGTCTTCACCGACATGCGGGTCGCCGCGATCATGGTGTCGCACGTCTGCCTGATCGCGGCTGGGCTCATCTTCAACGCGCTGATCAACATCGACTACAAGGACGAGCGGATCAGGCGCACCGCGGTCACGTTCCTGATGTTCAGCCCGGTGAGCTTCTTTTTCTCGCACGCCTACACCGAGTCGACCTTCATGATGCTCTCGATGGGTGCCTTCCTCGCGGCCATACGTCGGCAGTGGCTGCTGGCCTGCCTGCTGGGCGGCTGCCTGACCGCCACCCGAAACGTCGGCATGCTGATCGGTTTGCCGCTCTTCATCGAGTATGTGCGCCAGATGTGGAACCCGGCGCTGGGCATTCGCTCGCTGATCCACCCGCGCATTCTCCTCTTCGCGCTGATCCCATGCGGCCTGGGGCTTTTCATGCTCTACGGCCACCTGAAGTTCGACAACCCTTTCGCGTATCTCGATGCGACGAAGGTGTGGGGCCGCAAATTCGTGATG
Organism: uncultured Chthoniobacterales bacterium; assembly: GCA_902805675.1. Taxonomy (GTDB): domain Bacteria; phylum Verrucomicrobiota; class Verrucomicrobiia; order Chthoniobacterales; family UBA10450; genus JACCTI01. The sequence goes on along the minus strand of CADCTA010000066.1, from coordinate 23,507 downwards.
CCGTGGCACACCATCCTGAACGTCACCGGCATGCCGATGTTTTATCAGTGGTTTTTCGTCAGCGTGCTCACGGGCGGCGTGCTGATCTGGATCGCCGCGTTCCGATTCAAATTGCGCGCTAGCTATCTCGTTTACGCGTCGCTTTTGATCATGATCTACTTTTGTGGCGCCAGCCTCGAAGCGATCCCGCGGTATCTCACGGTCGTGTTCCCGCTATTCATCACCCTCGGTCTGATGGCGACACGTTATCCTTGGACGCACGTGCCGATTCTCGCGTGTTTTGTCGCGATCCTCACCATGTGCAACATCATGTCTGCGATTGGCTACTGGATGACGTGACGCCAGACCCGGCTCGATCATGCGAATACTGAAATCTCGTCCGTTCCCCCACATCGCCGCTCTCGCGGCCGCGCTCGTGTCGCTCGCGGGGTGTGACAAGCATCAGCTCCCTGAGCGGATGAGCGAGCCGCGACCGCACGTTTACGTCTACGGCGATCGCATCGGCTTCGGTTATGGCGGCGACGCGAATCGCTTCCGCCGCGACGGCTGGGCGAAGACAGAGGAAAAGTTCACCTGGACGCGGGGCCTCGGCGCTACGCTACAGATCCGCGTCTTCCCGTCGGATCAGCCGGTCACCTTGAAGATGAAAATGAATGGCATCTTCAAGTCGCCAGAGCTCCCGTATCAGCCAGTCGACCTTTCCATTAACGGGAAGAAGATCGCGAGCTGGAAGGTGACGAAATTGAAGTGGTACACGGCCGTCATCCCGCGAGAGATGGTTGACCTTGGACCCAACGCTGCCGGCCACACTGCCTTCTTCGTGATCGATCTTTACACGCCGAAATCCACCCCTCCGTCCGACCTCAACCTCGGCCGAGACGCGCGGCGCCTGGGCGTGTGCGTCTGGGAGATGTTCATCGTCCCCGGCGCCGAACCGCCTGAAATCGAACCGGAGCCGCAGACGCCCGAGACGCCGGAAGGCAGTGCTTACACCTACGGAACGCCACTTACATTCGGCCTGAATGCGATCGGCGATCGCTACAAGCTCGCAGGCTGGCACGATGCGGACGACACCTACACATGGACCGGCAAGGCGCCAGCGGTTGTCGGGTTGCGTGTGCCTCCTGCAAACGGCCCGCTCTCGCTGAATCTGCGGCTTGCCGCGCTCGTCAAAGGGCCGCGCCTGCCGGTGCAGCCTGTGGAAGTTCGCGTTAATGGCAAGGCGGTCGGCCAATGGACGGTGGGCGAGGAATTGCAGTGGTTCAACGCCATCGTTCCGCCGGAACTCGCGAATGCTAACAGCGGCGTGCTCAAGATCGAGCTCGTTTCGCCGAGGGCAATGAGCCCGAACGTGCTCGGCATCAACGCCGATTTGCGCTCGCTCGGCGTGCAATTGCACGAGCTGAACGTCACCGAAACCCGGTGAGCTGCGAGTGATGACGGCGCAAGCAGACACTCCTGGATCGGTCGCGAGGCACGGTGTTCCGGGAGAACCCTCAGCGTCCTCGAAGGCTCTCGCTTTTGTTCTCCTTCGCCGATGGAGCTGGGTGCTGATCACGTTTGTCGCCTCGCGGCTGATTATCGCGGTGCTCATCCGGCTCTCGCGGATGATCTTCATGCACGGCGAGTTTTGGCAGCGCAACGGGATCACTGGTGTTCTCACGCAAGGAGACGGCGCGCGCTACCTCCAGATCGCAGGTTCCGGTTATGGAGTCGGCCAGGAGAGCATCGCGAACGTAGGGTTCTTCCCTTTCTATCCGGTACTCATCCGCGTCTTCTCGATTATTTTCGAGCCAGCGATGGCAGCAATGGTGATTTCAAACCTCGCGCTCCTCGGTGCGGGAATACTTCTCAAGGAACTCGTCGACTGGCACTACAAACAGCCTCGGATCACGAATGCCGCGGTCACTTTCCTGATGTTCAGCCCGGTTAGCTTCTTGTTTTCGGGCGCGTACCCCGAAGCCACTTTCCTCGTCTTGGCGCTCGGCGCGTTCTACGCTGCGGCGAGGTCACGATGGCTGGCGGCGTCGCTGTGCGGAATGGCTGTCGCGCTCACCAGCAGCATTGGCTTCCTGATCGTCGTGCCGCTTGCCATCGAATACCTGCGCAAAGACCCACAGCCGGGCGAGGCGTCACAGGCGTCCTTGATGCGGCGGCTGCTGCTCCTCGCCGTCGTGCCACTGGGCTGCATCGGCTTCCTCCTGTTTAGCTATCTTCGGTTCGGCGATCTCCTCGCGCCCTTCGCGGCGTCTCCGCTTTGGACGGGCGGGTTGATCCCACCGTGGACGGCAATTGCCGAGACACAGCTGCTTCCGAAATTCTACCGGAACTTCACCGGCCTGATGCTGTGCGCGGCCTTCGCGACTTCGATGGCGGGTATCTTGCTGCGCGTCCGCGTCAGCTATCTCGTCTTCGCCGGATTATTGCTGGCTGCATATGCGTGTTCGCCGAGCCTCGCGAGCATCGCGCGGCAGCTGAGCGTAGTCTTCCCGCTGTTTGTGATCCTCGCCGCCCTCAGCAGGCGCTTGGAATGGACATACGAACTACTCCTCGCGTCGTCCTTCACTGTGTTTTCATTCTGCACTTTGATGGCTGCGAACGGCCACTGGATGCGCTAACGCGATGATTTCTGCTGCCGATATGCAGCCAACGGGGCGTGAGCCGCAGTCCGCGGCCGAACCGCAGCATGCCGGTCGAGGTCGTTGGCTGCGCTTCGCGCGTTCGTGGCCGTTCCGATACGTTATCGTGCCGTTTCTGGTGACACGCTTGGTTCTCACGGTCGTCGGTTGGCTTGCGCTTCAATCATTTCAGAATCTCCCTGCTTCGCCGACGACTTGGGAGATCAAGCAGGACGGTGAAGTGCGGCCGGTAACCCCAAACCGGACAGTGGGAGTGCTCTCGGTCGAAGTTTATCCGTTGGTGAACATGTGGTCGCGGTGGGACGCGGGATGGTATCATTCGATCGCCGAATACGGCTATCACTTCAGCCCCGGCAAGCAGTCAAACACCGCCTTCTTCCCGCTCTATCCGATGTTGATGAGGGTCGCGCACCTCATGGTTCCGGGTACTACGGATCTTAGCTGGTTCATCGCCGGCATGATCGTCTCCCACGCCGCGCTTTTGACGGCGCTTTTCTACCTCGTTCTCCTGGTCCGGATCGATTTCGATCAGGCGACTGCCACGCGCACTGCGCTCTACGTATTGGTGTTCCCAACCACGGTTTTTCTTTCAGCCGTTTACTCCGAATCGCTCTTTATGGCTGCGACCGCAGCTGCTTTTTACTATGCGCGGAAGAATCGCTGGCTGGTCGCCGGAATTTGCGCAGGCGCCGCCACTCTTACCCGCTCGCCCGGTATTCTGCTCGGTCTGCCACTTCTGCTCGAATATTTGCAGCAGCGAAACTACCGGTGGCGTGACATCCGGCCGAACGTGCTGGCGCTCGGCCTGATGCCGCTTTGTCTCGCAGGCCTGATGTTGTACTTCTATTGGCGCTTCGGGAACCTTTTGGCAACGAGGGATGCGCAGCTCGCGTGGGGCCATGGATGGGGCTCGCTTACCTGGCCATGGAAGCCTTTTATACGCTTCTTTGAACACGCCTTCGTCACAAACGACATGATCAACGTTGGCTTCGGAGCGCTCGCGCTTAGTCTCACTGTCTTCGCTGCGATGAAGCTGCGTCTCAGCTACGGAGTTTATGCCGTGAGTTGCTACTTGTTTGTGACTGCGTGGGGCAGCCTCGACTCAATCCCGCGCTACATGCTGGCGATTTTTCCCGCTTTCATTGGCCTCGCCTTGCTGGGACGGAACCGTGGATTCGACCGCGCCTACCTGATCGCGGCCAGCGGCTTGGGGGCGTTCTTCATGATCCGGTTCACCCTCTGGCGATGGGTGGCATGAGCAAACTGCACATTTCTGCAGAGCACTGGGCACGCCCAGGTTTGCTCCGTCGCTGGGTCGCGCTGATCCTGCTAGAGTCTGCTCTCCTAACCGCGTGTTCCAGAGTTCCTGATGCAGTACCTTATCCGCGCTACAAGCTCGAGCGCGTGCTCCGGTTTCACGGCGGCGGCCCGTCGGATAAATTCCTAGCCGACGGTTGGGGCAAACCCGAGCGCTTTTTTACGTGGACGACCGGGCACAGTGCGAACTTGCGATTCTCATTGCCGCCCGTGGAGGGCCCCCTCGGCTTGCGGATGCGGTTGGAAGGAATTACGAAGAATCCCGAGCTTCCGTGGCAGCCGGTGGAGGTTTGGATCAACGGCCAGCTGATCACCGCGTGGGAGGTGGAGAAGACGTTCAATTTCTACGCCGTATTCCCCTCCGAACTGATCCGCGACGATGGTAGCCTGGATGTTCAATTGAAGATCCCGCAAGCAACATCTCCGAAAGCACTGGGGTTCAACAACGATGAACGCGTGCTCGGGGTGGCGTGCTCCGAGGTAGAAATTGCGAAGGCTGTGCCGATCAACGCCACGTGGCATAGTGTGCCGTCGCCGCGTCTATCCGTCGGGCGGTGATGCCCGGCAACTCCGCTCAGTCGATGTACTGTTGCGCGATCGGCATCCGGCGGCCGACGCCGAAAGCGCGGCTGGTCACTTTGATGCCCGGTGCCGCCTGCTCGCGTTTGTATTCGTTCAGGTCGACGCGTCGCTGCACCCAGCGCACCGTCTTTTCGTCAAAGCCGCGCGCGGCGATCTCGCCCGCGCTCAAGTTCTCCTCCACGTATAAGCGCAGGATCTCGTCCAGCACCTCGTAGGGCGGCAGTGAATCCTGGTCGACCTGGCCGGGCTTGAGCTCTGCGCTCGGCGGCTTCTCGATCGTCGCCCACGGGATGACTTCACGCTCTCGGTTCATCCAGCGCGCCAGATCGTAGACCATCGTCTTCGGCACGTCGCTGATGACCGCGAGCCCACCCGCCATATCGCCGTAGATGGTGCAATAACCCACCGCCAGCTCGCTCTTGTTCCCGGTCGTGAGGAGGATGTGGCCGAACTTGTTCGAGAGCGACATCAGGATCATCCCGCGCAGGCGCGCCTGCATGTTTTCCTCCGTCGTATCTTCCGGCAGGCCTGCGAAGACCTCTTTGAACTGCGCTTTAAAGCATGCAAACGAATCGCCGATCGGAATCTGCAGGCATTCGATCCCGAGATTCCGCGCCAACCCGAGCGCATCATCGATGCTGCCGCGCGACGAGTACGGGCTCGGCATGGAAACGCCGACCACGTTCTCTGCGCCGAGCGCCTCCACCGCGATCGCTGCCACCACCGCGGAGTCGATCCCACCGCTCAGGCCGATGACGGCCGACTTGAAGCCGCACTTGCGCAGGTAGTCGCGAAGTCCAAGGCACAGGGCGTTGAAGAGATCGGCGCTTGTTTCGCGCGCGGGCGACTCCGCCAGCGCCGGAGAGTCGGTGTCGACCACCACGTCGGCTTCACAGAATCCAGGAAGCTCCGCGATCAGGTCGCCGCTGGAGCTCATCGCGAGCGAATCGCCGTCGAAGACGAGCTGGTCGTTCCCGCCCACCGCGTTGCAGTAAAAGATCGGCACGCGGTGGCTGCAGGCGATAGAGCCGAGCAGCTCGCGGCGCATCCGCGGCTTTCCCACGCTGAAAGGCGACGCGCTCAGATTGACGATCAACTCCGCGCCTTGCTCCACGAGGCAACCTACCGGATCCACTTCGTAATACGGCCGCGGCAAATACGGCTCCGTCCAGATGTCCTCGCAAATCGTCACGCCGACTTTGCGGCCGCCGATCAACAACGGTTCGACCGAGTGGCCCGGCTCAAAGTAACGATCCTCGTCGAAGACGTCGTAGGTCGGCAGGAGCGACTTGTGCACCTTCTGCATCGGCGCGCCGCGCCGGAGAAACGCCGCCGAATTGTGGAACGGCTTCCCGCGTCCTTCATTTCGGTCGACAAATCCGACGAGCAGCGGCACATCGCCGATGCGCGCGTGCAGTTGCTCGACGAACTCGAAATTCTGCGGAACGAACCGCGACTTAAAGACGAGGTCCTGCGGCGGATATCCGGTGATCGCCAGCTCAGGCGTGATTACGAGGTCGGCGCCGGCCGCCGCCAGCCGATCGTAGGCGGCGGCAATCTTCTCGAAGTTGCCCCGCAAATCGCCCACCGTCGGATTGATCTGAGCGAAGCCGATTTTCATGCCGCGCATGCAGACTATGCGCTGCAAGACGGGCGGCAATGCATTCCTCCGCAGCGGAACGCGCGTGGTGCGCGGCTACTTCGGCTTCAGCGGGTCGCCCGGCACCGTGTTCCGGTAGCCCGCGTTCAACGCATCGTCCGCGCCGGTCACGAACACCTTCCCCCACTGCAGGAGGCAGGCGGCGAAGAAGCCCGCGATCGCACAGAGGATGACCTTCTGGAGGAACGTGGCGTGCATTTCGCGTAAATATCAGCACGCGGGGTGCCACACGCCGGAGCAATCGCTACCAGAAGCCCCACTGCTTCGTGTTCATGATCCACAAACCGAGCAGCAGGTTGGTCAGCGCGTGCGCGATCACGCAGGCGCCGAGGCTTTTGGTGCGGTATGCGACGAAGTTATAAAGTGCGCCCGTGAGCAATGCAGCGGGCCAGTCTGCCATCGAGTGCACGAGCATGAACCCGACGCTCACCGCCGCGAACGAGACCCAGGTGAAGGTGCCGAACGTCACGCGATCGAACTTCTCATCCACGAAGTAGCGGAGGAGGAACCCGCGCCAGAAGATCTCCTCGACCAGCGGCACGACGACAACCAGCCGGAGAAAGCGCAGCAACACCGTGGCCCAGTACGCTGCCGGCTGATCGACGAAGACGGTAGGATTGAAGCCCTCAGTGCGTGCCGCAACGCCGAAGAAAGCCTGCGGCGAAATCCACAGCACGAACACAGCGAGACCTACTCCCGCGGCGATGAGAAGGCCGCGTGCGGCGTTAAATTCATACTCCCTCCAGAACCACAAGAGCAGCGCACCGCAGATAAAGGTCTGCAGCGGGTAAACCCAATACTCCGGCGCATCGAGCCAGAACGAACCGCCGATCGCCTTTAGCCCGGCGACTGCAGCGAGCGCGCCGAGAAAGACTGCCATGGGCAGTGTGTAGGCTGCCAGCTTGCGTCCGCTAGCAGTCATAGGGTAGAACATTCATATAGCATCCGTCGGATGCGTATCTTACTCGATGACGCCTCACGGCAACAGCCAACCCGACCCGCGCGACAATGATCCGGAGAAGCTGGCCAAGCTTCTAGAGATCGAGCTCATGCAAAAGCGTGCCAGCTGGCAGCAGGCAAAGGCGCGACACAGCACCCTCCGCACGATGAGCTTCCTCTTTCTTTTTCTGGTCATCGTAGCTGCATTTATCGCAATCTACTATGTGATGTCTTCCGGAGGGCTTCCCGCGTCGAGCAAAGGCACGCCGTCGTCTGCATCACCATAGATGACCAGCGGGAGCGAGGGCGGCGGGGCACTACCGGACGAGCGCTACCGCCGATTCTTTGAGGAAGACCTCACCGCTAACGTAGTCACGCGACCGGACGGTTCCGTCGTTCACTGCAACCCCGCTTTCGTTACCATCTTCGGCTTCAAGTCGATCGGAGATGCGGAAGCGGCGAATTTCCTTTCGTTGCTGCGCACCGTGAAAGAGGGCGCCGAACTGCTGCGCCTCGTCCACGAGCGAGGCATCGTCGACCATCATGAGCTCGAGATGCGGCAGCGCGGCGGTGAGCCGGTCTTTGTCGTCGGCCGCATCGTTGGCGTCTTCGATGAAGCGGGCGAGCTGACCGAGCTGCACGGCTACTTCTTTAACGACACCAAGCGGAAGCTGCTCGAGCAGCAGCTAATTCAGGCTCAGAAGATGGAAGGCCTGGCCACGCTCGCTGGCGGCATCGCGCACGACTTTAACAACATCCTCGCCATCATCCTCGGCTACACCACGCAGCTCGAGGCTCGCAACTCAAACCCGGATCAGGTCACGACATCGATCCGCGTGATCAAGGAAGCCGTGGAACGCGGCGCATCTTTGGTGCGCCAGTTACTTACGTCGGCACGACAGACCGAGGCGCGGCTCACGCCGGTGAACCTGAACGCGCTCGTCCGCGAGCTGGAGAACATGCTGCGCGCCACCTTTCCCAAGATGATCGGGTTCGATGTGCGGCTGCAATCGAAGTTCCCGCTCGTGACGGCAGATCGCAGCCAGATCCACCAGGTGCTGCTGAATCTTTGCGTCAACGCGCGCGATGCGATGCCCAACGGCGGCGTTATGTCGATCGAGACTTTGCTCGTCCCCGGCCGCGAGCTCACCGACACGTTCAGCGGCGCCGATGCCGCACAATACGCCTGCGTCCGCATCCAGGATAACGGCTCCGGCATGACGGACGATGTGAAGGCGCACATCTTCGAGCCGTTCTTCACCACGAAGGAGCGGGCGAAAGGGACCGGCCTCGGATTGTCGGTCGTGTACGGTGTGGTGAACAACCATCGCGGGTTTGTGCAAGTCGACAGCGAAGTCGATATGGGCACCACCTTCAGCGTCTATCTCCCGGTCGCGGAAACAGCTCAGGAGGCGCCGGACGATGTGCCGCCAGTCGGCGAACGCCCGTCACGGGCGGCGCAAACAATCATGGTGGTGGAGGACGAGGATATGCTCCGCGATCTCGCGGTGCATATCCTGAGCGGCGAGGGCTACAACGTGCTCACCGCGCGCGACGGAATGGAAGCGGTGGAGATGTTTGCGAAACACCGCGACGATATCGGCCTCGTGATCTGCGATCTCGGCCTGCCGCGTCTCGGCGGGCGCGAGGTCTTCCTCAAGATGAAGGAAATGAAGCCAAGCGTACGAGCAATCGTCGCCAGCGGCTATCTGGAGCCGTCGATGCGTTCTGAGATTCTGAAAGCCGGTGTGATCGACACGATCCAGAAGCCGTATGACTTCCGCGAGTTAGTCGAGAAGATCCACTCGGTGATCGGCAACCCACACAGCGACGACAATCATCCGCAGCTGTTCTGATTGATCTAGAGGCGCCTGTGTCGCGCGCCTGCACGGCGACCGCCGCGCAGAGAGTACCGACGGTTGAGGACGCAGCTGCAGAGTCTGTCTGTTGCCGCGCCCGATGTTTTGACACTAACACCGCTACACGCGCCTGCCGGCGCGCCGATGCCTTAGCGCGGACTCACTTCGATGACCGAGCGGCGCTGCGCCACGGATGTGGCGTTGTTGCGCTCGTTGATCACGAAGGTGTTGTTATCGCCGTAACGCGACCAAGGACCGCGCGGCACCTCTTTAAAATCGACGAATTTCCAGTCGGTGACGTCTGTGTCCTGCATCCCGAGGTAATCGCGCACGGCGGGCGACACATCGAGACCGGCGCCTTTGTTCAGATTCGGTTTTGGGCGCTCGTTGCCGAACACGTACTGCCAATGATCCGTGCGGAATGGACCCGCATCTTCCCACTGCGCATAAGCCGTCTTGTTGCCTTTGCGGATCGCGATCCAGCGGCCCTTACAAGTCGAGACGGCTGGGCCCTGATACGCTTCTTTGAACCACGGCACCACCTGCGGAGCTTCCGGGCGGTGACCCTCGCGCGCCTTGTCGTTATACGGCAGCGCAATGTAGAAAGGATTCTGCCGCGGCGTGAACTTCACCGGAATCAGATTCTGCCGACGCGACCGGTCAGGATCGTCGTACCCGCCGTAGTTTTGCGTCCAATTTTGATCCCACGAGCTGGCGCGATTCGGGACCGGGTTGTTCGCGGTGGGCATCTCGCCGACCCAGAACGTTGTCGTCACGATATCTTTCTTCCACGGAAACTGATGATGCGACGCCGAAGCGGGCTTGCTCAGGGTGTTCAACGTGGGCGTGTAGATCATCTGCGCGACCGATGAAGCGGAAAACAGCAGCGTGCCCAGCAACACCGCTCCAGCGAAATGGTAAGTCGTGGTTCGTGTTTTCATCAGCAAAGCACCGCGTCGCCCAACGACATGAGGTGCAAAGAAGTTCCCACCTTTGATTCGGCTCCCAGCGCCGAAGTGCGCGTGGCTCCTGACGTTCAACGTCGTGCCAACGTGCGGCGCGCCTTATCGACCAGCGTTCGTTCCTCCGGCAACAGGCCAGCTTTTTCGCCCGCGTCAAGGTATTCGACCGCTCGCGTGTGTTCGCCCGCTGCCGCGAGGAGGATCCCGTAGTACGCTGCGATCGCGGGCTCGCGTTGCTGCTCCTCCGTTAAACCGTTCATCACCGCGAGGGCCTTCTTCGTGTCGCCTCGAGTGTGTAGGGCAAAGGCGTAGGTCGAGGCGTAGGCTGGATTTTTCGGCTCACTCTGGTGCAAATCACGCGCGAGGCGGAAGCCACGGTCGGCGTTCAGGTTCAGCAGCAACGAAATCTGGGCGATGTTGTTCTGCACGGCGCGGTCGTTCGGGTGGAACTCCTCCCGTCGCAGCAGCACCCGATAGAGATCGGGCGTGGCACCCTGGCTCGCGAAGTAGCTATACAGCCGCAGCAACGCCTGGTCCCCCTGCCCCGGATCTTTCGCCGCGATCCAGAGCAATTCGATCGCCTGGTCGCGCCAGCCCCACTTGTAGACCAGCTCCGCCAGCGTGAGCGCCTGCTTCGGGTTTGTGCTGACTTTCCCCAGAGCCTCGTTCCAATGTGTCGCCGCCTCCGAGTCGTTCGCCAGCTCGCGCGCGGCCCGCATGGCCAGTGCGCTGCGGAGGAAATCGAGCCCGCCCCAGTTGCCACTCTTCACCATCCGTTGCATGCCCGACCAGTCGCGCGCGGAGATATACGAATCCGCCAGTGCGATCGGCACGCCCTTTTGCACAATCATTTCCTGAGGCAGTTGAGAGGCCCACGAGATCGCCGCCACCGGCATCTGCTGCGCGTTCAGCCACGAGAGGAGCTGCGCCGCCTGGTCGGGATTTGTCGCGGCCGCTGCCTGCATCTCCTGCAGTAGCGGCGTCGAACCAGGATCCGCCGAACGATGCAACGCCGTGAGCAGCAGCAGCCGATCACTGAAGGTCTTGTCCGGGAACGAATCGAGCTGGCGACCGAGCTCCACCGCTTGACCGAAGTCCCCGCGGCGCAGCGCATCATCGGCGAGAGGCCGCGTCGCCACGCGTTGAAATGCCGGGTCCGCCTGCAACTGCACGAGTGCCTGCTGGCCTTCTGTTCGAGCGGCCGAGTCATTCGATCCGAGCTGCAGGATCGCGAGGCGGAGCCGCGTCTCCTTGTCGGAAGGGTTCAAGCGCACTGCCTCCTGCAGGTGCTGCGCGGTCGCAGCGTTGTCGTTTTTCTTGGCCGCAAGGTCCGCAGCCAGAGCGTGATATTCGGTGGTGTTCTTGGCCGACTCAGGAAGCTTCGCCAGCGCCAGATCACGGCTGGCCTTGTCGTCAAACCGGACGGCGGCGCGCGCTAGCGCGATCAGATCCGCAGCGTCGCCGGGAGCGAGATCAACCACGCGACGGCGCCACTCCAGCGCGGCGGGAGAACCCGTCTGCTCCGAAATGCGCGCCATGATGCGAGCGCCGGGCGCGCTGTCCGGATTGATCTGCATGATGCGACGCGCGTCGAGGCTGGCGCGCTTCATGTCGCCCTCATTTATGAGCGCGTTTGCCTGTGCCACGAGGCGCCGCTCCTGCCATTTATGGAACTGCTTGTAGCCAAGCACGCCGCCCACGATCAGGAAGATGATGATGCCGAGCGTCCAGGCGACGATCTTGATGATCGAGCGCTCGATTTTGTTTTGAGGATGCTGCAAGGTTCGGAAGCTTTCTATTGCCGCGCGCGATGTCAACGGGCGGGAAGGTGAGTGAACTAAGGTTGAATTTGAGCCCAATGAGAGCAGTCAGCGCGCCACGCACACATCTCAGAGCCTGCCGGGGCTCGCAATTTGCTCACTGCTGATTGCTTTCGCTCGCACATGGACGCCACCGCCACCACCGCAATTCCTTCGATAGATACCACCCGCAACCGCATCGACTGGGTTGCCGCGAGCGCTTTCGGGCTGCTCTGGCTCGCCCTCGTCGCCCGCCTCCGGTTCGAGTGGGACGTCAATCCGCAATACGGCTACGGCTGGACGGTGCCATTCCTCGCGGCCTTCGTTTTTTGGCGCCGATTCCGCAACGTGCCGGACGCCGAGCGGCCGCTCAATGTTCTCATCCCCGCGATCCTGATCATCGCGGGCGCCGCCGCGCTCGTGCCCGTGCGGCTAATCCAGGAAGCGAATCCCGACTGGCGCATCCTCAGCTGGAGCATGGCGCTCGCGGTGATCGCCATCTCCGCGGCTGGCCTTTACATCGCGGGCGGATTGCGGTGGGTATGGCACTTCGCATTTCCGACGCTCTTCATCCTCGTTGCAGTACCGTGGCCGACGCAGTTTGAGCAGGCGGTCATCCAGGGTTTGATGCGCGCCGTCGCCTCGATCAACGTCGAGGTGCTCAACGCGATCGGCATTTCCGCCGTGCAGATGGGCAACGTGATCGAGGTCAGCTCTGGCTTCGTCGGCATCGCGGAAGCGTGCACCGGTGTCCGCTCGTTGCAGTCCACCTTTATGGTCTCGCTCTTTCTGGGCGAGTTCTACCAGTTCAGCATCTTCCGCCGCGTGGTGCTTGTGATCGCGGGTGCAATTCTCGCCTTCGTCTGCAATCTCATCCGCACGTTCCTGCTCGTTTGGGTCGCCGAAAGCAAAGGTCTCGAAGCGATCCATAGCTGGCACGATCCGGCCGGCCTCACCATTCTCTTCGCCTGCATGTTCGGGCTTTGGGGGCTGAGCATGTTGATGGGCGGCTCGAGCAGCGTCGCGCCTACGGCCTCGGCGCATGCACGCGGCCCTCTCCAGATCCCGCGCGTTGTCTTGATCTGTCTCCTCGCCTTAACGGTCACCGCGGAAGCCGCCACCCAGGCGTGGTACGGCGTTCACGAAGCGCGCGCAGCGAAAGTAGAGCCATGGAATGTCGCCTGGCCTAAAGAGGCCAAGAACTGGAAGGAAGTCCCTGTTACCCCAGAGGCGCAGGAGCTTCTTCGTTATAACGAAGGCGGCGGCGGCTCGTGGACCGGCGGCGACGGCAAACCGTGGACGATGTATTTCTTTAAGTGGCTCCCCGGCCGCACGGCGGGGCTCTTCATCAAGAACCACCGGCCCGACGTCTGCCTCCCGGCGAGCGGGATGACATTGCGCAGCGGTCCGCAGAACAAGCTCTTCGAAGTGAACGGCGTCACCTTGCCGATCCGCGCCTACGTCTTCGCCAGCGGCGCGACATTGCTCCACGTCTACTACTGCTACTGGGATGGCACTCCTCCCGAGAGCGCGCCCCAGGATCAGGAGAACTGGACTGCCGGCGGCCGCATGGACGCGGTGAAACGCGGCAAACGCGACGTCGGCACGCAGATGCTGGAGATCGTGGCGCAAGGCTACGAAAACGAAGAGCAAGCCGAGCGCGCTGTCCGCGACCAGCTCGCCCAAGTGGTGAAGCGCGGCTAACCCAAGCCGCTGTGTTTGCAGGGACGCGCGCCGTGGCGTCCCCGATCAAGAACCGACGGGACAGCGCCCGTCCCTCCACGCGCCGGCCGCGTTTGCGGCTGGCACTCGCGCCGCTTCACAGTTAGTCGTCGAGGATGCTCGCGCGCCCATGTTTCCTGCTGCTGTTGGGCCTGCTGGTCGCCGCGGGATCGGCCCCCGGACAAGCTTCGTCCCAAACCGCTCCAGCTGGCCACTCGATCACGGCCGCATTTTGGAACATCGCGTGGTTCCCGGGTAAACGACCGAATGCATATCCGGCAGAGCAAACGCGGCAGACTAAAGCGGTGCACGAAGACATCACACGGCTGAACGCCGATGTGATTGGCCTCGAAGAGATGCGCGACTTCGACAGCGCCGCGCTGGCCGTCCAGCCGCTCCCCGGCTTCAAGGTCGACGTCTGCTCGAACTTCCCGCCGCGCGAAGGGCAGGACGACGCGCAGCAGGTAGCGATCGCCAGCCGCCTGCAACCGATGAGCGCGTGGGCGGAGAACTGGAAGGCTGGCGCCGCCATCACCCCTCCGCGCGGCTTCGCCTTCGCCGCGTATGAGATCGCACCGAAGAAGATGCTGCTCGTCTATGCGCTGCATCTGAAGAGCAACCGTGGCGAGCTGGTCGAGAACGTCGCCATCCGCGAAGAATCGATGCGCCAATTGCTCGCGCACATGAAAGACATGGAACGCGCCTATGCGAAGCTAGGCTCGATCGCCTGGGTGATCGGTGGCGACTTCAACACCGCGCCCGATGATCCGCGGTTCGCGAAGGAGAAGACACTCGCAAACCTCACTTCCAGCGGATTCAAGTGGTCGTGGGACGGGATGCCGCTCGAGCAGCGCGTGACCTTGCCGCCGGACGCGCGATTCCCCGCCGCCTGCTTCGATCACATCTATTATCGGGGGGCAACGCTGCGGAAAGCCGAAGCTATCGAGACTGACGACAAGGCGAGCGATCACCGCGCGGTACGGGCCGTCTTCGACGTACCGTAAGCGTTTTCAATTCTGTCATTTCGAGCGAAGCGAAGCGCAGTCGAGAAATCCCGTGGCGCTACCCTCCGGCAACACCACGGGATTCCTCGACTTCGCTCGGAATGACGGCGCGTGGACCGCGGCGGCGGTCTAAACTCCCGGCCTCAGTCGAGAAACTTGCCGGGATTCAGAATCCCGTCCGGGTCGAGCGCCTGCTTCAATCGCCGATGCAGATCGCGCGAGACGTCGCTCGTCGCCTGCGGCCACCAGCGCTTCTTCGCCAGGCCGATCCCATGCTCGCCCGTAATGACTCCGCCAAAGGCCAGCACCTGCGCAAAAAGTTCATCGAGCGCGCGCTCCACTTTCTCCCGCACCGCGGCGTCACGATTGTAGCGCTCGGCCATGATGTTGACGTGGATGTTCCCGTCACCCGCATGACCGAAGGCGGCGACCGGGAACCCGTGCTTCTTCTGTAGCGACGCGGCAAATTCCACAAGATCCACCAGCCGGCTGCGCGGCACCACGATATCCTGGTTCAGCTTCGTTAGGCCAGTGGCTCGAAGCGAATTGCTGAATTGCCGGCGCAACGCCCAGAGCTGCTCGCATCCCTCTTCGGTCGTGGCGACCTCCAGTGCCGAAGGATGCTGCGAAGCAACCAGCGCGCGAACCTTCTCCATCTCCACGCCCACCGTCTCGATGTGCCCATCGAAGTCGACCAGCATGTGCGCGTTGCCCGGCGGGACGCCGCTCGCGCCGGCATCATGTCGCGCCGCCTCCAGCGTGAAGTGATCTGCGATCTCGAGCGACGACGGCAGAAAACCTTCTGCAAAAATCCGCTGCACCGTCGCGGCTGCGGCCGACATGTCGTTGAAGGAAGCCGACAGCGTCATCCGCGACGGTGGTAACGGCAGCAACTTCACCGTGATCTCCGTGACGATGCCGAGCATCCCTTCCGAGCCGACGAACAGCCCGATGAGATCGAACCCGGTCTTGTTCTTGTGCACGCGCGCACCCGTCCGCAGCACTTCGCCACTCGCCAGCACGACCTCGAGGCCAGCGACGTAGTTACGCGTCACGCCATACTTCAGACAACGCGGTCCGCCCGCATTGGTCGCCACGTTGCCGCCCATGCTGCAGTCTTTCAGACTTGCCGGATCAGGCGGATAAAACAGCTTCAGCTCCTTCGCCGCCGCCTGCAGATCGCCCGTGATAACACCCGGCTCCACCACCGCGATCGCATCTTCGAAGCTGAGGTCCTTGATGCGATTCATCCGCGCGAGTGACAGCGCAATGCCGCCCCGCATCGGCACGCAACCGCCCACATAACCGTAGCCGGCTCCGCGCGCGGTTACCGGAATCTTGTGCTCGGACGCGAAGCGCAGCAGCGCACTGACCTGGTCGGTGGTCTGAGCGAAGACGACGACTTCGGGCGCATGATTCGCAAACCACTTGTCGCCGCCATGCGCACTCAGCGTCTCCCCGTCATCGGCAACCACGGAAGCGTCTGCGCCCATCCACGCGCGCAGTCGCTCGGCCAGATTTGCGCCGCTCATCCCAGCGGAACTTCGCGGTAATGTTGCGCGCGCGTCTCGAAGCGCGCGAGCAGAGCGCGCGCTTTCTCCGGCAGGTTGGCTACTTCTACGTCGTCACCGACAAAGCTCCGGATCGCATCCTCCGATTCGAATGTCAGGACGGTGAGGAATTCCACGCCATCTTCAATGTCGCGACGGAACATGCGCGCGCCGCGATAGCCCTCCGGCAGGCGTGCAGCAATGCCGGGCAGAATCTCGTCTCGCAGCAGCCGCTCGTATGCGTCGGCCTTCTCTCTCGTGGTCCAGCCACGCCAAAGGCGAGTGATCATCTGCGACTCCTGGCCGTTCACATCCCCATGATCTGATAGCCGCCGTCGACGTAGATCACCTGCCCCGTGATCGACGCCGCGCCTTCACTGGCGAGAAATACACCAGTCGCGCCGAGCTCTGCCGGATCACAACTGCGATGCAGCGGCGCGCGGTCTTCGTAGTGCTTGATCATCTGCGACAAGCCCGCAACTCCGCGCGCCGCGAGCGTGTTCACGGGGCCGGCCGAGATGCAATTCACGCGAATCTTCTTCGGGCCGAGATTGTGCGCGAGATACCGCGTGCTCGCCTCGAGCGACGCCTTCGCCACGCCCATCACGTTGTAGCCAGGCACGACTTTCTCCGCGCCGTAATACGTCATCGCGATGATGCTGCCGCCGTTCGTCATCAAAGGCGCCGCTTCCCGCGACAAACCGACCAGCGAATACGCGCTAATGTCGTGCGCGGTTTTGAAGGCCTCGCGCGAGGTGTTCAGGAAATCGCCCTGCAGCGCCTCCTTGGGCGCAAACGCCACCGAATGCAGCAGTAAATCGATGCGATCCGTCTCGCCGCGCAGCCGCTGAAAAAAAGCGCTGATCTCTTCGTCGCTCGACACGTCACAAGGCCAGAGTGGCGTGTTCTCACCAAACTCACCTACGAGATCCGCCACGTTCTCCTTCAGCCGTTCCCCCTGGTAGTTGAAGAACAACTTCGCGCCGGCAGCCGCCCACGCTTTGGCGATCGCCCACGCGATGCTGCGCTTGTTCGCCACGCCAAAAACCACGCCGATTTTTCCTGCCAGAGGTTGGTCCGTCATCACGGCGTGACGATACGCAGCTTCTGAACACCGCCAACGCCGCGTCCGCGTTCGCTCCACGCAGGGTGCGGTCATCCTGAGGCTGGCGAAGCGCGCCGAAGGATCTCACGCCCGGTCCTTGGCATGGCTGTTCGAACGCAACGCCGCATAACCTGCGGGAGGTCCTTCGGCGCGCTTCGCCGCCTCAGGATGACCGCGCGCAATAGGTCGGTGAATCCACGTCCCGTTGTCGCGCGAACATCCACCGAACATGGTCATGGACCTCACAGAGCGCGGCTCCACCGAGCGTAGCGTCATCATCGTTGGAGCCGGGCCCGGTGGATTAGCCGCCGCAATCCTACTCGCCGCGGCGGGGATTCGCGTGCGCATCATTGAACGCTTGCCTATCGTCGGCGGCCGCACCTCCAGCATCCAGGCGGACGGCTTCCGCTTCGATCTCGGCCCGACTTTCTTCCTCTATCCGCGCGTCCTCGAGGAGATCATGCGCGCGGCGGGAACGACGCTCGATCGCGAAGTCGAGCTCGTTCGATTAGATCCGCAATACCGCCTCATCTTCGGAGCAGGCGGCAAGCTCGATTGCACAGCCGACATCGCAGAGATGGAGCGTCAGATCGCTGCGCTCGCGCCGAACGATGCCGGAGGATTCGAGCGCTTCATGCGCGACAATCGCCGCAAGCTCGAGCTGATGCAGCCTTGTCTCGAGAACGCGTTTGGCGGCTGGCGCGACGTCTTCACGGCACGGCTGGCGCGCTTACTCCCGAGTCTGCAGCCGCACCGATCGCTCGATGCATACCTGCGGCGCTTCTTCTCCGATCCACGCACGCGCCTGGCCTTCTCGTTCCAGTCGAAATACCTCGGCATGTCGCCGTTCCGTTGCCCGAGCTTGTTCTCGATTCTGTCGTTCCTCGAGTACGAGTACGGCGTCTTCCACCCGATCGGCGGATGCGCCGCAATCACCGAAGCACTGGCGCGCGTGGCGCAACGGCTCGGAGTCGAAATCCAACTCGACGAGCCCGTCGAGAAGCTGCTCATCGAGAACAAACGCGCCGTCGGTGTGCGCACCTCGCGCGGCGATTACCGCGCCGATTCCGTGGTCATGAACGCCGACTTCGCTCGCGCCATGTCACGCCTCGTTCCAGACGCGAGCCGCCGCCGTTGGACGGAGAAGAAGATCGCGAAGAAGAAATTCTCGTGTTCCACCTTCATGATCTACCTCGGCATCGAAGGCCGCTTCGACCTGCCGCATCACAACGTCTACATCTCGAGCGACTACGAGCGGAACTTGGACGAAATCGAACGGCTGCACGTACTCTCGCGCGACCCGTCCTTCTACGTGCAGAACGCGTCGGTGACCGATCCTTCGCTCGCGCCGGACGGCATGACCACGCTCTACATCCTCGCGCCGGTCACACACCAGCACGCGAACGTCGATTGGCGCGTGGAGAAGGAAAGGTTTCGCGCGCTGATGTTGAAGCAGATCGAGAAAGCCGGCTTCACGGATGTCGAGCGGCGCATCCGCTTCGAGCGCATCGTCACCCCGCTCGATTGGGACGAGCAATACGAAATCCATCTCGGCGCGACCTTCAATCTCTCCCACACGCTCGATCAGCTGCTGCATCTGCGGCCGCGCAACCGCTTCGAAGATGTTCCCGGCGTTTACCTCGTCGGCGGAGGCACGCATCCGGGCAGCGGATTGCCGGTCATCTTCGAGTCAGCGCGTATTACGTCGCGCCTGATGTGTGAAGATCTTGGCGTCACGCCGCCGATTGCTGCAGCGACAGCCGACAAACTCGGCAACGCCATGGAGGCGCTCACATGATCGCGATCCTCGATCCGAGGAAGATTCTGGCAGAGCAGCTCGATGAGGTGAATGGAGCGCTTACCGCAGCGCGCGCCGCGCAGACCGCCTGGGCAGAGCGCGCGACGGCAGAGCGCGCGCGACTGATCGGCGACTTACGGCCGTTGCTCGCCGCGGAGGCAGATACGATCGCGGAGATTACTGGCGTGGTCGGCGATCGACCGGTGGCCGAGAAGCTCGTGTCGGAAGTCTTGCCGCTCCTCGACGCCTGCCGGTTTCTCCAGAAGAACGCCGCCCGCATCTTGCGCGCGCAGCGATTCGGCCGCCGCGGGCGGCCCGTCTGGCTCCACGGCCACTCCTTCGAAGTGCGCCGTAAGCCGTTCGGCGTGGTACTCATCGTGGGCCCGTCGAATTACCCGCTCTTCATACCCGCTGTGCAAATGTTGCACGCGCTGGTCGCCGGGAACGCCGTCCTCATCAAACCGGCGCCTGATTCGACGCAGCCGCTCGCCTACTTTGTCGAGCACGTGCTCTCTCGCAGCGGCATCCCGCGCGATCTCGTGCAGCTGTTACCGGAGACTGTCGATGCCGCGCGCGATGCGGTGCGGTGCGGAATCGACAAGGCTGTTTTCACCGGCTCATCCGCAAACGGCCGCGATTTCCTAGGCCATCTCGCCCGTCAGAACACGCCGAGCGTAATGGAACTTTCCGGTGCGGATGCCGTCTTTGTTCGCGCCGACGCGGACGTCGAGCTCACGGCAAAAGCGATTGCGTTCGGGACAAGGCTCAACGGCGGCAACACCTGCATGGCTCCGCACGCGATCGTCGTGCATGTGTCCGTGGCACCTGTGCTCGGGCAAGCGCTGACCAGGTGCGGGTTGTCGGGCATGAAACTGCTCTCCGTTCGCGACGATGCGCAGGCCTTGCAGCTTGCCAGCGTCGACCGACACGGCCTCGGCGCGGCGATCTTCTCGAAAGACGAAGCAGCAGCTCGGCGCTTCGCCGCTCAACTGCCCACCGGCTTCGCCACGATCAACGACATCATCGTTCCCACCGCCGACCCGCGGCTCCCCTTCGGCGGTGTACGTGGAAGCGGGTTCGGCACCACGCGCGGGGCGGAAGGGTTGCTCGAGATGACTTATCCGGCCGCAGTCACTATGCGGCGCGCGCGATTTCTGCCGCACCTGGAACAGGCGCATCGCGACGACGACCAATTTTTCACGGCCTTCATTCGGCTCGCCCACGGGCGCGGATTTCGGACTCGATTTAGCGCGCTGCGTGAGCTGGTCGCTTGCGGTCGCGCGCGGATGAAAGACACAAGCACATGAAACGCATAGCAGTCATTGGCGGTGGACTCGGCGGACTGGCGTCAGCTTGCACGCTGGCCGCGCGCGGCCACTCGGTCACGCTGTTCGAGAAGAACGACTGGCTCGGCGGCAAGGCAGCCGTGCTCGAGCAGGACGGGTTCCGCTTCGACATGGGGCCGACGATCCTCACCCTTCCGTCGGTGCTGAAGCGCATCTTCGCGGAAGCGGGCCAAGACGTGCACGAAGCGCTTGATCTCGTCAGGCTCGATCCGCAGTGGCGCTCGTTTTTCGAGGATGGCACCACGCTCGATCTGGTGGCGGACGTTCCCGCGATGCGGGAGACGCTCGGCGCTTACGCCGGCGCGAAGACGGCCCAGGGCTACAGCGATTTCATCGACTACTCGAAGCGGCTGCATCGCATCTCGGATCAGTGGTTCTTCTGGCGCTCCGTCGGCGGCATGCGCGACATGTTCGACGCGCGCAACATGACGAAGTCCGGCACGCTCTCCGATGTGTTCGCGATGCGGATGGGTCGGAGCGTCGGGAGCACGGTGCGCTCGTTTGTGCCGGACGCGCGCGTGGCGCAGATGGTGGATCACTTTACGCAGTACGTCGGCTCGGCGCCGGATATGTCGCCGGCCGTGCTCTGCGGCATCGCGCACATGCAGACGCAGGAAGGCATCTGGTATCCGCGCGGTGGGACCGCGGCCATCCCCGCGGCGCTCGCGAAGCTCGCCGATCAACTCGGCGTCCGGATCCGCCTCGGCACCGACGTAACGCGCATCACTTCCACGAACGGCAAAGTCACCGGCATCAGCACGGCAGATGGGGACGCGGAGCCGTTTGACGCCGTCGTGTCCAACTGCGACTCCGTGCGCACCCATCGCGAGTTGCTCGGCGGGGTCCGCAAGTTCGAGCGCCGACGCCGATACGAGCCGGCGTGCTCCGGCGTGGTGCTTTATCTCGGTTTGAAGCGCCGCCAGTCACAGCTGCTGCATCACAACTTCGTCTTCTCGCGCGATCCGCACGAGGAGTTCGACTTCATTTATCGAAAGGGCGAACCGGCACCCGATCCGACGTGCTACGTCTGCGCTCCGGCTATGAGCGATCCTAACGTCGCGCCGCAAGGTGGCGAAGCGCTCTACGTGCTCGTGCACACTCCTTACCTGCGCCCGCACCACGACTGGCGCGCCATGCTGCCAGCTTATCGCAAGACGATCATCGAGAAGCTGCGCCGGACTGCGGGCCTGGAACTCGAGGACGATATCGTCACGGAGAGCTCGCTCACGCCACTCGACATTCACGAGCGCTATCGCGTGCTGAACGGCGCGATCTATGGGCTCGCGAGCCACGGCCGCTGGACCGGCGCCTTCAAGCCCGGCAACCGAAGCCGCGATTTGCGCGGCCTTTACCTCTGCGGCGGCGCGGCGCATCCCGGCCCGGGCATGCCGATGGTCCTGATGTCCGGCTGGATCGCAGCCGACACTCTCGACGGCGATCTCGCTCCTGAGTCACACGCAAATGGAAACGCCGCACGTCTCGAATCGGCTCGTTAGGCTCTTCACGCGCTACAGCCGTGGATATGTGCGGCGCCATTTCCACGGCGTGCGGCTCCTGAAGTCGCACCAGCTCGTGGCGGATTTTCGACGCTTGCCGGCGGTCGTCTACCTGAACCACGCCTCCTGGTGGGACCCGCTGATCTGCCTCCTCCTTGCCGCCGAATACTTCCCGAACCGGACGTCGTTCGCTCCGATCGATGCCGCCGCGCTTCAGAAATACCGATTCCTCGCGAAGCTCGGGTTCTTCGGCATCGATCCAAACTCAGCGCGCGGCGCGGCGACGTTCCTGCGCACCGCCGGCAACATCCTCGAATCGCCTGGACGCATGGTCTGGGTGACACCGCAGGGGAGATTTAGCGATGTGCGCGCGCGCCCCGTCACCTTCCGCGGCGGTCTTGCCGCGCTCGCCGGGCGGGTCGGCCCCACAGTGTTTCTCCCGATGGCTATCGAATACACGTTCTGGGAAGAACGCTTCCCGGAGGTGCTGGTTGCCTTCGGCACGCCGCTCTTCAGTCAGCAACATCAGAACAGTTGCGGCGTGACGGATTGGAATGCGGCTCTCGAAGGCACGCTCCAGGACGCGCAGGACGCACTCGCTGTCGCCTCGCAGCGGCGCGACCCGGAGGAGTGGGAGGTGCTGTCGCGTGGCGCTTCGGGCACGACGGCGGTTTACGATCTCTGGCGGCAGGCACGTGCGGCAATTCGCCGCGAAGGCTTCAACGCGGAGCACTCCACGTTGTGATCGCGCTCGGCTGGATCGCGTTGCTCTTCGCGGCGGTTCCGGCCACGCTTTTCATCCGCAACATACGGCTGTTTCGCGCCCCGACCGGGCTTGATGATTCCGCGGCGGTTTCGATACTCATCCCGGCGCGCGACGAAGAGACGAACATCGCCGCCGCGATCGAGTCAGCGCTCGCGAATTCGGACGCAGAGGTGCTCGTGCTCGACGATCACTCGAGCGATCGCACGTATCACATCGCTGCGGAGATCGCGGCGCGCGAGCCGCGTCTCCGCGTCCTGAGGGGCGAACCGCTGCCATATGGCTGGCTCGGCAAAAATTTCGCCTGCGCGCAGCTCGCGGCAGCAGCGAGCAATCGGTTGCTCCTGTTTGTCGATGCTGACGTGCGACTCGCGCCTTCCGCGGCCGCTGAACTGGCGCACGCGCTGCGAGCAAGTGGCGCGGAGTTGATCAGCGGTGTGCCGCGTCAGGAAGTTCGCACGCTCTCCGAGCAGTTGTTGATTCCGCTCATCCACTTCGTGCTGCTCGGATTCCTTCCGCTGGACAGGATGCGCCGCTCTCGACATCCGGCTTACGCGACTGCCTGCGGCCAATTGATGATGGTCGATCGCGACGGGTATGAAACGGCGGGCGGTCACCGCGCGATTCGCCACAGCGTGCACGACGGACTGAGCCTGCCGAAAGCCTTCCGCATTGCTGGTTTGCGCACTGATCTGGTCGATGTGACCGCGCTCGCGACCTGCCGAATGTATCGCCGCGACGCGGACGTCTGGCGCGGTCTGAGCAAAAACACACACGAAGGCCTCGGCGCGCCGGCACGCATCCTCCCGTTCAGCATCCTGCTCAGCGCCGGTCAGGTGCTGCCATTCGTGCTGCTCACCAGCGGGATGTGGCAGGCGTACGTGGGCACCGCGCTCGCGCTTCTCCCTCGCGCGATCGCGATGCAGAAGTTCCACCAGCCGTTAGTAGGCGTGCTGCTGCATCCGA
>CADCTA010000065.1 GCA_902805675.1 uncultured Chthoniobacterales bacterium | reverse complement strand
AGGAGGAACGGATCGGCTAACGAGCGAAGTCGTGGCTGGAGGAACGCGCTCACCTCATCAGCGCACGTGAAGCCTTTGCGGCGAAGCAGCGCCGCGATGCACGGAAGCCCGCAGATTTCTGCCCACGCGATGGCGCCGGCCGCCTCCTGGCCGTTCCGCGCGATGATCCAACGTCTCTCCACCGCTAGATTTTATCCGCGCGACGCACGGAAAACAAACCGTGGGCCGACTAGCTGTTCGTCAGCTGCGGCACCGCAAGCCGCGCGGCGAGTTGCTGCGCATCGAAAGGAGCGTGCACTTTGGCGTCGTTGTCGAAGTAGACGTACACCTCGCGCGCGGCAGGCTTCGTTCGGCTCTTGGAGACGAGCGGCGCGTCCGGCGCAGCCTTGCCTTTCGCCCATAGCCGGATGCGCGTCGCCCACCAATCGAGCGCACTCGGCGAATAGCCGCTCACGTAGAGCTGCTCGTCGCCGTGCAGTCGGACGTAGACGAAGTCTGCGGTGAGATCCTCCGCATACGGCCAGCGCCGCGCCGTGTCTGCGAAAACGAAGGCAATGTTGTATTCGCGAAGCAACGCGAAGAACTCCGGCACGAGAAAAGTCGGGTGGCGAATCTCCACGCAATAACGGATCGGCCGCGCGGCGTCTGTCTGTGCGTAGACGCCGTGCTTCAATTTGTCGTCGTGCAGCTTCGCCATCTCAGCCGCTTCATCGGTGCGCTTCGGCAAGAGCTCGAAGAACTCGCGGAAGCGTCCCTCGTTCCACCCGAAGTTCGGCGGAAATTGCCACAGGATCGGGCCAAGCTTTTCCCGCAACGCGAGCACGCCAGAGCCGAAGAAGTTCGCCACCGGCACGCGGACATCGCGCAGCTTCTTCATGTGCGTGACGAAGCGCGGTCCTTTCACGCTGAAGGTGAAACCCGGCGGAGTTTCGCGATACCAGCTCTCATAGGCAGACGGGCGCTGCAGCGAGTAGAACGAGCCGTTGATCTCGATGGTGTTGTGTCGGCGGCTGGCGAACTCCAGCTCGCGATACTGGGCGAGACCTTTCGGGTACCACACGCCGCGCCAGCCGCCATACGTCCAACCCGAGATGCCGATGCGCAGCGGCGTATCGGGCCAGCAGCCGGTGCCGCTTGCCCCTAGATCAGCCGCAACGGCGTCGCGCTCGGCGGAAGTAGCCCGTGTTTTTGGCATAGCGCGCGGAAGTGCAGCAGACCCTGTTTCTCACGGTCGCCGAAAGTGAATCGCAGATGCTCGCGGAAATAGCGGTCACAGAACTCGGGTGAGAATGCAGGCTCGGCCGCGATGATGTCATCTAGCGCGCCAATGTTCGCGCGGCACAGCACGCGGAGCTGATCAGCAATCTCGTGCGGATTCGGCGTGCCGGGTCGGATGAGCCAAAGCGCGAAGACGAAGGGCAGGCCGGTGAGCAGTTTCCATTGTTCGGCAAGGTCCCAGAACTCGTAATCGCCCTCGTGCTGCTGGCGGAAACAGATCGCCTGGTCGCCGATCAGCAGTTCCGCGTCGGCCGCGCCGCTCACGAGGTCAGCGTCGATGTTTCGCTCTGCGAGCAGACAACGCAGCAGATTCACGGACGTACGCGAATTCGGGTCGGCAGCGATCGTGTCCGCAGCTTCGAGCGGCTGACAGTGCGCGACGAAGACGCTGTAAACCGGACCGTCCGCAGCGACGCAAACGCCGTCCACGATCGAGTAGCTCGGATCCCGCAGGAACTCGAAGCTCGAGACGAACGCCACGTCGAGCTCGCCTTCCGCGAGCATCCGACAAAGCGCCGCTGGATGGTCGAAGTGGACCTCTCCCGGCCAGCCGTGGATCAGCGGGCGCGCGTTAAGATACTGGACGCAGCCGATCCGAAGCGCCGGCGCGCTGCGGGTCACACGCAGGCGAGCTCGTGCTCGGCTGGCTCGGCCGCGCTGCCTTTCAGCGCAGCTGATGGAGCAACGTGCCGATAGTAGCTGTCGCGTTGGGCCGGGATGCGGCCCGCTTCGCGGATCGCGTTCTCAAGTGCGGCGACGGACTGCTGCTGCGGAGTCGTAGCGCCGGCCATGTGGAAGATCTTTTCTTCGATGATGGTCCCGTGCAGATCGTCGACCCCGTAGCTCAGTGAGATCTGCGCAAGCGGCAGACCGACCGATACCCAGTAGGCCGTGATGTGATCGAAGTTATCGAGATAAATGCGCGACACGGCGAGGTTGCGGAGTTCCTCGACCGCCGACACGCGCTTGATGTGCGCAAGGGCCGGCGTCTGGGGCTCGAAGGCGAAGGGCACGAAGCCGGTGAAGCCGCCCGTCTCATCCTGCAACTCGCGCAGCTGCCGCAGGTGATCGACACGCTGCGCGAGCGTCTCGACATGGCCGTAGAGCATCGTCGCCGTGCTGCGTTCACCCATCTGGTGCCACGTGCGATGCACTTCCGCCCACTCCTCGGCGCTCTCTTTCCCGCGGCAGATTTCGTCACGGACCACGGGATCGAAGATCTCCGCGCCACCGCCGGTTAATGCTCCGAGGCCGGCATCGCGTAGCTCCGCCAGCGTGTCGGCAATGGAGCGTTTGAAAACGCGCTGCGCGAGATGGCGGATCTCGATCGCGGTGAACGCTTTGATGACCAGATCCGGATCCAGCGCGCGCACGCGGCTCAGCAGATTGATGTACCAATCCTTCTTCAGGCTCGGGTGCAGACCGCCGACCATGTGCACCTCGGTGATGCTGACCCGCAGCGCATCCTGCACGGTGGAGACAATCTCATCGATCGAGAGCTCGAAGGCATGCGCATCGCGCTTCCGCGCCGCGAAGGCGCAGAATTGGCACGAGAGGATGCAGAGGTTCGAGTAGTTGATGTAGCGGTTGTGGATGTACGTCGCGAAGTTGCCGTTCTTCCGTTCTCGCACCGCTGTCGCCATGATGGCCAGCGCGTGGAGGTCGTGGCTCGAGTAGAGCGCCAGGGCGTCCGCATCGGCGATTCGGGCGCCCGCCTCGACCTTCTCGGCAATTCCACGAAGTTCGCTCGGAATGAGGGAAAAGTTCATCAACAAAGTGCGGAAAATTGAGCGGCTATGATGCACACGCGCGCTTCTGGTTGCAACAAAAAGCACCGCGTCTGACGTATCATTGCATAACCAGCGACGAATTATCACCTGACGACCATTTCAGGCTAAATATTCAACGCCGGCCCCGCGTCCAACCGATTAATGTCCCGCCAAGATCCACTGCCCGCGGGAACCGGTGACGCCGACAGCGAGGACGTGCGCTTAATGCAGCAGGTGAGCGGCGGCGACATGCTCGCCTTTGAGCAGCTTGTGGAGCGGCATCAGACGCTCGTGGCAGGAACCGTGGGGCGGATGCTCGGCAGCAATGCGGATGTCGAGGACGTGGCGCAGCAGGTGTTCGTCCGAGTCTGGAAGAGCGCGAAACGGTATGAGCCGCGGGCGAAGTTCACGACATGGTTGCTGAAGATCACGCGCAATCTCGTGTTTAACGAAATGCGTCGGCGAAAGCGCCACGCTCTCATCCCGCTCCAGAGTGAACCGGATGGCGAGGAGATGCAGCTGAAGGACGAGCATGGCCAGACGCCCGACGCATCGCTCCTCGAAGGCGAGCTCCAGGGCGCGATCGAATCAGCGATCGGTGAGCTGCCGGAGTCGCAGCGAATGGCCGTCGTGCTTCGTCGCTACGAAGAGCTTAGCTACGAGGAAATCGCCGCTGTGCTGGATCAATCCGTCCCGGCGGTGAAGAGCTTATTGTTCCGGGCGCGCACCGAACTGCGAGAGCGCCTGAAACGTTATCTGCAGGGCTAGGCAGCCGTTTTGTGAACCGGAACCGCGCCTGCACCCGCCTGAGGCGCTCGCGGTAGAAACAAAGAGAGCGGGCCTCTCTCGAGCGCCCGCCCTCTCTCAACCCCAAATTCTTCGATCGGCTAAAACTCCCGGTCTTTCGCGTCGGTAATGAAGCGGACCTTGCTGGAAGCGCCTCTCTTTGCCGGTGCCGGCGGAATGCCAGGCTTCGGATAATCTGCGGCGCGTTGCCGGTTGGATGTTGGCACCAGACGGACAGCGCCTTTGGCATTGTTCCGCCAGCCGTTCGGATCGGCATACTCCTCGCCGCTGTTATGCACACCGTTGACCTGATCTTCGAGGCCGGTGCCGTAGCGCTGATCGATAATGGAGGGAGTGACGAAGACGAGCAGGTTACGCTTCACCCGCGAGTTGCTGCGGCTCTGGAAGAGGTATCCGAGGACCGGGATATCGCCCATCACCGGCACTTTCGTGCGGGTCTTGGTCACCTCGTCCTGCAGCAAGCCGCCGATCGCGAGCGTGTCGCCGCTCTTGATCAAGACGTTGGAATCGAGCGTGCGAGTGTCGATGACAGGGCTGGTGACCGTCGCACCAGCAAAGGTGAACGGCTGATCGAACACCTTGTTGCTGATCTCCGGCTTGACCGCCAGGGTGATGAAATCGTCTTTGTTCACTGAAGGCTTCACGATCAGCGTGTTTCCGAACTTTTTGTCCTGGAAACCACCGAAGACTGCCGTGGCGGTCTGCTCGTTGAAGTTGAGCTGCGGCACAGGCTGGCTGCGGGTGATCTCGATTTTAGCCTGCATATTGTCGGCCGTGACTATGCGCGGATTGGCGAGGAATTCAGCGTCGGCGTCTTCGTTCAACGCGGACATCGTGACAGACAATTGAGGCGCGGAGAGGATCGCGAACTGGCCGCCCAGTGCGTTCAGCGCTTTGTCCAAGAAGAAGTCAGCTCCGATCAGCCTGCCAGTGGTGGGATCAAACCTACCCGACGCCGGGGCGCCGGGAATCGTGACGACTTCCTGCGCTCCAGTGACGGGGTTGGTCGTCGTGGTGGTCGTGCCGCCCACCGCAGGCTGGCTGCCGGCGAAACGAAGCGTCTGCGGGGAGGATGCACTGCCGACTACGCCGGACCAGTTGATGCCGTATGATTGCCGCGGGTTGGCGTTCACCTCCACGAGGCGCGCTTCGATCATCACCTGCTTGGTCGGCTTGTCCATCTGCGCCAGCATCTTGCGGATCGCATCGATGTTGCTGCGCGTCTCCCGGAAGAACATCGTGTTCGTGCGCTCGTCGACTTGCGGTGCGTCTTTGCTCGCGAGCTGCGAAGCAATCAGCGGCGCCATCGTTCCGGCCCGGGCGTAGCTAAACTGGTAGCTCTCGCTTTCAGTCGGCTCGGCGGTGCGCTCGGTAGCCGTCTTGATGTAGTAGACATTGTCGAGCTTATCCATGAAGAGGCTCTTCGCCTTCACGATGATCGCGATCGCCTGGAGCGCAGTCACATCTTCCAGCCGCAT
Source organism: uncultured Chthoniobacterales bacterium (assembly GCA_902805675.1). Lineage (GTDB taxonomy): Bacteria > Verrucomicrobiota > Verrucomicrobiia > Chthoniobacterales > UBA10450 > JACCTI01. Next base: position 29,274 of record CADCTA010000065.1, on the reverse strand, counting down.
GGTCACCGTGGTGCCCGGCGGGATCTGGTCGCTCACCACCATGTTGATCTTGGCCTGGCGGGCGAGGAGCCGAAGCACCTGGCCGACGTCGTCGCCCTGAAACTCACGCACGCCGACGCCGCCGGTCTCCGCCGCCATCGGGTCTGCTTCCATTCCAGGTGCGGTCGCAGCACTCGTCGTGGTCGTTGTCGTGGTGCCCGTCGCCCCGCCGACTGCTGGAGTCGCCGTGGCGGGTGCAGTCGAGGCCTGCACGAGCATCATCGAGGAATTATCTGTAGCCCTGCTGGTCGCGGGCGCTGGCAGTGGCGCAGTCGTGCTCGCGGCGCTTGCTGGAACGAGCAAGTCCGAGGGACTGGAGAGCGGCGCAGGCGAACTGAGCTGCGCGCGAGAGACTGACGTAGCCATGAGCAACGCCGTCGCTCCGCAGACGAATTGGTTAAGACGAGTAAACATAGATTTAAGGGAGAGATTGATGACTGCGGGACGTGTCTAAAGCACGAAGCAGACCAACCCTGTAAAAAGACCGTGAACACGCCTCCAGGGGTTCAATTCCCCAGCTGCGAAGGGCCGTGGATGCCTGTCTGCACAAGCCTGCACACCGGCGTTGGTTGCCGAGGATCCGCCCGCCGCTGTCGGCGCGCCCGCGTTCGCAGTTGCTCGCAGTGCGTTGATCCCACGCGCGCTATCGGCGCCGTGTGCAGGATGGCTTCCGCGCGACGCATCGACTCGCAGCCGCGCGCTCGCGCCTGCACTTCAGCCGTGCTGCGGCGCTATTTGAAGGTGACGCTGGCGGCGGCGTCTTCCCGATACGTCGCGTCACGAGCCGGCTGCCATTTGCCGCCCTTCAGATACTCCGTCTTCATTCGGAAGCTCCCATCCGGCGCAAACTCACTCGTGCCGCGCACCTCCGTGACGCCGCCGGCGTTTCCCGACACCTTCTCGTTCGTCAGAACCTTGCCGTTCTCGAACGCCATCGTCCCCGTCGTCGCGAACCCGGCAGTCGTAAAATAGTGGTAAACGACCGATTTCTTCTCTGCGTCCCACGTTACGATCGTCTCGCCGCCGTACTCGCCGTCGTTGATCGAATGGAGGATCCGCACCGCGGTGCCATTGAGCGCGCGTTCCCAGCGCGCGACGTCGACCTTGGGCTTGTCGGCCTGAGCGGCGTGTTCCGATTTCCACGTTTTACCGAGCCACGGTCGCAGCGGCTCCAGTTCAGGAACAAGCGAGCCTGGGTCGGCTGACGCGCGGAGAGCGGCGAGACACAGCGCGATCGCTGCGAAAACACACAGCGTGTCCTCATGTGCGGCAGTCTGCCAAAAACGTGCCGCTCAAGTCGCGCTTTTCCCTCGCATCCCCCATTCGACGCGTGTGGCGGCGATTGCCGGTAAGTCAGCCATGTTCTCGCATACGGGCGCACCGCCACGTGTCACCGCTTCTGCGCCTCTAGTTCCTTCACTCGTTCAGCGACGAACTCCGCTTTGGCCCCCGGGTCTTTGATCTTGTCGCGCTTCTTCAGCCACGCGCGTTGCTCCTCCTTGAGCGTCTCCGCTTCCGTTGCGCCAAGGGTCTTCCGCAAGGCGGAATACGCGCGGTTCAAATCTGCGTCTGCTTTCGCCAGCGCGTCCTCGGAGTTGCCGGCTGTTTCTCGTGTGCCGTCATCGGTGCCTCGCACGTCGGACACCTTCGCGACCAATCCTTTCTCCGATGGCTCGAGCGTGAAATCGATCAGCGCGGAGTCGGCATTCCACTCCCCTTCCCCTCCTTGCGAACCGCTGGCCGTCACAGAGAATTTCCCGCCTTCGCGGTGCTGCACACCTGAGAAGACGATGAACACAGAATCGGCCGAGAGGCGGGCTTTCTTCATCGACCTGTCGCACCACTTCAGAGCAGCGGGCTTCAGCACAGGCTCGAGATTCACCACGCTCACGGTGCCAGTCGGGTCAATACGCGCGGCGGCCACGGAGAGTGTGACCCAGCGGTGCGTATGGCTAGTGATGACGAGGTCGCTGGTCGGCGACCATGCCGCTTCAAAGGTGTCGCGCTGTGAAGCGTCGTCGACCTGATAACGGTCCTCCAGGTGCCAGTAGTTCGAGCTGAGCTTTTGCACGATCTCTTTCGCGCGCAGATCTACGAGGTAGTTTACTGAAGCCTCAACCGCTTGCGCCACTTTCGCGTAGAACGCCTCGCTGGCTTGCGAGGGCTCAGCAAAACCCTGCTGCACGGTTTTCCAGATCTCCGGATGCTTCGGCAGCCCCCAGGCCACGGCATAGCGACCATCAGGTGACGTAGTTTCCGGCAAGACGACGAACGAGGCGGCACCAGCCATTGACGATGGTTCGGCCGCACCTGTTGTGAGGGGCGCCGCCAACGAGCAAGCGACAATCGCCACCGCAGTGTGAAGAAGGCTGAGGCGCATCGGAACATTCATCCGACGTTCCGTATATGCAGCGTTTAGCGGCGCAGCGATGAGAATCGCGCACGCGCTGCAGTGCCGCGACCCGACGGTCGACGCCCCTAACGAGCAGACACTTTCCCCTGCCGAACGTCCCTCAGCTCGGCGAGAGCTGTCTCCAAAGTATCGATAATGCTGTCCAACCCTGCGGCTGCATCTCCGCTCGGGCCTGCCGCGGCGTCGCGAGCGGCGAGCGCGTCCTTCAACTCGCGCAAGTTGCTCCGCAATTCCATGTTCGCGACCACCTGGCGCCCGAGGATCTCCAGCGCAGTCTTCTGTTCCGGCGTCAGCGTCCGCGGCTGTCGGTCGATCACGCACATCGTGCCGAGCAGATGACCGTCCGGCGTGGCAAGTGGCGCGCCCGCGTAGAAGCGGATGTGCGGATTGCCCGTCACCAGCGGGTTCTTCGAAAATCGGTCGTCCTCCGTCGCATCCCGCACCTCGAACATCTCCGGCTGCATGATTGCGTGGGTGCAAAAAGCCTGCGCACGCGGCGTTTCCTGAAGATCCAGGCCGACCTTGGATTTAAACCACTGCCGATCCGCATCGATCAACGTGATGAGGGAGATCGGCACCCCGCAGATGATCGCGGCGAGCTGGGTGAGCTCGTCAAAACGCTCCTCCGGCTTGGTGTCGAGAATCTTGTAGGATCGGAGCGCGCGTAGTCGATCGGCCTCGTTGCGAGGAATGGGATAGGCAGCGGGAGCGATCATCGTGCGCTGGCTCTATTCCACTGGGTTGTGCGGGTCAAGCGCCACGGTGCTGCCGTTCCAACAGCAACGAAATCCGACGCGCGCTCACCTGCGTCGGCTGCCTCCATACACAATGCTTGCCCGAATGCATCAGACCTGCTCCTCTGCGCACGTGATTTATCCGAAGCTCGCCGTCATTCTTCTTTGTCTTCTTTTCTCCGCCGAAGCCTTCGCCCAAAGCGCTCGCACTCCCGCTCCCGGGACGGAAGAGCGCGCCGCGATCATGGACGCTCTCCGCGGGCCGGCGGAGAAGGAGCTCAAGCAGAGCGTGATCTTCAAAGTGGACACGCTGCGCGTGGCCGGCGATTGGGCCTACGCTCGCGTCTCCCCGACTCGGCCGAACGGCGACGAAATCGATTTCTCGAAGACGAAGTACCGCAAGCAACTCGAGCTCGGCGCGTTTGATCCGCAAGGCGAGGCTCTCCTGCGGCTCGAAGATGACGGCTGGAAAGTGCTCGAGTGGGCGTTTGGCGGCACTGACGTCGCCAGTGTCGCGTGGGGCGACAAGTACCGCTTCCCGAAGTCGATCCTGCAGTAAGTGCTCGGCACGCCGGGTGCAATCACCCGCTCGGCAGGCCCGACACATTCTCTCTTGCTGCCGTTTTATCGCCGCAACGCGCCGGCATAATGCGCGGCGAGCGCAGCGGGCGAAAGCCTGCACGTCGATTCTAGTTGTTCAATCGCGCCGCGACGCTACAACTGCCTGCACCTGTATGACTAAAAGCATCCTCACCATCATTGCCGTAGCCGCCGTCGCTCTTCTCTCTGCGGAGGCCAAGACCATCAAGATCCCAAGCGCCGACCAAGCAGTCGCCTCCATCACTTTCCCTGATGACTGGGACGTAGAGGAAATGGAAGGCGGCGTTGGCGCCGATAGCGCCGACGACCACGTTTACCTCGCTGCAGTGGTCGTGAAAGACGAGACCAACATGAACTCCCAGATCGACGAAGTCTTCGAGATGCTGAAGGAGCACAACGTCGAGCTCGACAACGATTCAAAGAAGGAAAACAAATTCAAGATCAACGGGATGGAAGCCACCGAACTGCTCTTCCAAGGCAAGGACGAGGACGGCCCCTGCGGCGTCAGCATCAGCTTCGTGCCGGTGAAGAACAATCTCGTGATCCTCACCTATTGGGTGACGACGGCTGAAGAAGCGAAACATCAGGCGACGGTCGGCAAGATCGTGAACAGCCTGAAGGCGGCGAAGTAGCGGGAAGCCCCGGCTTCGTTAGTCGTGACTGCTGGCGAGCGCTGGCGCGATTCGGTCGGCACGAGTTTGTGCCAGCCCTCGCGCCGGCGCTGCGAGCAGGCACTCACTGAGGCAGCAGTCGCCTGACTCCGGGCTACTCGCTGGGATATTCGGCTGCGAGGATTTCCACCCGCTCCTCGTCGGGCAGGGTCACTCGCTCCCCCACATCTGCTGCCAATAACGCTTTCCCGACCGCCGAAACCCACGCGACGCCGTCGGGAAAAAAGCGGAGTTCATCGACGCCGACGATCCGGTAGCTTCGCAGCTGCCCCGCTGCGTCGCGCACGGTGACTTTCGCTCCGAACGCAACGCCGCCCGCAGCCACCGGCGCTTCCACCACCGTCACCGACGCGAGCACGCGCTCCAGCTCGGCGATGCGCTCTTCGTCGTCCGTGCTGCTGCGCCGCAGATCCACGAGCTCACGTCGCAGCCGCGCCGCCCCGCCGGCAGTGATGTAGTTCACCGCGCCGGGCGGCAGGCCCGAGGCCGATCGCGCTCGCCCGGAACGCTCCGGCGGATCGACATCCTCTTTAACGAAGGCTCTGCTCATGCGCGTGCTTCTTCGGCGCTCCTGCTCGATGATCGGACATGAGCGACGGAGACAATATACAACCAAACGCGGTCGAAGATCACGGCGGCATCCTGACAATCCGCGGCGGAGGCGCGCGCCGCGATTGGAACGGCATTCACTACAAGCAAGGGATGTCGGCCAAGAACGTCGGCACCACCAAGCTCTCCGCCAATATCGCCACCATCCCGCCGGGTGGCGTCGCCTACGCGCATATCCACGTCGGATTCGAGCTGATCCTCTACATTCTCGAAGGACGCGTGCGCCACGAGTTCGGCCCTGGGCTCAAGCAGGTCATCGAGAACGAGGCGGGCGACTTCATCTACATCAAGCCCGATGTGCCGCATGAAGTCTTCAACATGAGCGACACGGAGCCAGTGGTCGCGTTCGTCGCCCGCTCGTCCGCGGAGGAATGGGACAACATCGTGCCCTACGACCGCGCCCAGCGGAGTTGACGGAGTTTCAGCCTGTCGCCGCCTCGCAGCAACGGCCCACGCGCGGTGTGAAGCACCCGCTTCAGCATTGCGCACTAGTCGCCGTGCGCCTTCTCGCCTTACCTTCAGCGCGCATGTCCATCCGCATCATCGTCACCGGCGGCACCTTCGATAAAGAGTACAACGAGCGCACCGGGCAACTCGCCTTCAAGGACACCCACCTCGCCGAGATGCTGAGGCTTGGCCGTTCGCGCGTGGAGGTAAACATCCGCACTGTCATGATGATCGACAGTCTCGAGATGACCGACACAGACCGCGCCGTCATCGTGCAAAACTGCGTGCAAGCGCCGGAAGCGCGCATCGTCATCACGCACGGCACAGACACCATGACGGAGACCGCGGCAGCCGTCGCGGCCGTCGTGAACGACAAGACGGTGGTGCTCACCGGGGCGATGATTCCTTACGCCTTCGGCAGCTCGGACGGGCTCTTCAATCTTGGCAGCGCGCTCTCCTTTGTGCAGGTCCTGCCGCCGGGCGTCTACATCGCCATGAACGGCAAATGTTTTCCCGCGCAGCGGTGCCGCAAAAATCATGAACGCGGCGAGTTCGAAGAAGTCGCGGCATCTGCATAGGCTCGTCTTCACTCCGCCAGCTCACTCTCCTCGATCACCTCGAGCGGCTTGCGTTTGCTATAAAGGACGCTGAGCAGAACACCGAGGACCACGAGTGCGATGCCGACGATCGTCTGCATCGTGTAGACCTCGCCGAAGATGAAGACGCCGAACGCCAGCGCGTAGATGAGCCCGGTGTAGTTCAGAATCGAAACGTGCGCGAGGCGCTCGGACTGGAGCGATTTCGTCAGCGACGTCTGGCCCACCTGCGTCAGCAGCCCGCACATCAGCAGGCAGAACCACTCCCACGCATTCGCCGGCGCCACCCAATAGATGACCGTGAAGACGAACCCGGCGACGACGCCTACCAGTTGAAAGTGCAGGACCACGACGAGCGGGTGTTCCTGCTCCTTCAGTCGGCGCACGAGATTGTAAGCCACCCCGGCACAAACGGCCGAGACGATGCCGGTGACGAGAAACGTGGTCGGCACAGCCGCATCAAAACCTTTGATCACCAGCACGCCGGCGAACGCGATCGCGTAGAAGAGCCACTGCAATTTGCGGACGTGCTCGCCGAGCACAAACACCCCGATCAACGTAGTGAAGATCGGCGACAGGTAGGCGATCGTCACCGCCGTCGCGAGCGGGATGTTCTGCACCGTGACGAAGAACATGAACAGCGCGACCGTGCCGAACGTCCCGCGCGCGATGAGCAACGCATTGTTGTTCCCTTTCCAGTCGGCACGGGCTCGGGCAATCCCCACGAAGCAGATCGCAGCGGACACGAGACAGCGGAAGAACACGATCTCCATCGCGGGGATGCGGTTCAGCTGCTTCACGAACACGTTCATCACTGCGAACGCAAACGTCGCCAGGAGCATGTGCGCGACGCCTTGGCTGATGATTGGCGTGGAGCTGTCGGCCCGTTGGTGCATGGCTCAGGTTACGTGGCTGCTCCGCAATTGAGTATGGGACGAGGCCAATCTTGTCGGCGGCAGCTCGTTCCGCCAGCATTCAACGATGAAACGTCTTCTACTCGTCGCGTGTTTAGCTATGCCGGTGTCGCTCTGCGCCGAAGCTGGATTGCCAAACCAGCCTTACGTCTACGTTGAAGGAAAATCTGAAGTCGAGCGGATGGCTGACATGGTGACGCTGCGGTTCGACCTGGTCGCGCGCAATGCTGATCAGTCGAAGGCTAATCAGGAGGTTCAGGCGAAGGCCGGCAAGATATTGGCTCTTCTCAACGACCGGAAGATCGCTCACGGCGATGTGATCGCCGAGGACCTTAAATCGGAGCCGCAATACGAGGACGAGGAAAGTTCGTCGAACAGACGCGGCAAAGTGATAGGCTACAGCGTCACGCGATCGTTTGAGGTCAAAGTTCGCGATGTCGCGACGTTTCCCAAACTGGTGGACGAACTGCTCGCTCTGGGCGGTGTGGAGTTCTCCGCAATCGATGGAGGGCTCGCGAATGAGAAGGAGATGCAGGACGATGTCTTCGCGAAGGCTCTGATTGATGCGCGGACCAGAGCGGAGAAAACGCTGGCACTCACCGGCATGAAAATCGACTCCCTGTTCGCAGTGTCACCGGTTCGCTTCTTGGAGATTCGCCAGAAGGTGCTGGGAGGCCACGACGCGTATGGAAGCGCGACCACGGAGAGAGTGGTAGTGCCGGACCCGATGCAATACCGGCTGGCACCTGTGGCCGTGACGCAGAGCGTCCACCTCATCTTTCTGATCTCACCTGCCAAGTAATGGGCGAGCGCCGCGCACGAAAGACTCGAATGGCCGTTTGGCGGTATTCGTCGCCTCACTGCGGCACCGTAAACGACACGACCTCGCCAGCCTCGCGGTGGTTCGTCCAGAATCTCTCGCCATCGAAAGCCAGCGATCGACACGCAAACGGCACCACCGCGAGATCCGTCACAGCCGGCGTTTCCTCGCGCGGATCGAGGCGAGCGATCGTCCAGCTTTCGCCATTCTGTTCCGTGCCGCGGAGCACGTAGAGCATCCCATCGACAAACGTTTGGCCGCAGATCTCTGCGCCGATATCGATCGTGCGCGTGATCTCCCCCGCCGTGTCGAAGCGATGGATTTGACCTTTGTACCAACGACTCAGGTAGAGATTGCTTCCATCGAAGCTCAGGTACGATCCGGCGAACTCGGGACACGCGAAGAGCTTCGCAAAGCCCTCACCAGGAGCATAACGATAGATGTAGCGATCGTCGTTCAGACCTTTCCCGATGGTTAGCCGCCACGCATCGTCGGTTAAGACCGCGGCCCAAACCAGCCCCGGAGGATCAATCTCCTCTGCGACTTCCAACGTCGCGGCATCCGCCTTGTAGTAGGTGCCGAGATCGCGCGAGCTCAACCAGAGATGCGCGCCGTCACACGCCAGCGCTTGCGGCGTGACGGCTGGTGCGGGGCGGCGGCTCACTTCTGTGATTTGGATCATCCGACAAGTTTGCAGCGAACGGCGGCAAGTCGAGGCAGCCGTTCGGCGAGTGACCAAGACCCACAGAACCGGTGGAAACTGTGACCCTCGCCGGATTGTGTTGCTTCGCGGCGCGCGCCGGAAATACTCCGCGCGAATGAAACGCCTCCTCGTCATTGCTACTCTCGCGTTCTCGATCGCTCCGTTGACGCATGCCGATCCGCCAGAGGTTGCTTACCGGACGGGCGGGCCGGAGTGGGCGAAAACGTGGAAAGTCTTCTACGATGTGGTCGACCACGAGCCCGAGATATCGACGCCGCTGACCAAGGCGGGTCCCAAGATGGTCCCGGCGATCATCGAGGCGATCGGCCACAAGGACATGAAACGCCGCCGCTACGCGATCAGCGCTCTCGGCCTGTTGAAGGACAAGCGCGGGCTCGATGCGCTCACCGCCATCGTCAAAGACGAGAGCGAGGAGGACTACTTCCGCGGTGACGCGGTCGCAGCAATCTATCAGATCGATCAGGATCTCGGCACGCAGCTCGCGAAACAGTACGCGGGGCAAGGCGACAACTTCAAGATGATGACCGAGGCAATCATCACGAAAGAACCGTGGCTCACCGAAGGAGCAACCGATCAGGCCGGCCCGATGCGCACCTGCTCGGCCGATGCGTACGTGATTGATCCGGACCCGAAGGGTCTGAACGTCCGGAATGCGCCGCGTACCGGGAGCGTGATCGGCAATATCCCGAAAGACAAAGAAGGCACCGTCGTGCGGCTGGTGGCACAAAACGGTGACGGCGGCTGGCTGCAGATCGACAACGCGCAGACGACCGCCGACAAGGTCGTCTTCGACAAAAAAGGCTGGGTCTCCGGCAACATGCTCGCCGTCTCGACCCGCGGCTACGACACCAAGGGCGTGAAACTCTACGAAGGTGGCGAAGCGAGCACGGTTTTGACGACCATCCCGGCGGAGACGCAGGTCCGCGTGGTCGGCTGCGATGGCAAACGGCTCCAGGTGAAATACAAGGACGCGGTCGGCTGGTTGAACGAGGACGCACAGTGCGCCAGTCCCGTCACGAATTGTAATTAGCCGCCGAGCGGCGCGGTGCGGGTTCATCCCGGCGGCTGCACGCGCCGGTTCGAACGGGCCGACCATCGCCTGCAACTCACCGTGGTTTTACCGGAGTGGGCTGACCTCTGCTTTGACTCCGTCGCCCGCGAGATTTCACTAGCAAAGTTTTCTATATCAGCCATAATCGCGCCTCCGTGACGCAGGAAGCAATACTGCCATCGCGCACACGGCGCGCAGTCAGATCTGCGGAAGCGAACCCAGCACAATGAGCAAAAGCGTAGATCAGTGGCTAGACGAAGATGTCGCGGAATTCCGTGACAAGCCCGTCAGCTGGATATCGCAGTATCACTTCTTCCGGGACCCGATCCGGCCGAGCTATTCAGACACGAGCTGCTTTTTCTCTCCCGCGGACGGCATCATTCTCTACCAGGAGGTGGTCAAACCCGACGAGTGCCTCGTTGAGATCAAAGGGAAGTCCTATTGCGTGCGCGACGCATTGCGCGACCCGCACTTCGAAGGCGACAGCCTGGTCATCGGGATCTTCATGACGTTCTATGACGTGCATGTGAACCGCGTTCCCTATTCCGGCCTCCTCTCCTACAAGCTGCTGGACCCGATCACCACCCACAATCACCCAATGCTCGAGGTGGAGCAGAACATCCTGGATCAACTTCGCGTCGGGCCGGCGGCGCTCGAATACCTCCACCACAACGAGCGGATGGTGAACCGCGTTTACGCACCCGATCTTCGGCAGTTCTACTACATGCTGCAGATCGCCGACTACGACGTGAACTGCATTACGCCGTTTCAACTAAAGCAAAACTTTCCCGCCTATCAGGGCAGCCGCTTCTCGCAAGTGCGCTACGGCTCTCAAGTCGATCTCGTCGTGCCGCTCTCGTCCCGACACCAGTTCACAACTGCGCAGAAGACCGGCCATCACGTGGAAGCCGGCGTGGATCCACTCGTAAGAATCAGCAGCAAATAAACTAGAACTCTTTTGATGAAAAAGCCGAACACCTCCGCCTCTAAACGTCATTCAGCGACCAGCGCAGCTCCGAACGGAGCGACGAAGCTCAATGGGACCAAGCAGTCCCGCAACGGTTCCGCGAAGGTTCTAGCGACATCTCCTGGTGGGCGACTAAAAGCAATCGCACCGGAAGAAGCGTCTCAATCTTGCACTAACCCAAGCCAGCTCGACTGGCCGGCATTCGTCCTGAGCTTTCCGTTCTCCTACGATACGCTGCACTGCAACAATCCGTGGATGACCGACCTCTCTGATGAGAAGCGAAAGCCCGATCACGCCAAGGCTCAGGTGCAGTTCTTGCAGCTCTACAAGTTCATGGCCGCGGAAGCGCTGGTCTACCTGCTGCCTGCCGGAGGATCCGCCGGTCTGCAGGACTTGGTCTACACCGCAAACCTTGGCGTTGTGCTCGAGCATCTTCCCGAGAAGAACAAAGTCATCGTCTCCAACTTCACTTCCGCGCCGCGTCGCGGCGAGACGGAAGTCGGCGTGAAATTCTTCGAGAGCATGGGTTACGACGTTCAGGTCGCGCCGACAAAGTTCGAAGGCGAGGCGGAGCTAAAGCATCTGCACGACAATGTCTATATCGGCGCCTACGGCATGCGCTCGGAGAAAGAAACCTTCGAATGGATGGAGCAGAACTTCGACATGAAGGTGATCAAGGTGAAGATGACCGAGCCGTATCTTTATCACCTGGATTGCATCGCCTTCCCGATCACGCGCGAGAACACGCTCGTCTGCACCGAACTGCTGACGCGGAAAGAGATCGCCGCGCTGGAGAAAGAGACGAATGTCATTCCAGTTACCGTAGATGAGGGATTTTCCGGAATCTGTAACTGCGTGCGTATGTCTCACTCAGTGCTTAACTCTTCACACATTCACGACCTGAAGGCAGGGACGGAAGAGTACAAAGAGGAGCTTCGGAAGAACCGGAAACTCGAAGACATCGCCGCTGACCTGGCTCTGGAAATCAGTTACTTCAATCTGAGCGAGTTTCATAAGAGCGGTGCGCTCCTGTCCTGCATGGTCATGCATTTGAACCGGCACTCGTACAAGATCGCGCTCACCGCGTGATGCCCGCTGCAGGAGCGGAAAGCTCACTGCATACAAGCGTCGACGACGGCGCTTCCACAGAGATCGAGCGCCCGAGGTTCCGATCGGTCTGGCGCATGTCGCTCCCGGTGGTCTTCCTGGCCGGGACGGACACGCTCGACCACCTGATCAACACGACCTTCGTGTCGCGACTCGGCGTAGCGGAGCTCGGCGCGATCGGAGTCGCGGACTCGATTCTGCTGGTCTTCTGTGTCGCGCCGCTCGCGGTCGCCGACGGGATTCAGATCGTCGCCGCCCGGCGCGTCGGCGAGCAGCGAACGCACGCACTGGCAAAAGCGTTCAACGAAGGCCTTGCTCTCATTGTCATGCTTTCGGCCGTGCTGACGGTGGCCTTGAAACTCGCTTCACCATCCATTGCCGCCGCGATGATGGACTCTGAGCAAGTCGGCAGGCTTGTAGATTCGTTTCTGCAGATTGCAGCCTACGGTATTGTTTTCAGCGGTGCGGCGTTTGCTTTCGGGGGCCTGCTGATCTCGCTCGGGCGGACGCGAGTGCTGATACCTGCCACGCTTATCTTTGTTGCCGTTGATGTTGCCTGCAATTACGTGCTGGTCTTCGGCAAGTTCGGGCTGCCCGCGCTCGGCATGCGCGGTGTAGCCGTGGGCTTTCTGGTCGCGGGCTTCTCGGTGTGCCTCTTTCTCGCCGTTTACCTATGGCTACGTGTCCGCAGCCCGGATTACCCGCTGTTTCAATTTCGCGGCTTCCACCGCTCGAGCTGGACGTTGAGCCGGCTCTCCGCGCCTCTTGCTCTTCAAGACCTGGTGGAGAACTCGCGCTGGCTGGTGTTCTTCCTGATCCTGGAGCGAGTCGGTGTGGAAGCTCTCGCGGTCGGCACCATCGTTTACACCTGTTACGTGGTGCTCTGGATTCCGACGGAAGGGTTTGCCGACACGACATGCTCGCTGGTGGGCCGACTCGTCGGCGAGAGGCGCAGCAGTGAAGTCGGGCGGCTGGTCCGCTATGCGACCAGCGGGGCGGCCTTAGCTACCGTCCCGTTCCTCGTGGCTGCGTTCCTTGCGCCGCAATGGCTTGCCATGGCTTTTGCGCCTGAACCTGCGGTCTTCGCAGAGAGCAGCGCTGCTTTACGAGTCGCCGCGCTTGGCATGATCGTGACCATCCCCGCAGCCATCTACGTCAGTGCATTGCTGGGGACCGGAGACACGCCGGCAGTGTTCCTCGTAGAGCTTGTGCTCACGTCGACGATGCTGGCGGCCGCGTACACCACCGCCGTTTTATGGCGATGGCCGGTGTCCATGATCTGGCTCTCATTGCCGTTCGCCTGGATGGTTGCGTTTGGAGTCACCTACGGCTGGGTGAAATCCGGTTTGTGGCGAAGAGTGAAGGTCTGAGCTTCGTCCCTCGCTGCATCCTCAGCCGCGCTTGATGATGGACGTGCAGAATGTCACGCGCCGCTGATGCGATGGAGCATCCACACGCCGGGGTCCTCGTAGCGCCCGAGGTCGCGCTCGCGGTCGATCGTCACCGGCTGGAGTGCGCCGGGGACGATGTAATCGCCGCTCTCGGGAAATTTCATCCCGGTCCATTCTTCCCACTGGGCCACCGTGCCGGTGCTGATCGCGGTGGTTGGCGCCACGCCGAGCATTTCAGCGCCCAATTTCGCATGCAGGCGGATCCACGGGTCGAATGGCGCGCCGTCGTCGCGTTTCCACTGCACATAGCGCTCCATCGGCGTAATCGGATAGAGGTGTTTGAATGTCGGCCCAACGGGCACCACCACGGAATGCAGCTGGTGCTTGAGAGCCATGGCACGCATCGCTTCAAGAATCTGGGAGCTGAGCCCGCGCTTCTGATGAGCTTCCGGCACGACGGCTGCAAGCGCAGCAAGAGCCGCTGGTGCACGGCCGTCTCGACGCCCGTCCAGCGCGCGCTTGATTAGCTCGTCCAGCAGCGGCGGCAGATCCTCGGTCGTGCCATTCCAGTCAAAGGGCACCGTGTGCCCCAGCCCAATCAGAACGTCGCTCGGCTCGCACAACAGAATCTGGTAATCGGCAAACGTATCGAAAAGCGTCTCCCAGTGATCCCACGGAGCGCCCTCGAGAAATTTGTCCCATGTATCTTCGTGCAGCTGCTCGACCTGCTCCTCCAGATCAGGTCTTTGCGCGAGTGTGACTACTTCGATCGGCATGCCTCTTGAATCGTAGCATCACGCGGAGCGACACGTCTACGGTTTGGGCTCCGCGCTCCCATATAATCAGAGTGCACTCCGCCGATTTTTCTGCACACGAGCGGTTAGAAGTGCCATCATCTGCACCTGTGGCGAACATCGACGAGACGCTCCCGCTTTGAACGCAGCTCCGGCTCGATTTCCTACCGTCGTCTCGCATAAGCACGGGACGTGTCGTGCAGTCGCTATCGCTCTTCTGACGGGCGTGTGTGCCCTCATGTTCGCCGCACCCGCCGAAGCACAGGACGCCGCATCTCGCAGCCTCACCTGGCCTCGCCCGACGGCGTATGCGGAAGTCGCCGTCAGCGATAAGTACATTTACCGTGGGTACATCGTCGAGGATCACGGACCGGTGGTGCAACCTTACGTCGAGGTTTTCGGCGAAATCTACAGCAGCGAAAGTGGCTGGCTGCAGAGCGCTTCGCTCAGGCTGGCGGTGTTCAACAGCTTCCAGCCGAACGGTGCCGAGGGACGCGCGGATTCCGAGTTGATGCGCGCCTGGTACGAGACGCAGATCGAAGCCGGCATGGCGTTCATTCTCGCGAAGGGCTTGAGCGTGACTGCCTCCTACCTCCGCTTTGACAGCCCGAACGGCGCCTACGGTGGCTCGAATGCCTTTACGCTCGCGTTGCAGCTGGACGACGAGTGGTTACTTGGTGCGTGTGCATTGAATCCACGCGCCCTCTGGACGGCGCCGCTGGATGACAACGCGGAGGCCGGCCACTACTTCGAGGTGGGCGTAGCACCGAAAACATCTCTCGCCTCCCGCTCGCGCTATCCTGTCACCGTTGCGCTGCCGGTGAATGCCGGCTTCGGCGATCGCCAGCAATATGTCGGCAGACGATTCGGCTTTGTCTCTGCCGGGGTAAAGGTAAGTGCGCCGCTCGCGTTTGTTTCTGAGCCGTACGGCAAATGGCAGGTGAACGGCAGCGCAGAGATCTTTTACCTGGGCGACACCCCCGCGGAATTTACAAACGGAGGCGACCACCTGACCTCGCTCTTCAGCGGTAGCATCAGCGCCGAGTTCTGAGCAGCCGACGGGAAGCGGCTCCAGGTGAAAGACAAGGACGCACTCGGCTGGCTGAACGAAGAAGAGCAGTGCCCGAACCCAGTCACTAATTGTACCCTAGACCTTAACTGCACCACCTCGGCAAAACCGCACCCATGAACATCCGCACCATCTCCATCGCGCTGGCACTGCTCGCCACGATCACACTGGGCTTCGCTGCGAAACCGGAATCCACCGGCCCCGATCCCGACGCAATCCTCAAGAACCTCTACAAAGCGCACGCCGCCCAGAAAGGGCCGTTTGACGACAAGGAGAACCTGAAGGCCCTCGGCCAATACTTCACGAAGGAGCTGGCCGCCCTCATTCGCAAAGATGCCATCGAGTCGAAGGGCGAAGTGGGCGCATACGGTTTCGACCCGCTCTACGAATCACAGGATCCCGAGATCAAAAACTTCAAGATCGGTGAAGTACATTGGGGCGGCATTCTGAAGCGCGAAGACGACGAGCCGGAGGATGGTCTCGCCGTCGTGGTGGTCACGTTCACCGATAACGGGAAGCGCCGAACCATGCCGTTTCGTTTCCAACAGCAGGCGGATAAATCGTGGAAGATTGCGGACATCAACTACTCCGACGGCAGCACGCTCGCCGGCCTGATCCGCGACGCGTACAAGTAAGACCGCGCGGCAGCTAAAAACAGCGCGCCGGTTGATCTCACAATTTGCGCGGCCGCGACCTTCGCTCGGCCGGCTCAGTTCGCTTCGCCATCTCGAGCGGCTTCCCGGACGCGGGAAGCTACGATCGCGCCGCGGAAGCGCAGCAGGTCTCCGCACGGGTTTGAAACACCGCCACGCTTGCGGTTAGATTGGACGCTCTGAAGCGCCTGTTCCTTATCCTCATCGTGGTCGTGCTCGCAACCTGCGCGGGCGGCTACGGTTATTGGGCTTGGAAGCGGCCACTCCCGCCGAGCGGTGGGCTTTACTACTTCAACCGCACGGAGCTGCCGGTGCCTTCCTTACGGCAGGGCGACGAACGATGGCGCGCGGACCCGATCGGCGGAGTGCCGGAAAACGGAACGCTCGGCAGCGTCGGCTGCGCCGTAGCCGCCGCGGCCATGGTGTTTCAGGCCTACGGCATCGACACCGATCCGCAGCAATTAAACTGGTTCCTCACCGACAAAGGCGGCTACACCGAGCGCGGCTGGCTGTACTGGGAACGCGCCGCCTGGTGGGCGCCCGACCGTGTCCGGCACGTCTACGAAGACCTGCCGTCGTACCAGCTGATCGATGCGAACCTGGCCCGCGGCAATCCCGTGATCGTGCGCGTGCGCTACAGCAGCGGCGTCACCCACTTCGTCGTCATCGCGGGAAAGGACGGGTTCGACTATCTCGTGCGCGATCCGGGCGCCGGCGCGGCGAAGGGCTACTACCCGTTGCGCGAGCTCGGCAGCGACATCGAGGCGTTGCGATTCTACGAACCGTTGCGCAACGCGAAGCCGCCTCTGACTGCGCAGCGTTGAAGCCCGGCACGCGCCATTCGTGCAGCTCGACTGCGCGGTCAGGCACCGTATTGCTCGTCGCTGACCTTTTCCATCCACTCGACAGCCGTGCCGTCGAGAGCTTCCTGGATGGCAATGTGCGTCATCGCAGTAGTCGGCGCCGCGCCATGCCAATGTTTCTCGTTAGGCGGAAACCAAACCACGTCGCCCGGGCGAATCTCCTCGATCGGCCCGCCCTCGCATTGCGCGCGTCCGCAGCCGGCTGTGACGATCAGCGTCTGCCCGAGCGGATGCGTGTGCCACGCGGTGCGGGCACCCGGCTCGAACGTGACACTGGCGCCCCGAACGCGCGCGGGTTCTGCGGCCTGAAAAAGCGGATCGATTCGCACCGAGCCGGTAAACCACTCGGCCGGTCCTTCCGCGGACGGCTGTGAGCCACTTTGCTTGATTTCCATGCTGAGGTTCCTTGGTTGAATCGGAGGGCGTTCTTGCAAAGAGGTCAAACCGTTTCCGGATACGAGAAGCTGATCAGCAAGGAGGCAAATTGATCGTTCACCTGATCGACGGAACTTACGAGCTCTTCCGTCACTTCTACGGCCTCCGCCGTTTTAACAAGGGCGTGGACCGACCGTACGGCGCGGTCGTCGGCGTTCTGCAGAGCGTGCTCCAGATCATCGAGACCGGTGACACGCACATCGGCGTCGCTACCGACCACGTAATCGAGTCGTTCCGCAATCGGCTGTGGCCGGGGTACAAGACCGGCGCCGGGATCGAGCGCGCGCTGCTCGCCCAGTTCCATCCGCTGGAGAAGGCGCTCGCGGCAATGGGTGTTGCCGTTTGGCCAATGGTCGAGCTCGAAGCCGATGATGCGCTGGCGTCGGCTGCCCACATCGCGTCCGCGGACAAACGAGTCGAGAAGGTGGCCATCTGGACGCCTGACAAGGATCTGGGACAATGCGTTCGGGATACCCGTGTGGTGCAGATCGATGGCCGGCGCAAAACGATTCGTGATGCCGCTGGCGTACGCGAGAAGTTCGGCGTCGATCCGCCGCTCATTCCCGACCTGCTCGCCCTCGTGGGCGATGCCGCCGACGGCTATCCTGGCATCGCTGGCTTCGGGGCCAAGACCGCCGCGCACGTCCTGAATTCCTACGGCCCGATCGAGAGCTTCCCGACGAAGGTTCTTGGCGCAGAGCGCGAGCTCGCGTTGCTCTTCAAGACTCTCGCGACGCTGCGAACGGATGCGCCGCTCTTCAAGAAGGCCGACACGCTGCGCTGGCGCGGACCGAGGCCGGCCTTTGCTCAGTGGGCCGAGCGCATGGAAGCGCCCCGGCTGCTCGAGCGGTGCGAAAAGGCCGCGGGGCGGTGAGCGGTGCTGTTCGTCACGTGGCTTGCATCGTGAGGCGCTTACGAGCTATCAACTTCATGGAATTGGTATGGCCACACGCGAAACCCCCTCCGCGCCTTCATGGTTCCGGATCGCAGCTTTCCTCGCCCTCGTCTGGAACGCCTTCGGTGTAGTCATGTTTCTGAGCGCCGTCGGTGCCTTCGGCGATCCGACGGCGGGGCTGAGCGAAGCCGAGCGCGCGATCGCCGCGAGCATACCGGGCTGGATCATGGCGGCCTTTGGCATCGGGACTTTCACCGGCGTCGCCGGCAGCCTCGGCCTCCTGCTTCGCCGGCGCTGGGCCTGGCCGCTGTTGCTGGTCTCGCTCGTCGCCTTGCTCGTGCTCGAAACCTACGTCGTGTTCTTCAGCGGCGCCGCTGCGGTCTCTGGTGTGGCCATTCCGGTCACCGTGGTGGTCGGTGCACTGCTGCTCGTCTGGCTGGCGCGACATGCACGTAAACGCGATTGGCTGCGCTAGCTACATTTCGCCGCGGGCGCAGCGGAACCGACAAGGGTGACTAATCCCGGGCTTGTTCGCGGCTGTCGAAATACACCGGTCGCGAAAAGAAATCAGAAGCTCACCCGGACTCCGCCGGTGATGCTGTGCACGTTGTAGTTCTTCCGGGCGAGCTCGCCGCTGTAGTAGCTGAAGATCCCGAAGCGCGGCGTGATCTGCGCCGACGCTCCGATATCGAGCAGCAAGGCGTCCCGACCGATGTGCGGACCGTGAACGGTGAACTGCTCGCTCGGAATGAACCCCGCACGGATGCTAGGCGTGCTGGTCCGAAACTCGTGTTCCCATTGCACGCGGGCGAACGGAGTCAGTGTAATCCTGCCGAGCTGTGCGGCGTAGGACGCCTGCAGACCGAGCGCTGATCTGAGTGATTCCTGGCTCTGGCCATCGATATACATCGCACCGAGCGCACCCTCCTCCGTGAAGTCATCCAGTCCGATCCGGCCGTAGCGCAACGTGGCGAGCGGCCCGACGCTGAACGCGCCGAACTTGAAATCATAGCCGGTCCCGATGGACGCGGTGAAGCTGTCGGTATCGGTTTCACCATCCGCGAAGCCGCCGACGGTGAGCCGGCGAGTCTCCACCGAGCTCACGCCGCCGCCGATGATTCCATTCACATAAAATCCGCCGGTGTAGTACGTGCCGTAGAGATGAGCCTGCGCGCCATTGCTCCATTGATGATCTGCCCCGGCGGAAATCCAGTCACGGAGGTGCCGGGAGTGAGGGCGAGATTGCCGTAGACGATCGTGTCGCCAGCATTCGTAACCGTGGTGGCCCCAAGGATGGTGACGTCTTCGGCGCCGCCTAACGAGATGACCTGTGCTAGCCCCAGCGGGCAGGCTGCGAAGAAGCCGAGCAGGATAAAGGAGAGAGTTTTCCGCGCCGCAGCAATTTTTCCCATCCTGTCGCTGAGGCAGGTTGCGCGCTCACGGCGGATCTTATCCGAAGCGACAACGTTGTCCGTTGCGCCGCCCGCGCGGGGCGGGCTTCGCGCGGCACCGCAGGGCTGAAATCGCTACAGCAACTTATCCGGCGTGATCGGCAGCTCGCGCACGCGTTTGCCGGTGGCGTGGAAGACGGCGTTCGCGATGGCCGCGGGGATGCCGACCATGCCGAGCTCGCCCATGCCTTTTACGCCGAGCGGGTTCACGATTTTGTCGTCTTCCTCCACGAACGAGGTCTCGATGGCGTGAATATCTGCGTTCACCGGCACGTGGTAGTGCTGGAGGTTCGGGTTCATGATGCGCCCGTAGCGGTGGTCGATCTCCGTCGCCTCTTGCAGCGCCATGCCGATGCCCCAGACGACGCCGCCGATCTCCTGGCTGTGTGACGCCTTGGGATTGATGATCTTGCCGCAGGCCGTGAGCTCGTTTACTCGCGTGACGTGAACGGTGCCGAGGTCAGGGTCCACTTTCACTTCCACAAACTGCGCGCCGTGCGCGAGCAACGCGTACTTCTGGCGCTCGGGCGACGGCTTCGATTCGTGCGTCTCGGTCATCTCGGCGAGACGGTGGCGCTTCATCACGTCTGCGATGCGGACGAAGCGCGACGTGTCGCTTTTGCGCTGCAGGCGACCGTCGAGCATCTCGATGTCATCCGCCGCGGTGTCCTTCAGCGGCGATTTGGCGTCCTGGTTTGCAAGCTCCAATAGCTTCGCGCCAATCGCCAGCGCGCAGCCATAGACAGCGGAGCCGACGCTCGATGTCGTCTGCGAGCCGCCCTGCGAGGGAGCACGCGGAAACTTCGTGTCGCCGAGCTCGCAGTTCACCTGCTCGAGTTTCACACCGAGATACTCGGCCGCGATCATCGCCATCATCGTGTATGTCCCGGGACCGATATCGCTCGTGGCGCTGGCGACATTCGCGGTGCCATTTGCGCGCAACGTGATCGTCGCTGACGCGGGCCTTTGAAACGCGCCCCACACGCCAGTCGCCGTCCCCCACCCGACCAGGAATCTCCCGTCGCGCATCGAGCGCGGCTCCATCTTGCGATCCTTCCAGCCGAACTTTTCCGCTCCCAGCCGGTAGCATTCGCGCAGCGCCTTACTCGACCAAGGCTTGCCGCTTTCGGGATCGACGTCGGCGTAGTTAATCAGCCGCAGCTCGAGCGGGTCGATGTTCAGCTCGTAAGCCAGCTCATCCATCGCGCACTCCAGCGCGAACATGCCGCTCACCGCGCCCGGCGCGCGCATCCACACCGGAGTGCTGAGGTCGGTGTTAGTGATCCTGGTCGGCGCGAAGAGATTCGGGCAGGCGTAGACCTGGCGCGTGAAGTTCGTCGTGTTGTCGTTGAACTCCTCGGTCGCGGAGGTGTTGTGCACCGCCTCGTGGATCATCGCGGAGAGCTTGCCGGATTGCTCCGCACCGAGCGCGATCTTCTGGATGGTGTAAGGGCGGTAGCCGTGGCCGGTGTACATCTGCGTGCGCGTGTAGACGACCTTCACCGGGCGTTTCAGCTCGCGCGCGGCCATCGCGGTGAGTGCCGGGTAGTAGTTCGGCCGCAGCGATGATCCGAACGCGCCGCCGACGAACGGCGAGACGACGCTGACGTTCTCCGGCGGCACTCCGAAGGTCGACGCGAGGTGCTCGCGCAGGCTGTACACGCCCTGCGTCTTGTCGAAGATGGTGAGCTTCTCGTCCTGCCACAGCGCGATAGCACCGTGCGGCTCCATCGGATTGTGGTGCTCGATCGGGATGCGGTACTCCGCCTCGATCTTCACCGGCGCGTTGCGCATCGCTTCCTCAGGGTTGCCGCGCGGTTTCGGCGGCGGCCCCTGTTTCGGCTGTCGCGCGCCCTCGCGGACCGTCTCTGTGTCAGTCACGTGCGGCTCCGGGCTGTAGGTGACTTTGACGAGGCGCGCGGCGAAGCGCGCCGCCTCATACGTCTCGGCGATGACGAGCGCGATCGGCTGCGCGTTGAAGAAGATGCGCTCGGACTGCAGCGCGCGGAACGATTTGTCTTCCTCTTCCTGCGCGCCTCGCGGCGGTGCTTGTTCGTTCGATGCCGGCTTCGGGCCGAGCTTCGGCGTGTTCAGGTGCGTGAAGACGCGGATCACGCCCGCGACGCGTTCGGCTTCCTGTGTGTCGATCGCGGTGATGGCGCCTTTCGCGATGCTGCCGTTCACGATGAAGCCATAGGCGACGTTCGGCACCGCGAACTCGGCCGCGTACTTGGCTTTGCCGGTCACCTTCGCCACGCCGTCGACGCGGCTCATTTCTTTCCCGATGTATCGCGCCATCAGATTCCTCCTTTAGTGAAAACGATGCCGCTCATGCCAGTTTGCTCGCGCGCATCAACGCGCGAACGATTGCCCGCTTCGCCAGCTCCACTTTGTAGGCGTTATGCGCGAGCGGTTTCGCGTCTGCGATTGCCGCCTCGGCGGCGCGCCCGAAGCTCTCTGCTGAAGCCGGTTTCCCAGCGAGCGCCGCCTCGGCTTCCTGGCTCCGCCATGGCTTGTGCGCCACGCTCCCGAGGACGACTCGCGCCTGCTTGATCGCACCGGCTTCAAGTTCCACAGCGGCCGCAACGGCGACGAGGGCAAAGGCGTATGATGCGCGGTCGCGGACCTTCAGATAGTAGGAGTTTTTCGCGAAGTTCGACTTCGGCAACTCAATCGCTAGGATGAGCTCGCCGTGCTGGAGGTTCGTGTCCTGCTGCGGTGTGTCGCCGGGCAGGCGGTGGAACTCGCTCAGCGGAATGGTGCGTTCAACGCCATCAGCGCCTTTGATCCTAACCACCGCATCGAGCGCGAGGAGCGCGTTGGCCATGTCGCCGGGATACGTCGCGACGCACTTGTCGCTCCACCCGAGGATGGCGTGCATCCGGTTAAGCCCTTCGAGCGCGCCGCAGCCACTCCCCGGCTCGCGTTTGTTGCACGGCATCGCGGTGTCGTAAAAATACTGACAGCGCGTTCGCTGCAGGAGGTTGCCTCCGTTGGTGGCCATGTTGCGGAGCTGTCCGGAAGCGCCGGCCACGATCGCCTGCGTCAGCAACGGATAGTTCTGCCGGATCAGCGGATGATTCGCAGTGTCGGTGTTCGTCGCGAGTGCGCCGATCGAGACGCCTCCGCCGGCCTCCTTGATCTCGGCCAGCTTCAATCGCGTCAGGTCTACGAGTTCGTTAGGCCGCTCCACGTCCTCTTTCATCAAATCGAGGATGTTCGTCCCGCCGGCCAGGAACTTCGCCTGCGGGTTCGCGCCGACCGCCGCCGCGGCGCCATTCGGCTCCGTCGCCCGTGTGTACTTAAACGGCCGCATTGCCGTCCTCCTTTCTGACGCGCGCTAGTTGTTGGTCGTCCACAAACCCCCACGTCTGCGCAGTCTTCTTACCCGAATGCACTTCCTGGATCGCAGCCACGATTCCGGGGTAAGCGCCGCACCGACAGATGTTGCCGCTCATGCGCTCGCTTATTTGCTCGTTGGTCAGCTGAGTCGTCGTGGCGCTTACGTCTTCCGTCACGTGACTGACGTCGCCGCGACGCGCCTCTTCGAGCAGTGCGACTGCGGAGCAAATCTGCCCCGGCGTGCAGTAGCCGCACTGGAAGCCGTCATACTTGATGAAGGCCGCCTGCATCGGGTGGAGTTGATCCCCTTTCGCGAGTCCCTCGATTGTCGTGACGTCTTTGCCCTCGCAAGTCGCGGCCAGCGTTAAACACGAAAGCACGCGGCGTCCATTCACGAGCACCGTGCAGGCGCCGCATTGGCCCTGGTCGCAGCCCTTCTTCGACCCGGTGAGCCCAAGCCGCTCGCGTAGCGCGTCGAGCAGCACGACGCGCGAATCGACCTCCAGCCGTTTCGTCACGCCGTTCACCTTCAGCGCGAGCTTCACAAGGTTCTCGGCCGTCTTGTCGGCGAACACCGCGCCTGGCGAAGGACTCAACGCGGCGAGCGCTTGCTCATGCGCCAACAGATCGAGCGCGAACAACCCAAGGCTGCCGGCGAGCGTCTGCTTTAGAAACCGGCGTCGCGTCAGGCCGACGTCGGCCAGCGCGGGCATCTCGTTAAGGAGCGCCTCCTCGTCAGCCGACAGTTCCGGCTCCGAGTTCTCGTGGAACTCTTCGTTCATAAGGATCCTCCTGTTCGCCTTCGTCGCACCTCGACTCGTACTCTCAATCGAGTGGTTGATGCTTCGATTTTCCGCCAAGCGTGTCGAGTCATTTACGATGCGGACGATCGGAAAACCTACCGCCGTGTAGTCCGGCGTCGCGGCGCAGTCACAGTGCTTCGCCAGCAGGTGGCCAGCGTTTGCCCGCCAGCTCCGGCGGGAGCTGCTTCGGGTCCTCCGGGTAGATGAGCGAGAGATCCATCTGCGATTTCGAGCCCAGAAGAAATTCCAGCTCCTCCGGCGCGCCGACGATCAGCCAGAGCGTCTCCGCATCCGTGTCATTGAAGACCTGGCGCAACTGATCGGGTCCAACGAGCACACCGCCATGTTTTGGCACCGTAAGCGTCTCATCACCGACGCGAATTTTGCCAAGGCCTTCCAACACAAAATAAAACTCCTCCGCTCGGATGTGCTTGTGAAGCGTGTTCGCGCTCCACGGCGGCAGCCGCCAGAGCCGCGCGCCGATGTTCTCGCTGCCCGTTCGCTCGAGGAAGTCCGCGTTCGGAATTTGCATCAGGTTCGACGGACGCCACTGCAGGTCGTCCGGAGTGATCAGGTGATACCCGGTAACTGCCTTCATACGAGCAGCGTTCCCTCGAATGCGCAGAAGTTCCACCTCGCTGTATCGACGCAGCGATGATCTGCTTGTTCCGCCCTCCGTTTATCGCGCAAGCTCGACGTATGCCGCGTTGTCCCTGGGCTGCGAGTGAGCCGAATAGCACCTACCACGATGAAGAGTGGGGCGTGCCAGTGCACGATGACCGGAAGCTCTTCGAGTTCGTGATTCTGGAAGGCGCGCAAGCCGGCTTGAGCTGGACGACGATCCTGAAGAAGCGCGAGAATTATCGCCGAGCGTTCGATGGCTTTCGGCCGGAGAAGATCGCCCGCTACGGGGCGCGTGATGTGAAGCGGTTGCTCGCCGACGCCGGGATTGTGCGGAACCGATTGAAGATCGCCGCCACGATCAACAACGCGCAGATGTTCGCCATCGTCCGACAAGAATTCGGCAGCTTCGACGCCTATCTCTGGAGCTTCGTCGGCGGTCAGCCGATCCAAAATCGCTGGCTTCGCATGGCCGATGTCCCAGCGCGCACGTCGGAATCCGACGCTATGAGCCGCGACTTGCTGAAGCGCGGATTCAAGTTCGTCGGCTCAACCATCTGCTACGCGCTGATGCAGGCGACCGGTATGGTGAACGACCACCTCGTCTCCTGTCCTCGCCACGCCGAACTCGGCGGCACTCGCGTGAGACGTCGCAAAAACAAAATAGCTTTGCCGGCAGCAACGCAATCCATCAAACGTGTAGATCCAGTCGACCAGTGAAATCGCTCACCGAACACCTGTGGTTTGAAGTTCCAGCGCGGCGCGGGTTCATCAACATCACGCCGAAGATCGAGGAGCTCGTCCGCCAAAGCGCCGTCGCGGAAGGCTTGTGCCTGGTGAACGCCATGCACATCACCGCTTCCGTCTTCATCAACGATGATGAGGGCGGCCTCCATCACGATTATGAGGTGTGGCTGGAGAAACTGGCCCCGCACGAGCCGACCAGCGCCTACCGGCACAATCGCACCGGTGAAGACAACGCCGACGCGCATCTGAAGCGTCAGATCATGGGCCGCGAAGTCGTGGTCGCGATCACCAATGGCAAACTCGATCTCGGCCCGTGGGAGCAGATCTTCTACGGCGAGTTTGACGGCGGCCGCAGAAAGCGCGCCCTGGTCAAGATCATCGGCGAGTAGCCGCCGGCGCTTTCGCATCGCGTCCGCCGTGCGGACGAAAGTCTCTTGCGCGTGTGCCGTTTGCGCGAGAATTCCCTGCTGGTGACGCAGCCATCCGACGCAGGTAAGCAGCGACGCGACAGCGACGAACGCGTGCCCAGTCTCGGCTTCCTCGGCCTTGGGCTCATGGGCCAGCCGATGGCGCTCAATCTCGCGCGGAGCGGTGCGCGGCTGACAGTGTGGAATCGTTCGCCCGAAAAGTGCGAGCCACTGCGCGCTGTCGGCGCGACTGTGGCGTCTTCTCCCGCGGAAGTCTTCGCCCGCGCGGAGATCGTGTTCGTCATGATGGTGAACGAAGAGGCTACTGACGCAGTGCTTGAGCGCCGGACACCGGCGTTCACGAAAATGCTGCGCGGCCGCGCCGTGGTGTGCATGAGCTCGAATGCGCCCGATTACTCCCGCGCTTTAGCAGCCGACATCAAGGCTGCGGGCGGACGCTACGTTGAAGCGCCGGTCTCCGGCTCGCGCAAACCAGCCGAAGCTGGCCAGCTCGTGGCGCTCCTCGCCGGCGATGCACAGGTGGTAAGCGAAATTGCTCCGCTTCTCGCGCCGATATGCCGCGAAACCGTGCGATGCGGAGAGGTCGGAAACGGCCTGCTGATGAAGCTCTCGGTCAATCTGTTGCTCAACCAGTCAATCGCCGCGCTCGCGGAGGCCGTGCACTTCGCGGATCAGCATGACCTGGACTTGCACGCATTCGAGACCGCCATCAACGCGGGATCCATGGCGAGCGACCTCACGCGTATCAAGATTCCGAAGTTGGTGGCGCGAGACTTCACGCCACAAGCTGCCACGGCTGACGCCTTGAATAGCCAGCGCACGATCGCTGCTGCCGCAAAAGCTGCCAGGGTGGCTACGCCGCTCCTCGACACCGGAATCAAACTCTACGAAGAGGCGCTCGAGCTGGGTAATGGCCGGCTCGACATGGTTTCGGTCTTGGAAGCAATCGAGGCGCGCACCGCAGCACGCGAGTCACTCGTGGGCGCCGACTAACACTCGCTTCCTATCCGATCCGCGCGGGCAGCTGCTCGTAAGACAGAAGGACCCTTGCGAGCGACTGATCGCCGCGATGCGCAGAACGAGAATGGACCGACGCGTCCTCGGCCTTCAGCCGTCCGCGCGCGTTGAGGCTGACTTGATGTCGACCACTGGCGTGCCGTCGAATGCCTCGATCGGTCCGATCTTCACGCGGGTGCCATCGATTTCGCGCACCGTCACCGGATGAAGGCCGAGCGGGTTTGGTCGCGCAGGGGAGCGGGTGTAAAATACGCCGGTCAGCGGACGGCTCTCGTCGCCACGAGGATGGTTCTTGAGCACGTCGCGCTCGGCTCGATCGAACCACGTAATGACGATCAGCTCGTGACCGACCTCCAGGCCGAGCAGCGCCTCAGCGAATCGCGGTTCGATCTCGAGCCATGCGTCCGGCGCACCTTCGGCTCCCTGCCGCGGCGCGTCTTCGCGTCCTTTCACGGTCGAGCGAATGAAGCCGACCGGCTCGAGTGTGTAAGTGCTCATGTCGTCCAACGTTCTGCATGCGTTCCGTGACGCAACCGGCGGGAATTCGACCGCCGCGAGTGCTGCGCAGCAGGACCCCGATGAAAGCTTCGCCGACCGCCAATCTGCACCGCGCCTTCCCGACGATCACCTCGACGCCGTTCGCGGCCGCGCGGCCTCTGAAAGACTCAACTGTTCGAGCGGCCGTTACGAGATCCGCGCGACTTCCGCTTCGAGTCGATCCAGGACTTCTTCGTTGGCACTCGCAACGAATGACCTCACCTGCTCGAAGTGTTCACGCGAAGAGAAGACCTGGCGCCATGTCACCTGCGTCTTGTTTTCGCCTGCCTCGGCCAGCCTAACGATAAGTCGAAATGCGTGGGCCGGATTGGGATGAGTGATCACAATCCGCTCCGGCTCGACGATCTCGACCGCGAAATACTCGTTCCGGTAATCGGCGCCGTCCGGTCCATGCAGTGTCAGTTCCCAACGTCCACCGGGCCGAAAATTGAATTCATGAACCGTGCTGCGGAAACCATTGGGTCCCCACCACCGCGCGAGGTGCGCGGGTTCGCGGAAGGCACAAAACACCTGCTGGCGCGAGGCGTGCAACAGCCGCGTACTCACGAGCTCCCGCTCCGGCGCGCTCACGTCGATGTCGCTCATTGCGCGTTGTCTCCGCCATTGCGAAGCAGTGCCTCCAGCCGGTCGTAACTTACCGCCACGCCGTCCGCCATCCCTGAGGCAAGGACGAGGTCGCGCGTTTCTGTTGCGTCGTAACCCACGGTACACGTGAGCGTGGTTCGGCCTGCCTCCTCCGTAAACACGTTTGTCACCAGCGCGTCCATCCGGAAAGACAACGAATGAGACGCGGCCGTTCGGACATGGACACCAAATCAGTGCCGATGCGGAGGAGCTCGCCCAGCGCGTGAGACTCGGCCGGACTGCGCATCCGCTCCCGAATGCGAACGGGACTTGAGCCCACGCGCTCGGCCGCTATCCTCGCCCGCCATGCACCGCGACTATCACCGTTGGTACTCACACCGTCTCAATCGCGAAATGGGCGTCGTCGCTTACGGCCACTACGGCACGCCTATCCTCGCCTTCCCCACCAGCGGCGGCGACGAATGGGAGCAGGAAGGCCAGGGAATGATCCGCACCCTCGCCCCCTACCTCGAGCAAGGCCGCATCCGCATCTTCTCTATTAACGGCGTCAACAACGAGACGTTCCAAAACAAGAGCTCGCATCCATTCCATCGCAGCTGGATGCAGGCGCAATACGCCGCCTACGTGGCGAACGAAGTCTTCCCCTTCATCGACGCGCAGTGCCAGACGCCCGGCATCCCGATCGCCACGCTGGGCGCATCGCTCGGCGCCTTTCACGCGGCCAACACCCTCTTCAAGCACCCCGACAAAGTGAAGCGCTGCTACGGCCTCTCCGGCGTCTACGACATGCGCGACTCCATGGACGGGATGTACGACGACAACTTCTATTTCAACAACCCCGTCGACTACATGGCGAACCAGAACGACGCCTGGTTACTCCACCAGTACACGACGTGCGACATCCGCCTCGTGACCGGCAACGGCGCGTGGGAAGTACCCGGACCTACCTACCAAATGTCCGCCGTGCTGGCGAGCCGCGGGATCCCACATCATCTCGATGACTGGGGCCCAAAAGGCGGCCACGACTGGCCCTACTGGCATCACCAGATGTGGGAGTACGTGGGCGCGCACTTCTAGGTCGGTTGTTCGCCGGCAACGAGTGGCCGATTCACGCCAGATTCGGCCGCCGCCTCATCCCTATTGCTGTTGGTCCCACTGCCCGCGCTACTCGTCACCGGTGGGAGTCGCTAATCACATTTCTGTCCCTGAATGCGCGCTGCATCCTACCTTTGCCAGCGTGGAGGGAGATCCATGAAGCCGTCGACTCTAATGCTGCTCTTCCTGGCGTGCGCAGCCTGCGCAAGCGCGCAGCCGTCGGTCAATCTGGAACAGGAGAAGGCGGAGTTGTTGCGCCTCCACAAATCGGACGGCGAGGCGCACTTCAAGACGGACGTTGACCTGCTGCTCGCGAACTCGCCCGAACAATTCATCTCCGTCAGTCGTGGGAAGATCAGCCGGTCGAGCGAGGCCGACGCGCGCAAGATGTTCACCGCGTATTTTCGCGACGCGAAATACTCCGAATGGGACGACTTGGAAGAGCCGATCATACGCATCTCCAAAGACGCAAGCATGGCGTGGATGATCACGCGGACGAGGGTTCGACGCGTGCAGAGGAACGCCGAAGGGGCGGAGAAGGAGGAGAAGTTCGTTTACGCAGGCATCATGACCTACGAGAAGCGCGATGGGCGTTGGGTGCGGGTGGCGAACGTCTCGACCTTCGAGCAGCCGAACTAAGCGCGCCGTGGGCGCTAAGATGCCCGCCACTCTTCAGCCGCGGTGCTCGCGAGCCGCGGGATGCGCATCGTCTAGGCCGACGGCGCCGGAAGGACGGCGCGGCTGACCCTAGTGAATCCACAGATGTGGGAACAAGTGTCGCCGCGCGCTTTAGAGCGCCCGCCTACGAACGCTTGTCCTCACTGCGAGCGGCGAT
>CADCTA010000064.1 GCA_902805675.1 uncultured Chthoniobacterales bacterium | reverse complement strand
AGTTGGTCATCGTCACTTTTCCGTTTCGGTTAGCGATTGCGCTGCCCCAGATAGGAGCAGTCGTAGTCCCAGGACCCACTACGATGGCACCTTCCGTGGCGACATTGCCGGTGATGCTTGAATTGGTGAGGGTCACGCTGCTCGAGCTGCTGGCGTTGTAAATTCCGCCGCCCGTCGCTGCAGAATTGTCCCGAATGGTTGCATTGGTGATTGCGGCATTGCCGCTGTTATAGATTGCACCACCCTCACCTCCCACGTTGTGGCTGAGAACCAGGTTGGCGACCGTCAGGTTTCCGTGGTTCCTGATTCCGCCGGCGACGTTATCGCGGACGACGGAATCGGTGAGGGTCAGGTTTCCGTAGTTCACAATTCCAGTGCCACCTCCGTCCGCGATCGTCAGACCGGAAATGGTCGCCGTGAGGACATCGCCCACGATGAAGGCGCCGTAGCGAACGCTCAACGCGCCCGCGCCGGGTCCCGCGATCACCAGACTTTTGTTGATCGTAATCACATCGCTCAGCGGAATCGTGCCGCGCACGCCATCGCTGAACGTGATGAAGCCGAAGTCGGGGGCCTCAAGCACGGCCTGCCGGAGCGAACCCGCGCCGCTGTCGGCATTGTTCGTCACGACAACGGCTCTGCTAAACTCGACCTGATCGAGCAGCACGGTGAAATCGCCCGAACCGCTGGTGATGAAGGCGACCTCCAGGCTGGCAGCGGTGGCGGTGAAGGCCGCCGACGTTTGCTGAACGTACGGGTTTGTGCCGCCTACCGCCCGCACCGCGTGCGTGGGCACCACCTCTACGCCGCCGACGGTGACCTGCAGGTTCGCCGGGTCGGTGGCGATACGCCGATTCTCGTAGTAACGCAGCGCATACTTCTCGCCGACCACAAAGCCCGACACGGTCTGGCGCATCGTGTTCGGCCCCTGGATGAACGCAACCTTCCGCCCGTCGGGGATCGCGCCGTTATCGGCGAACGGGCCGGTGGACTCGTTGAGCCCGCTCGCCCCTGTCCAGCCGGTGATCGAGCCGTAGCCGGAAGGAGGCGGCACACTGTCCGCTTCAAAGCTGGGATTCGTGACGATCCCCCAGGGGACAATCTCGACCAGATCGAGCAGGACCGAGAGGTCGTCGGCTCCGCTGACCGCAAAGGCAATTTCCAAATCCGTCGCACCGGCCGTAAACACCTGCGACGTTTTCCGCACGTAGGGATTATTTCCGCCGACGACCCGAACCTCGTGCGTCGCCACCACGGTGACCCCGCCTACGGTGACATGCAGATATTTTTGCGGGTCCCCACCGGTACAACAATCTTGCCTGTTCTCGTAGTAGCGAAGGCGATACTGGTTGCCGATCGTAAAGCCCGAAACGGTCTGCCGCATCGTGCCCGTCCCCTGGATGAACGCCACCTGCTGGCCATCGGGGTTTATGCCGTTATCGGCGAAGGCGCGCGCGCTGCGGTTGATGTTGAGCCCGCTGGCGCCCGTCCAGCCGGTGATCGGGCCGTAGCCGGGATAAGGCGGCGCAGGGTCCGCTTCAAAGCTGGGATTGACGATCGTCTGGCCGGCGGCCGTAGCCGCGAGGGCGAAAAAAGCGCAAAGGATGGGGATGAGGCCCAGCAGTACTCGACAGGTTTCGGAGACGGAGCGGAGAGCAGTCACACGTGCACAAGCGCAATCCGCCGCGCAAAAGGATCATCGACTTCGCTAATTCTCGCGAAATCGGAGCCGGCGTTGCCCGTTCTAACGCGTTGCCGGCGCTGCGAGATCGCGTGCGAAGCCGGGTCGCGCATCCCAGATCCAGACGAGGCCGTCGCTGGAGGGCGCAGCGAGTTGTGCTCCGTCGGAGCTCCACGAAAGGTCGTGAAACATCCCGGCCTTCCCACGTACGACGAAGGCTTCCTCGCCGGTCTGCGGATCCCAGATGCGGACCGCGTTATCGATCCCGGCAGACGCCAGCCGTGAACCGTCCGGACTCCATTTGACGGCCTCGACGAAATCATTGTGCCCTCGCATGGTCTGCAGCTTCTGCCCGGTCGCTGCGTCCCATGTCAGCACGAGGAAGTCCGCCGCGCCGGATGCCAGAGACTTCCCGTCCGCGCTCCACGACACCGCAATGGTGTGACCATTGTGACCTTCCATCCGGACCAGCTCGGTCGCACGAGCGGGGTCCCAGACCTTCACCAGCTTGTCGAAGCCGCCACTCGCCAGGCGATCACCCTGCGGGCTCCAGGCGAGCGTGCGCACTCCTTCGACCCTACCGGCGCGCCGAGGGTTTTCGTGTGCCTTGAAAAGGCGAACCGTCGCAGTCTTGTTGAGATGCTCGGCAATTCCAATCGTGCCGTCCTGCAAGCCGGCAGCGAGAGCGGTTCCGTCCGGCTTCCAGGCGACAGACCAGACCGCGCCGTGACCACCCGGAAAGCCGAACACTTCCCGGCCGGTGGCGGCATCCCATATCGTGGCAGTTCCGTCGAGTCCTGCGGAAGCGAGCCGCCTTCCGTCCGGGCTCCAGGCGAGCGCGCGAATGAGCCCGTATTGCGGAACGATCTTGCGCTCGTCGTGCGCTGGGATCGCGAGCTGCTCGCGGCGCGTCGCCGCATCCCAGATCCGGATGATCCCCTCGTCGCCCGCGGCAGCGAGCCGGCTGCCATCCGGGCTCCAGGCGACGGCGGTGGTGCGCCGCCGGTCCGCGGCCACGACACTCGCCTCCTGATCATGGAGTGAATCCCAGACCTTCATGGTGCCATCGCCGCCAGCGGTAGCGAGATGCGCATCCGGTCCCCACGCGATCGAGCTGATCGAGTCGTCATGTCCGCGCAGCGTCACGATTTCGCGGCCGCTGGCTGCATCCCAGACTTTGAGCGCCTGGTCCATGCTGCCGGTCGCGATCCGCCGCCCGTTCGGCTCCCAGGCAATCGACGTAATTCCGTGAGAATGTCGCAGCGGCCCAAGCACCTTCTGCTGCGAAGCGACTTCCCACACATTCACGAAGAAGTCGTTCGCACTCGTCGTCGCGATGCGCGTGCTGTCGGGACTCCACGCCACGTCATAGATCTGATCCGCCTGCGCCTGCAGTGAGACAATCGGTGCGCCGGTTTCTGTCTCGGAAAAAGTCACCGTCCCGTCTCCATGGCCGGAGGCGAGGAGGCGATCGTCCGGACTCCAGGCGCCTTCACTGACCGCTCCTGGATGGACGATTTCCGCGACCGGCGTGCCAGTCTCGACGTTCCAGATCGTGATCGTTCCACCCGCTCCCCAGGCGGCGAGACGCGTTCCATCCGAGCTGAACGCGACGGTGCGGAGCAGAATTTCGTGCGTCTTCAGGACGCGCAATTTCTCTCCCGATGCCGCGGCCCAGACATGCACGGTGCCGTCACGACCGCCTGCGGCGAGCTTGGTGCCATCCGGGCTCCACGCGATCCACTCGCTGCCCCAGTATTCAACGCCCGGCACCGGCCCTTGCAACGTCAGCGTTGTTTGTTGCCGATCTGCGTCCCAGACTCGGATGACGCCGTCCGCAGTTCCTTCGGCGAGGCGCCTGCTCTCGATATGCCACGTAACGACGCTGGTGCGGCCGGCGTTTATGCCGACAGCAGACGTGAAGGTGTGAACGTTTTGGTGGGGAAGCGCGGCAAGATAATACCACTCCCAGCCGCGCCGATCCGGAGACGCAGTCACCGGGAGCCACTTGCCGAGAATCTCGCGCAGATACTTGAGGCCGCGGTGCTCGCGCCACGTCGGTTGGCCAAGATGCATCTGCGCGTAGTAAAGGTTCTGCTGGGCAGCTTCCGCCGCGTCATCGGCGCGCATTCGCTGTGTGTCCGCCAGCCGGCTCTGTTCTCTGGCGCGTTGCTCAGCCCTCGTGGCGCGGACCGCTTGCCACGTGCTCACTACGGTTCCGGCGAGCAGCACAGTCACAATTCCCGCCGCCACGCGCAGTGCGACCTTGTGACGCCGGGCAAACTTCCGGAATTGGTAAGCCGCGCTCGGCGGACGTGCGTTGACCGTCTTGTCCGCGAGGAAACGCTCAATGTCCTGCGCCAGCCCGTTCGCGGTCTGGTAACGGCGCGCGCGATCTTTATCGATCGCCTTCATCACGATCCAATCGAGATCGGGCTCGACCAGGCTGTTTACTTTAGACGGCTGGATCTGGCGCGCTTTGGCGATTCGCGTCCGCTCCTCAGCTGCGGTGGTGCGCAGGCGGCTGGAGGGCTTCGCCGGCTCGACATCGCGAATCATTCGTCGCATCTCGTCCGGCCCCGCCGAGGCCATCGTTTGCGCATCGAAGGGCGGTTTCCCAGTCAGCAGCTCGTAGAGCAAAATGCCTAACGAGTAGATGTCGCTCCGCGTGTCCACATCCAGCCCGCTCCAGGTCGCCTGCTCCGGGCTCATGTAAACGGGTGTGCCGATGAATTGCTCGAAGCGCGTGAAGAGCGTCTTCTCGGTCAGCTTCCCCTCCGTCGCCTTCGCGATCCCGAAGTCGATCACTTTCGCCACCGCCTTCTCGCCATGTAGCGTAATCATCACGTTCGACGGCTTGATGTCCCGGTGGATCACACCTTTCTGGTGCGCGTGGTTGATCGCGGAGCAGACATCGCCAAAGAGCGCCAGTCGTTCGCGCGTGCCGAGCCCCGCCTCGTCGCAGTACTCCGTGATCGGAATGCCCCGCACCAGCTCCATCACGAAAAACGGACGCCCCAGCGGCGTCGCCCCCGCATCGAAGACCTGCGCGATGTTCGGGTGGTCCATCATCGCGAGCGCCTGCCGCTCGCTCTCAAACCGCGCGATCACCTCGCGCGTATCCATGCCGAGCTTGATGATCTTTAGCGCCACCCGCCGCGACACCGGCTCCATCTGCTCCGCCATCCAAACTGTGCCGAACCCGCCTTCGCCGATCTCCTGCAGGAGCTTGTAGCGCCCGATGCGGTCTCCTGCGCCCTCCGGCTTGAGTCGCGCCCATTGTGCCTCCAGATCAGGCGAAAGGCCCTCGTCGTCCTGCATGAACGCGCCCGCGGCTTCATGCGCAGTGAGCAGCGCGCACAGCTCGGCGTGCAGCGCCTCGGCCCCTCCGCACGCGTTCGCGAGAAACGCCCGCCGCTCGTCGTTGGGAAGGTCTACCGCAGCACTAAAAATTTCGGAAACCCGCGCCGCCTGCGCATCGCCGACCCGTGGTGGTATCACGTCGCTACAGCGTCCATCGACCGGAAAAGCCACGCGCGCGCATATGTCCAATCCCGCTTCGCCGTCGGCGCGGAGATACCCAGGACGTCCGCGGCTTCCTCGATCGTCAGCCCAGCAAAGTACCGCAGCTTCACCAGCTCCGCTTTCCGTCCATCATGCTCGGCGAGCGCGTCGAGTCTGTCGTGGATCGCCAGCATCTCCTCATCCTTTGCCGGAGCCACGATCTCCACGTCATCCACGTTCACGTGCGCCACGCCGCCACCATTGCGTGCTGCGGTCCGCCGCCGTGCACTGTCGATCAGGATTCGCCGCATCGCCTCAGCTGCCGCGCTGAAGAAATGCGCGCGGTTCGCAAACCGCTGATCACCGAGCCGCAACCACGCCTCGTGCACGAGCGCCGTTGGTTGCAGCGTGTGGCCCGGTCGTTCGCCCGCCATCTTGGTGCGGGCGATCGTGCGCAGTTCGGCGTAGACCTGAGTCAGCAGAGCTCCAGAGGCGTCGCCGTCGTTCTGCCTGAGAGCGTCAAGAATGAACGTAATGTCCGCCACCACTGTGGGATAGTAGAACCTGCCCTCGATAGCGATCCCAAACTCCTGCCCACATCGACTCTCTGAAAGGGCGTGCATTCACCCCGCTTCGTACGACTGGTTGCTGGTTTTTCGCCGGTTTCGCGGTGGTGCTGCCGTGGTGGAGACCCACACCGCCTCGGCTGTGTTTGCGGAAGAGATGAGCGCGATTGCGGGCCTGCGCGTCGCTCTCGACGGATTGCGCGCGCCTCGCCGTGGCCTCGCTCGTGGCTACGCGGCGCGTGCTTTCTGAAGGTGTGGGTCGGGTGGGACTCGAACCCACAACCAACGCCTTAAAAGGGCGCTGCTCTACCATTGAGCTACCAACCCGCGAGGAGCTTCCGTTGTAGTCCAGTTCAGATGGAGGCGCAAGCCGCCACCACGTCGCGCAATGAGTTCTGCGGTCGATCGAGGCGAAAGACATGCATGCCCGCCGCGGCCGCTCCCTCCCAGTCGCCCTTCGGATCGTCGCCGACGTGCAATGCCTCGTTAGGCGACACGCC
Source organism: uncultured Chthoniobacterales bacterium (assembly GCA_902805675.1). Taxonomy (GTDB): domain Bacteria; phylum Verrucomicrobiota; class Verrucomicrobiia; order Chthoniobacterales; family UBA10450; genus JACCTI01. Next base: position 28,403 of record CADCTA010000064.1, on the reverse strand, counting down.
AAGAAGCTGGAGCGCGCGTTCGAAGATAAAAGGCTCCGGTTTGTCGGCTCCAACTTCGCTGGAGATGACGAGGTGCTCGAAGAACTTCGAGATGCCGAGTTGCTCCGCGATCACCCGGAGCCGGCCGTCGAAATTGGAGATGACTGCCAGTCGATATTGCGGACGCAGAGATTGGAGCACCTCCAGCACTTCTGGAAACAGTTCCCACACGCCGGGCTCGGCAAAGTGCCCGTAGGCCGCCTCGAAGAACGCGTCGCGGTCGAACTCGTGTGTCGCGGGCGCGACCTCGTCCATCACCCGATCGACGAGCTCGCGCCACCAGCCTTTATCATCATCCTCGCGTGGCGCGCGGGTTGTCTCGCGCCGCGGCATCTGCTTCCACGCCGATGCGAAGGCACGATCGACAGCTCGCGCTTCGAGGTCCAAGCCGACGTCACGTCCGGCGATCGCGTAATGATAACCGACACCTTTTGGTAGATGGAACAGCGTGCCGGCCGCATCGAAGAAGATTGCTTTGAGCGGTGGCGGGCCTGGCATGCACTACGTTCGCTCGGGAGGGCGGGACCGGTCTTCGCGCAATTTTGCGTCTGACGCGAATTCCGGTTTCGCGTCAGGGGCAGAGTCCTTAAAATGCCTGCCGCGATGCAATTGCCCGAAGGAATGCGCCACCCGGTCAGATGGACGCAATCCCATCGCGAAGAGCTGGCCAACAGCCTGAGCCACGGCGTTGGACTCCTCGCGGCGATGATTGGCGCGCCGATTTTGATCGGCGCCGCCTGGGAACGTGGCAGCCCACACTTCTTCGCCGGCGCGATTGTTTATGCGGCGACGATATTGCTGCTCTACCTGGGCTCGACGCTCTACCACGCGTGGCCGCAGACGCCGTTCAAGTGTTTCCTGCAGGTGGTGGATCACTCGGCCATCTTTCTGCTGATCGCCGGCACCTACACGCCTTTAGCGCTTGGTCCACTCCGCGGGCCGTGGGGTTGGACCGTGCTGGTCGTCGTGTGGGTGTTTGCGATCTTCGGAGTGTGCATGAAAGCGACCAAAGGAGTGCTGCATCGCCCGCGGCTTTCCCTCTGCCTCTATCTCGTGATGGGATGGCTGGTGCTGCTCGTCATCCGTCCACTCGCGCTCGCGGTGCCGGCATCTACGATCGCCTGGCTGGCAGCAGGCGGCGTGGCTTACACGGCGGGCATCATCTTCTTCGTGCGAGAACACGTGCGCTATAATCACTTTGTGTGGCACCTCTTCGTGCTCGGCGGCACCCTCTGCCACTACGTCGCGGTGCTCACCTACGCGACGGCCGCCTGACCGGCTGCCGGGTTCCGCGGCCGCAGGTTGGACAATGCGGAGTGTGGCGGCTATTTACAGGCGCAATGCTTCCGGTCGAACACACCGATCCGACTAACGAGAAGATTCTCGCCATCTCGGAAGACAAAATCGAAGGCTTCGTGCGCGAGCCGTTCGAGGAGATCGCCCGGCGGTCGGGCCTCGACGTCGCCGTCGTGATGGAGCGCATCGCGGCGATGCTGCGTGCAGGGACGGTGCGGCGTGTTAGGCAAACATTGCTCGCGACGAATCTTGCCGACGGGGCGCTGGTGGCGTGGAAAGTCGCGCCCGAGCGGATCGACTCCGCGTTCGATTACATGTTTCAACAGGACCCGTTCTCCGGCCACGTGGTGCTGCGCTCGACGGACACCGTGACCGCGGGTTCCGACTATAAGCTTTGGACGACAGTGAAAGTGCCGCAGGGATTTTCAATCCAGCAGCACTGCGAGTTGCTGGTCGAGCGCGTCGGAGCCGATCACTTCCGGCTCATGCCCGCGAAGGGGATCTTCACGCTGGGAGTCGGGCATGTGCGGCGGAAGACGGTCGAGCCCGGCAGCAAAGCTGACCGGCCAGCAACGATGGCGCGCGTGCAAGTCGCCAGCCTCAACGAGCTCGAATGGCAGGTGCTCGTCGCGTTAAAACGCGAATTCACGCCCGAGGAAATTCAGCCGACACCGTGGCTTTCGCGAGCGGCGGAGGCGGGTGTTTCCGTGGAAGAGTTTTACCGCGTCGCGGAAGAATTGAACGCGCGGAAAATCGTCGGGCGTTTCTCCACTTTTCTCGAACACGTGAAGCCGTCGAGCGGCGGCGTGCGTGTGACGCGGTTCAACGCGCTCTTCCACTGGGCCGTGCCGCAGGGGCGTGAGCTGGAGGCGGGCGGCGAGGTCGGGCGGCATCACATCCTCACGCACTGCTACTGGCGCGAGGCCGGGGCCGAGTTCAAGAACGTCAACATCATGGCCGTCGCGCACGGATCGGACAAACAGCTGCTGCTCGAGCACAAGCGCGCGATCGACGATCATCTCGCGGCCTGTGGCATTCCGGTGAGCTACACGAATGTGTTCTGGGGCGGGCGCAGCGAGATCAAGCCGTCGGAGATCGCGCCTCAAATCTACCGGCAATGGCGCGCAGAGATCGCCGCGCAGCCGGTTTAGGGACTTGTGCAGGCGAAAATCAAAGGGCTGATCGAGCAGCTGCGCGCGGGCAACGATCTGGATCGCGCCGAGGTGGCGGTCGGAGTGACGCTGTTGCTATCCGACACGACCAGCGATGACGACAAAGCAGATTTCCTGACCGCGCTGCACCAGAAAGGCGAGACAGCGGAGGAGATCGCGAACTTCGTCGAGCAGCTGATCGATCGCGCGGTCAATCCGATGATCGACCCGGCGAATGTCTCCGGACCGATGATCGACGTCTGCGGCACGGGCGGATCCGGCCTTAACGTTTTCAATGTCTCGACCACGATCATGTTCATCCTGGCCGCAGGCGGAGCCGTCGTCGTGAAGCATGGCAATCGCAGCGTCACCTCATCGTGCGGCAGCGCGGACGTGCTGGAAGCGCTCGGGGTGAAGCTAGAGTGGCCGCCCGAGGAGTTGAAGGCGTGCGTTGAGCGGCTGGGGCTCGGATTTATCTTTGCGCGGCAGTATCATCCCGCCTTCCGCGCGCTCGCCTCGACGCGGGCAAGACTGGCGCGGGCCAAGACTCGCAGCATCTTCAACCTCCTCGGCCCGTTGTTGAACCCGGCGCGTCCGCAGCGGCAGCTGATCGGCGTCTATGCGCCACGACTGACGAGCATTTTTGCCGAGGTGTTGCGCCGCCTGGAACGCGAACGCGCGTGGGTGGTCCACGGCCTGACGGATGAAAGCGGAGGCATCGACGACATCTCGATCAGCGGCGCGACGACGCTCGCCGAACTGGTCGACGGCACGGTGCATTCGGCCGTGATGGATACCCGCTGGCTGAACATCAAGCCGGCGAAGCTCGAGGAGTTACGTGGTGGTGACGCAGCTGAGAACGCGAAGACGCTCACTGCGATTCTTGGCGGCGAGCTGAAAGGTCCGAAGCGTGACATGGCGCTCGTGAATGCGGCCGGCGCTTTCATCGCCGCTGGTCTCGCTCGCGACATGGGCGAGGGGATCTGGTTTGCGCAGCAACAGATCGACAGCGGCGCCGCGCTTAAGAAGTTGCGCGCGTTGCAGAACTTTCGCTGAACTCGCGATAGGCGGCATCGAGTTGCCGCAGCAGTGCGATCGCGAACGCATGCCGGTCGACGGGGCGACCTACGAACATCGCAATCGATCCTGCGGTTGCACGGAGTTCGTCGGCAAAGTCGTCGATACCGTGGTTCACGTTGACTCCCATTCCGGCAATCGCGCAGTAACCGCCGTTCGCTTCAACTCGCATCTCCACCAGCACGCCCGCTATCTTGCGTCCGCCGAGGAGGACGTCGTTAGGCTGCTTGATCGATGCTGCCGCACCGGTGACTTGCGCGACGGTGACCGCAATTGTTTGTGCCAGCAGATCCGTCAGCTTGCTCGACTCGGCGACGCTGATGCGCGGGCGCAGCAGCACTGAGAGCCAGAGGCCGTTGTGCGCGAGGGACTCCCATCGGCGACCGTACTGTCCGCGGCCCGCAGTTTGGCGCTCCGCGAATACGACAAGCCCCTCGGTCCTGGCCGGCGCGAGCTGCGCAACGACATCGTTGGTCGATGTCGTCTCCTCAAGGACAACGACATGATTCCCGATCGTGAGACCGCTTAGCGCGGAACGAAGTTTCTCATGATCGAGACGATCAGGGTGCTCAGCTGGCGACATGCGTCAGTTCGAGCGACAAGTCGACCGCCGGCGCGGAATGCGTCAACGCGCCGACCGAGACGTAATCGACTCCGGTGGCAGCGATCTGCCGGATGTTCTTGAGCGTGACGCCGCCGCTCGCTTCAAACTTCACGCCTTTCTTCCTGCCGAGCGCCACCGCCTCGCGCATCTCCGCGGGGTTCATGTTGTCGAGAAGGATCACGTCGATCCCATCGATCTCGAGGAATGTGCGGACCTGCTCGAGCCGATCGGCTTCGACCTCGACGCGAATGTCCGGATGCGCACTCCGCACTCGCCCGATCGCGGCCGTCAGTCCGGAGAAGCCCGGCGCCGCCACGAGGTGATTGTCCTTTATGAGGACCATGTCGTAGAGGCCGAAGCGGTGATTCGCACCGCCGCCCGCCACCACCGCTGCTTTCTCCAGGGAGCGCAAACCTGGCGTTGTCTTTCGGGTATCGAGAATCTGCGCCTTTGCTTTGCCTGCGCCATCGACGAACTGCCGGGTGAGCGTCGCGATGCCGCTGAGCCGTTGCAGGAAATTTAGAGCGACGCGTTCCGCGGTGAGGATGGAACGCGCAGCTCCGCGGATCTCGAGAATCGTCTCTCCTCCGCTGAGCGAGGTGCCATCGCCGTGCACAATCTCGACGTGCAGTCGCGCATCGACGCGACGGAAAACCTCCGCCGCCGTTTCCGCTCCTGCGACGACGGCGCGATCGCGCGCCACAATCCGGCCGAGCGCGTTCAGGTCCGCCGAGATGAACGCTTCGCTGGTGATATCACCTGTGCCGATGTCCTCGGCGAGCGCGATGCCTATTGGGTCAGCGGAGTGATCGTTCATGGCTGCGAGGCAAGTTGCGGGTGCCGGTAAACTGATTTGCCGCGAACGTAAGTCTCGAGTGTGGCGTGCGGCCCGGCGCGGTAGACGCAAAGCGCCAGGACGTCTTCTTTCGACATCTCGTTCACGCGCCGGCCGGTGTCCGCGTACGGTCGCACAGCCTTCATATCGATCACGGTCACGTCTGCTTCTTTTCCCACCTCCAGAGTGCCGATCGCGCCGGCCTTTCCAAGCGCGCGTGCACCTCCCGCGGTCGCAAGATAGAACGCTTCGGACACGCGCAACGGTGGCACGCTTGCATCGTGAAAGGTGCGGGCGCGTTGCACGTCGATCGCGGCGCGCATCACCTGCCACATGTTTAGTTCAGGGCCGGCTGCGACGTCCGATCCGAGGCCTACCGGGATGCCGGCTCGTTGGAGATCGTTCAGCCGCATCAAGCCGCTGCCGAGGAATAGATTCGACGTCGGGCAATGGGCGACGCTCGCTCGCCGCGCGGCCAGTGTCTCGACCTCTCGCGTGCCCAGGTGGATGCAATGCCCAAGCATTGTCTTTGGCGTGAGCAGCCCCGCCTTGTCGTACACGTCCGTGTAATCTTGCGCCGACATGTAGAGGTTGTGCACCTTCTCGAGTTCTTCGCGATTTTCGGCGAGGTGCGTCTGCAGATACGCGCCGTGCTTCCGCGCGAGCTCAGCCGCGCCACGCATCAACTTCTCCGAGCATGTGACTGCGAAACGGGGGCTGAACGCGTAATCGAGCCGACCTTCCGCCTTGCCATGCCAGCGGGCGCAAAGCCGTTCGCTTTCGGCGAGGGAAACCGACAGGACTTTCTTCGGCTGCAGTGTGCCGTAGGAGCCAAGGTCCATCATCATCTTGCCGAGAATGACTCGCAGTCCGCTCCGCTCCGCCGCTTCGAACCCGACGTGGCAGCTATCCTCGTAGATGGCGGCGTAGATCATCGCGGTCGTCGTTCCGTTTCGCGCGAGCTCCTGGAAGAACTTCGGCGCCTCCTCGCGCGCTTTCGGCCCGGTGAACTCGCGTTCGATCGGGAAGATGCTTTCGCGCAGCCACGGCAGCAGTTGGTTCTGCCCACGCGCGACGACGGAATATTGCGGGAGATGCGTGTGGCAATCGATCAGCCCGGGGAACACTGCGGCGTGCGGCCCATGATCGATCCAGCGGGTTTTCGGGCCGCGCTCAGAGCGCCGGACGTCGTCGTACTCGCCGATCGCTGCAATGCGGCCCCGCTCGATGATCAGGGCGCCATTACGGTAGGCGCGGAGCGAGCCGAATCCCGGCGCGTCGATGATAAAGCCGCGGATTCCGTAGAGGTCCTCCATGCTGTGCGAGGCAGCACGAGATCAGAGGGGCAAGGAGCTTGCAACGACTGATTTACGGCGCGCGATGCCGGTACAAAAAAGATCCGGGCAGCGCACGCTAGGAGAAACAACAAGATACGAGAAACGTGCCGCCGCCCGAATCGCCTTAACCTGTATAGTGAGACATTGCTGCGAAATGGTTGTTCGAACTTTTTTCTAAAATCTTTAAAAACGTTTCAGCCGTCTGCGGATCACCGGTGGAAGCTGTAGTTATTCACAACTATTCACATTCGATGTCGTCCACTTGCGCGGTCATCCTGAGCCGCAAAGACGCCGAAGGCTCTCGCGCAACGCGCCTCGCGTAGACGAATTGTCTGCATCGCCAACTACCCCGCGCGAGGTCCTTCGGCGTCTTCGCAGCCTCAGGATGACCGCGCGAGTAATTGCATCACTTTTGTGGCTCGTCGGCTCCGCCGGATTGGTCAGCTACAGCATCAACTCGGATTGCGTGGCGACGCCGGCTTTCGCTGCCTCTTCGTGCACCTCTTTCAGCACCGACTTGAGCTCCCACTCTTCGCAAGCGCGGAGGAGAGCCGGGTAGTCGGGCCGAAGTCGCAGTTCATCAAGCGGAATGGGCAGCGGCGTGTCGCAATCGAGCGCAACCATCTTGCGATTCTGCACGATCTGCTCACGCGCGGCTGCCAGCTTTTCGCGGCTGCGGACGCTCTTCACCTTGTCGATGTTGTTGAGCAGCGCCTCGAGGCCGCCGTGTTCCTTCAGGAGTGCCGCGGCAGCTTTCCGGCCGATCCCAACCCCGGGGATGTTGTCGATCGAGTCGCCGGCGATCGCCAGCACATCGCCGATCATCGGCGGTGGGACGTCCCATTTAGCGATCACTTCCTCCTCGCCGAGCAGCGCATACGTGTCCTTAGGCGTCGCCAGGTCCGCTTTCGCGGTCGTGTAGACTTTCACCTGCTCGTTCACCAGCTGGAAGAGGTCCTTGTCGTTCGTCGCCAGGATGACCTCGTGTCCCGCGCGGCGCGCTGCGATCGCATAGCAGCCCATCAGGTCGTCGGCCTCGGTGTTCGGCAATGAGATGTTCTTGAAACCCATCAAGCCCGTGAGCTGCTCGCGGATGAAATGCAGCTGCGGAACCATCGGCAACGGCATCTCTTTGCGCGTCTCCTTGTAGGCCGGCTGCAACTCGACGCGTTTCTGCGGCAGCCCTTCGTCCCAAAAAACCGCGCCCATCTCCGGCTGCAGATCTTTCAACATCCGGCGGACGGTCTTGGTGAAACCGAGGATGGCGTTGGTCGGCTCACCCCGGGAGTTGTTTAGCGCCGGGAGAGCGAAGAACGACCGGTAAACGTAGTAATGTCCATCGATCAGCAGCAGCTTCACGCGGCCACAGTACCGCAGCACGGGCGCGGTTCATTCGGTTTTTGTCGGCCGCGAATCGCGCAGATCGCTTCCGTTATCGCGAGATGCGCGAGATTCGCGGGCGACAATCTCCCACAGACGCTTATACATCCGCGATGTCGGAGAGATGGTATGTGCGGGTGGGAGGCCAGGAATACGGACCCGTGAACGCCCAAACACTGCGCGAGTGGAAGGCGGACGGGCGGCTGATTGCAGAGAACGAGCTGCGGAGAGTGGGAGACCGTGAATGGACGCGTGCAGGCGATCACGCGCTCGTCTTTCCGGACGTGCAGGCCGACGCGGCGCCGGCCGATGAGACGCCGAGCTCGTTCCGAAGCCGCACGCTCCCGCAAATCCTGGTTGATACCATCGGCATCTACGCGCGCGGTTTTGTGCCGTTCTTCGTCCTCGCGCTTCTGGTGGCGATTCCGTCCTTCTTCATGAAGGTGAGCTTCGCGTTCGTGAAGATGTCGGATCAGGGTGACTTCTCTGGCGCACCCCCGGCGGCGATCGCGATCGGCATCTCGATGTTACTGCTGATGCTCCTGGCGCGGCCGCTGTTGATCGGCGGCGTGCAGTTTGCGACGGCTGAACTCGAGGCGGGCCGGCGTGTAGGCGTGGCCCAGGTGCTGACCCGCGCACGACAATTGTGGCCGCGGATCGCGAAGCTCTTCGTTGTGGTCTGGAGCAGCATTCTGTTTTGGATCGGGATGCCGTTGCTCGCAATGCTGCTCATCGGCAGCGGGCCGGCGTCGGCCGTTTCGGTGCTGATCCAAATGGTTGCGCTTGGCTTCCTCGTGTTCATGGCCGGCCGTTTGTTTATGAACTTCATGTTCTGGCAGCAGTCCGCTGCGCTCGGAAATCTGGAGGGCGTCGATGCGTTAAAAGAGAGCAAGGAGCTTGCGCGCAGCCGGCCGGAGGCGCCGCGCCGGGAGCGACCTCTTTACCGCGGACCCGCGATCGCGGCTCTCTGGTTGATGCTCCTGATCGGCTTGAGTCTGGCCGCCGAGTTGCCATTCCTCGTCGCGAGGCTGCAAGGCGTGACCACCGTCGATGAGGCGCGCGCGGTTGTGCAGGCGCTCGCAAATTCACCCGCGCCGGACGCGCTCACGATCGCGACCTACGTGCTCAGCACGCTGGTGCATGCGTTGCTGGCACCGCTGATCGGTATCGCGTTCGTGCTGCTCTACTTCGACGCGAAGGCGCGTCTCTAGCGGCCCTTAGTTCAGCTCGAGATACGGCAGCAGGCCGTGCTGTCCGCCTTCGCGGCCGAAGCCGCTTTCCTTGTAGCCGCCGAACGGGCTCGTCGGGTCGAATTTGTTAAACGTGTTCGCCCAGACAACTCCCGCGCGCAGTTTGCTCGCCATCTTGAAGATCTTGCTCCCTTTGTCCGTCCAGATGCCGGCGCTCAGGCCGTAGAGCGTGTTGTTCGCGCGCTCGATCGCTTCGTCCGGCGTGCGGAACGTCATCACGCTGAGCACGGGCCCGAAGATCTCCTCCTGCGCGATGCGATGTGACGCGGTCACGCCGGTGAAGAAGCTCGGCGGATACCAGTAGCCTTTCTCCGGCAGCTTCAGCCTCGGCTGGACCAGCTCGGCGCCTTGTTGCAAGCCGCTGTCGACCAGCTCGCAAATTTTGTCGAGCTGCATGCGCGAGTTGATCGCGCCGATGTCGGTGTTTTTGTCGAGCGGATTGCCGACGCGCAACGTGGCAATGCGATCGCGCAGCTTGCGGATGACCTGCGGGAACACGCCTTCCTGCACCAGCAGGCGCGAGCCGGCGCAGCAGACGTGGCCCTGGTTGAAAAAGATCCCGGAGATGATGCCTTCCACGGCCTGGTCGAGCGGAGCGTCTTCGAAGACGATGTTGGCTGCCTTGCCGCCGAGCTCGAGCGTGAGCTTCTTCTTCGTCCCGGCAACGGCCTGTGTCAGCATCTTGCCGACGGCCGTGGACCCGGTGAACGCGATCTTGTTGATGTCCTCGTGGTCGACGAGAGCCTGGCCGGTGGTTCGCGCGCCGGTCACGATGTTCACGACACCATCTGGCAACTCCGCCTGCTGGAAAATTTCCGCGAGATGCATCGCGGTGATGCTGGTCGTCTCGGCGGGCTTGAGGACGCAGGTGTTTCCGCAGGCGAGCGCCGGCGCCAGCTTCCAAGCCGCCATCAGGAGCGGGAAATTCCACGGAATGATCTGCGCTGCGACGCCCAGCGGCCGCGGCGTGCGACCGGGGAACGCATACTGCAATTTGTCCGCCCAGCCCGCGTAATAGAAGAAATGCGCTGCGACGAGCGGCAGGTCTACATCCCGGCTCTCTTTGATCGTCTTGCCGCCGTCCATCGTTTCGAGGACGGCGAGCTCGCGCGCCTTCTCCTGGATCAGCCGCGCGATTCGGTAGAGATACTTGCCGCGCTCACGTCCGGGCATTTTGCTCCAGACATTCTTGTAAGCAGCGCGCGCGGCTTTCACCGCCTGGTCGACATCGTAGGCGTCGGCCTCCGCGATCTCAGCCAGCGTCTCCTCGGTCGCCGGGTTGATGGACGGGAAATATTTCCCCGAATGCGGCGCGACAAACTTGCCGTTGATGAAGAGCTGGTAGCGCTTCTTGAGCTGGATGTAATCGTGCGCCTCGGGCGCGGGCGCGTAGCTCCATTTCTCGCCGAAGCTTAATCGCCGCTCCCCCACGGGCAGTGCAATGCGGCCACCGTTCGGCGACTTCTCGCTCACTACGGGAATGACGGCTTTTGAATTCGGAGTCTTGCGCGCCACGAAAGCTGTTTAACGCGACGAAACGGCCGGCGCACGCAAAAAGGCTGCGCGCGCCGGCCGCTCGTGTGAATCGCCGCTCGAGGCGCTGGTTACAGCACGTTGTAGAGCTCTACCAACGCGGTGCCCGTCGTGCCGTTCACACCGCGAGCGATGGCGGTATACGCGCCGTTCGGCAGCGACCGCAGAAGCGCCGCCTCGCGGTCGTCGCTCGGCGCGAGTTGCGCCTGCTGGAGCTCAGCTTGCTGCGATTGCTTCCAGTTGTCGTTGAACGCGATCGAGGCGCCGTTCGCATCGAACAGCTCCACCGTCGGATCCTGCAATGCGTCCGGCACGCCCGAGTTGCTGAGCGATGGGCCGATCACGCGCGCCACGATGGTTGAGCTTCCGGGGGCGCCGCCGCCGCCGATGATGAAGCCGCCGATCAGCACGTTGTCGCCCGTCTCGACGAACCCACGTGTCGCGATGTTCGCGAGCCGCGGATCGCCGGAAGCGCCCAGATCGAACGACTCGACGAGCCCGATGCCGCTCGTGTCGCCTTTGCCGAATAGCACCGCTGTGTAGCGGCCCGGATCAAGGTTCCGAATGATGGCCGACTCATTCGCGTTCTGCGGCGCGAGGCCGGACTGCTGAATCTCCGCCTCCTGGCTGTCGCGCCAGTTGTCGTTGGTCGTGATCAACACGCCCTCCCCATTGCGCAGCTCCAGCACAGGGTCCTGCAGCGTCTGGTCGGCCGGCACGCCGTTTGCCGTCGAAGACGGGCCGATGCCGCGGATGATCACTCGCTTCTGCGACGTCCCAGTGATGATGAACCCGCCGATCAGCACGCGGTCACCGGTGCTGACGCGGGCACGCGTCGAGAGATTCTGCAGGCGGTTCATTGGCGGTGCTGGCGGGCTGAGCACGAGGGGGATTTCCCACATGCCACGTCCGTGGGTGGCAATGCGCAGGAGGCGCGCAGGATTCTGGATTTCGATGTCCCACACGGCGACGTTCGGCAGGCCGGTGCCGTAAAGAGCCCAGGTCGCGCCGCCGTCGGTCGAGTTGTAGACGCCGCGATCGGTGCCCGCGTAGAGATGCTGGTTGTTCTGCGGATCGACCGCGAAGCCGTTGACCGGCACGTCGGGGATGCCGTTGCCGCTCGGAGTAAAGGTCGGAAGCGCGGCGTTGAAGTTCGTCGTCTTCCAGACATGGGCGCCAGCTGCCACGCCCGAGCCGCCGAAGGTCACGTACGCGATCTTCGCGTCTGTGGGATCGATTATCGTGCGCTCGACCGGCGTGGTGGGCATCATCGGATTCCTGACCGGCAGCAGACCGGCGCCGGTGTTCGTCGCGAAGACCCCGCCGTTGTTCGTGCCGACGAGGCGGATGTTGTCATTCTGCGGAGAAATAGCGATCGCAGAGACCGGCGCGAAACCCGTCGCTGGCGGGTTGTTAGGGCTCAACGGCTCGCTCACCTGCACCATCGTTTCGCCACGATTGGCTGAGCGATAAAGCCGGTCTGTGCCGAAGTAGACGGTGTTGGGATTTCCTGGCCCGAGCTCCATCGGCGCATAGAAGTTCACGGAGTCGGTGATGAGGAGGCCATTAGCCGTCGGATTGAGCGAGCCGTCGCAGACGACGCCCTGCAGAACCGGGATCGGCACCGGCAATGCGCCCGGTACCACGCCCACCGCACCGCCGCGGAATGCCCACTGGCCCTCGGTCGCGCAGTCTGCTTCCAGAACACGCGCGAAGCCGACCAACGCGGCCATGGCGTTGAAGTAGGTGTGGTACATCGTGACCTTTTCCGTGTCCTTCGCGTTCTGGTCGATGGCTGAGGAGCCACCATCCCCGAAGTCTGCGCGCCGCCACGTGCCGTCTGGCTGGCGAAACTCGGTGCCGTTATCCTGAGTGCCGCCGATCGTGAAGTTCCGGTCGGTCGGGTGCACGGCCAGGCTGACGAATTGCGTCGCGCTGAACGTGGCCGTGTTCAGGTTGGTGAAGTTCGCGCCGGCATCGTCCGAGCGCCAGATGCCACCGTCGTTGCCAGTGTAGACGACGTTCGGGTTCGAGGGCGAGACTGCGACCGCATGGCTGTCGACGTGCAGCGTGCGCGTGCTGGCCCCGAAATTCGCGCCGCCGTCGCGCGTGAAGATGAAGGTGCCGTTGTCGCCTTCATCCACCTGGCCGGCCTTGTCGAGGCGGCCGACCGTGCCGACAACATAGAAGATGTTTCCGTCGGTCGGGTGCACATCAACGCCGAGATTGTAGAAGCCTTGCGGGCCGGCGAAGCCTCTGCCGTTCGGCTTTTCTGTGAAGCTCTCGCCGCCGTTGGTCGAGACGAAGATCTTGCCCTGATTCTCACCGTCGCCGTTTTCGTTCCCCGTCGCTGCCACAACCGTCACGGCGCCGCTCGCCGGGTTTTTGTTGATGGCAAGCCGGATCGGTCCAAACGATCCGTCGGCGGTATTCAGCACCTTCGTAAAGGTGGGCGTGGCGGAGAGGGCGTTTGTGGAACGATAGAGGCCCTGTGGCGCGCCGCCCGCTGGATCGGCGAGGCCGACGATCAGGTTGTTGCCATTGCCCGGCTCTACAACCACAGCGCTGATCCGGTAATCAGCCGGGACCAGTTCGCCCATGACCGCGAGTTTCTCCCATGTCGGGGAGCCGCTTTTGAAATTCGTCGAGCGATAGAGCCCCCGAATGGGCGCACCGGCTGGGATCACACCGGTCTTCCCCTGCACACCGGTGACGGTGCCGACGAAAACGGTGTTGCCGGTCGGATCGACGGCGAGGCCTTTCACGCACCGGCCGCTGAGCACATCCTTGCCATCAGCTCCGAGGTTGTAGGGACCGTTGAGCACCGGGTTAGCGGTGTCCGCGCCGGTGATGAGATAGACGCCCACTCCGGGATAGCTGTCGCCGGAGAAAACGCCCTCGCCAGTGCCGACCAGCACGCGCGAGGGATCGGAAGGATCGAACGCCACCGAGCCCACCGCGAGCGTGGCTGCGTTATCGAGCAACGGCGTCCAGGTGGCGCCGCCATCGAGCGTTCTGTAGAGCCCGGCTTGTGCGGTGCCGACATAGGCGATGTTTGGATTGGTCGGGTGGACCTTGATCGCGCCCGTGCGTCCGCTCACAGGCGACTGGGTCAGCGAAATGCCGTTTTCGTCGGCGGGCGACGTCTGCCCGTTTGGGATCGGAGCAGGGCCGATCGGGATCCACGCCGGGCCTGTGCCGGTTGCCGCAGCGCCGCGATCGGCATCCTCAGGTGCGAGCGCCGGAACCGAACGCGGCAACAGCTTTGGCGCCTGTCCGGTCACCGTCGACACGCCGTCTTCCGGCCCGCGGAGCACACTTTTCTTGCGTCCTTTGACGCGGAAATCCGCGTGTTCACGCGCGAAATGGTTCAGGCCTGAGACTTCGCCAGACTCGAGCGCAAAGCTCACCGGAGCTGCTTGTTCGAGGTTCACGCGGATGACTGCGTCACCCCAGTCGCGCTTCACGAGTGTGGTAAATTCACCCGCGGGCGACTCGGCAGAGGCGACGTAGGGAAGAGCGAGGAGGAGGGCGGCGGCGCGCGTGAGAAGGATTGGCATTCGCATGAGGAGAAAATGGGCCCGCCGGGTTGTCGGCAAGGGATCTTTCTTACGATTCTTTCGTATCTCGGTCCCGCTGCCGACGTGCGGAAGAACCTGATTTTTTTGATTCTTCCCGCCTTCTCGAAATGAGACGACACGAGTCTGCCGCGGTTTGCTTTCCGCTCGGGCATTCCTACAGCTGACCGTCGTCCGTAGCCGCAGCCCTGCCGCCGAATCAGCCGCCCTGATTCGTCACCGGCAGCGCGACGGGAGGACCGAGGAACCGCGGCTGAGTGCGCAGAACATACAGGTCGAGCAATGCCTTGCCGCGCGCCGCGATCTCACGCAGCCGCGTCTTCTTCGAGGCGCCGAGCGGGAGCGGTTCCGAACAATAAGCCTGTGCATCGATGCCAAAATGCCGGGCCAGCAGCACCGCACGCGCCGCATGGAAGTCGTCGGTCACAATCGTGAGCCGCGATACGCCGAAGATCTGCTTTGCCCGCGCGAAAGAATCGAGCGTGCGGAAGCCGGCGTAATCGAGTGTGGTCGCGCTCGCCGGCACTGCCAGGGCGGCAAGGGCTTCGCGCATCGCGGTCGGCTCGTCGTGCGCGCCGGTTCGATTGCCGCTGAGCAGCAGATGCCGCGCTTTCCCGGCGTGGTAGAGCCTGGCTGCGGCCGCAATCCTGCCGGCAAAGAATGGGTTCGGCCCTCCGCCGCGTAGCTTGTACGAGGTGCCGAGGACCAACGCCACTTCAGCCGGGGCAACATGCTCGAGCTTTGCATGCACGCGACGCCACGCGCGCATTTCTATCCAAACATTGCCGAGCACGAATGCGGCACCGGAGAGCACTGCGAGACGTCGCAGCCACGGCTTCCAGTTTCCCGGAGCACGTTGTTTGCGAGGAGGAGGCGCTATCATCGGTCGAGATCGCGCGGAAGTTTTGAGCGTTGGGCGCGGTCGCTCGTGGCGGGTTCGCCGTAGGACGCGGCGAGAACGCTACGGCAGCGAGAAGTAGTCCGCGCTCTGGTAATTTCCGTCGACCGTCTTCGCGATCTGCATGAGCACGTCGTTCGCGAGCGTGCTCGCACCGAAGCGAAACAGATCAGGGGTGAGCCAGTCGTCGCCGAGTGTCTCCTTTACCATCACGAGATAGGCGAGCGCCTGCTTGGCAGTGCGGATGCCGCCGGCCGGCTTCATGCCGATGCGAATGCCGGTCTCGTAGAAGTAATCGCGGATCGCTTCCAGCATGACGAGCGTCACCGGCATCGTCGCAGCCGGCGAAACTTTGCCGGTGGAAGTCTTGATGAAATCCGCGCCATTCCGCATCGCGATCTCGCTGGCGATTCGCACGTTGTCGTAGGTCTGCAGTTCGCCTGTTTCGAGGATCACCTTCAGGTGCGCTTCGCCGCAGGCCTCCTTGGTGGCCGCAATCTCGTCCGCGATGCGCTTGTGATCGCCGCCCAGGAAAACACCGCGATCGATCACCATGTCGATCTCATCCGCGCCGTCGCGGGCGGCGCTGCGCACTTCCTCGAGTTTCAGGCGCAGCGGCATGAGCCCGGTCGGAAAAGCAGTCGCGACGGACGCGACTTTGACGCCCGATTCACCGAGAAACTTCTTCGCCGCGCGAACGAGGTTCGGGTAAACGCAGACCGCGGCGCAGGAAGGCACGGCGTAGCGTGGATCCATCGGCTGCATCGCCTTGCGACAGAGGAACGCCACTTTGCCGGGCGTGTCTTTTCCCTCCAGCGTCGTGAGGTCCATCATCGAGATGGCGAGCTTGAGGCCCTGGAGTTTCGCGGACGTCTTGATGCTGCGCTTGCCGAATGCCTGCGCACGCTCTTCGACCATCACCTGGTCGATCGTGGGGAACGGCGGGACAGCCGATGCGCCGTTTGTGTTCCTGGGGAGAGCCATCGCTTTCATGCGAGGAAAGACTCTATGGAGAGCAGGCGCCTTGTGCGACCACGCTTTTTGCTGCTTCGGACGCACAGTGCGGTTGCGGCGCGCGCGGCGTTAACTCGCGCGCGGCATCCTGAGGCAGCCGAGCGCGCCGCAAGACCTTTTGCCCGGAGTGACGATCGCGCTCGAGGCGCCACGTGCACCCACAGGGCGTGCGCGGTCCTTCGTCGTCTGCGCGACAGAGAATGACCGCGCGCGGTGGGCGCCAAACGGGAGTGGCCGCCGGCCGGACCCGGTTAACCGAGACGGTAAACGATGCGGGCCTTGTCGATGTCGTAGGGCGACATCTCGATCTTCACCCGATCGCCGGTGGTGAGACGGATGAAGCGCTTGCGCATCTTGCCCGAAATGTGGGCGAGGACCGTGTGGTCGTTAGGCAATTGCACACGAAACATCGTGCCCGCGAGCACGCTCGTGATTTTGCCTTCCAATTCGATAGCTTTCTCTTGACCCATAACGTGGGGATGCGGCGCAAACGTTGCGCAGTAGTCGCATCCAGAAGCCGGTGCGGTTGCCCGGCAGGAGCGCGTATTGTCGCCGCGTTTCCGTGAAAGGCAAACAACAAGATCGGAGCGAGGTTGCGCCGTTTCTTCGCGGCGGCGCGCCTTCGCGCGTCGGGTAGGGACGGCGCGCTGCGCCGTCCGAGCGGCGTGGCAACGCACTGAGCTTCCGAATGTCCACCGAGCCAGCCACGTCCACCGGACGCCGCAGCGCGGCGTCCCTACCCGTGGACAACGCCTTTGCGCATGCGAGCAGTAGCGCCATGCGACTCCTTGTAGCTCTCCTGGTCTGCATCCCTGCGCTCGCGTTTGGCGCCGAGCGCGAGTTCCGCGCGGCGTGGGTGGCGACGGTGCACAACCTCGATTGGCCTTCGCGGCCTGGTCTGCCGCCCGCCACGCAGAAAGCCGAGCTCCGCGCGATCCTCGATCGGGCCGCGCAGCTGAAGCTGAACGCGATCCTGTTCCAAGTGCGCCCGGCGAGCGATGCGCTGTATGCGTCGTCGCGCGAGCCGTGGTCGCGGTTCCTCATGGGGACCCAGGGTGTGAATCCCGGCTATGATCCGCTCGAGTTCGCGATCTCGGAAGCGCATTCACGCGGGATCGAACTGCACGCGTGGATCAACCCGTTTCGCGCCGCGAGCAGTACGGGCACGCCGCTCGCACCGAACCACATCGCGAACACACATCCGGAATGGGTCCGCCGCCATGCCGGGCAGATCTGGGTCGATCCGGGCGAACCCGCCGCGCGCGAGTATGTGCTCAGCATTTTCCAGGACATCGTCCGCCGCTACGATGTCGATGGGATTCACATCGACGACTACTTCTATCCTTATCCGGTGAAGGGCAGCAGCGCCTCGTTTCCGGACGAGTCCACCTGGCAAAAGTACGGCGTGAGCAGCGGCCTCAGCCGCGGCGATTGGCGCCGCGACAATATCAACAAGTTCGTGCAGTCGATGTATCGCACGGTCAAGGCGACGCGGTCATCGGTGAAAGTGGGCATCAGTCCGTTCGGCATCTGGCGGCCGGGCATTCCGGCGACGACCGAAGCCGGGCTCGATGCCTACGGACAGCTCTACGCCGACTCGCGCAAATGGCTCGCGGAGGGGTGGTGCGATTACTTCTCACCGCAGCTCTACTGGAGCATCCAGCCGGCGAAGCAGAGTTTTCCGGTATTGCTTGATTGGTGGCGCGCGCAAAGTCGTGGCACGCCCGTGTGGCCGGGAATCGCGACCGAGCGAATCGGCGCGAAGCGGCCGGCAAGCGAGATTATCAATCAGATCGGCCTAACGAGGCAGGGCACGAACTCGCCGGGGCACATCCACTGGAGCATGAAGGCGCTGATGCGAAACCAGGGCGGCGTGGCTGATCAGTTGCGTGCGGGGCCGTACGCAGAGGCGGCGCAGGCACGGTAGGGACATCGCGCTGCGATGTCCGGGTGGCGTTGTTAGCGACTCGATTGCTCGGACACCGCGTGCGTGAGCAATGCGGCTCGGACGCCGCAGCGCGGCGTCCCTACCTACTCCAGCACGTACACTTCGACGAGCGCGATGCCGCTCGTCTCGCCAGCGCCGCGCACCACGGCGGTATACCCGCCCGCGCCGAGCGTGCGCACAATCGCGGACTCGCGGTCGTCCCGCGGCGGCACGGTGGTGGCGATGATCTCGCCTTCCTGGTTTGTGCGCCAGTTGTCGTTCGAGGCAATGAGCTCACCACTGCCGTCGCGCAACTCGAGCACCGGATCCGCGAGATTGGCATCCACTCCAGACGACGGGCCAATCGCCCGCACGATCACCTTCACCGTTGCGTTCGCGACGATAAAGCCACCGATCATGACGTTGTTGCCCGTTTGCACACGGCCGCGGGTCGAGATTTGCGCGAGCTTTGCCGTGCTGTCGGCGGCGAGACTCGCGGTGCCGAGATCGTAGAGCTCGACGAGGCCGATGCCCGCGCTTCCACCTTTGCCTCGCACAACGGCAGTGTAGTTGCCCGGCTCGAACGCACCGACGATCGCCGCTTCGCGATTGTCTGACGGCGCGATCGTCGTATCCCGGATCTCCTGCTCGCGATCGCTCTTCCAGTCATCGTTGATCCGCAGCGACGTCCCGTCCGCAGCAAAGAGCTCGAGCACAGGATCCTGCATCGCGCCGGGCAGCGGCCCATCACCGGCACGCAACGACGGCCCGATCGCGCGCAGGATCAGTTTCTTGGGCGCGTTGCCCGTGACGATGAAGCCGCCGATGAGCACGTTGTCGCCCGTCTCGACAGGCATGCGCGTGGAGATGTTCACCACGCCAGCCGGCGGCGTGAAAAACACGAGAGGGATGGTCGAGGTGCCGCGCGAGTTATTCGCGAAGAGCTGCACGTTGCCGACGATGACACCGCCGGTTAGCTCCGTCTCCTTGCCCGGCTTGTCATCACGCGCCGGGTTGCCGCCGTACTTTCCGGAGATGGTGCCGGTCTTCGCGTCGAAAGTGAGGCCGCTCGGCAGATCGCCCACGAGCTTGTAGGTGGTCTCGTCCGACGTGCTTTCCGAGGAAACGGGAGCGTCGATTTTGTAGGTGAAGTTCTGGCCCGGCGCGATCGTCACCGTATCGGCGCTGCGGATGGTCGGGAACGCCGGATCGTCGGCGACGGTGAGCTCTAGAGGCGACGTCGCCACTGCCTGGCCGTCCGTCACGCGCAAGGTCACGCGGAAGCGGCCGGCCTGGCGGGGCGTTCCGGAAATCTCACCGCTGACCGGATCGGCACGCAGGCCGGGCGGCAAGCCTTCTGCCGTGAGCCGCGCCGTCGGCGTGGCGCCCGCCGCGAGCACCTGGTAGCTGAAGGGCGCGTCCTTCGAAGCGGTCGCTGCGGTGCTGCTCGTGATCTGCAAGGTGCCAGGCTGGAGCACATTCAAAAAGAACACATTGCTGCCCGTGCCTAACGAGTTCGTCGCGCTGACCGGCCACTGGCGCGACTGCGTCGGGTACCCGGCCACGATGCCGAAGCTTTTGTCCTGGATCACCTCACCCCGCTGCACGTCGGAGGATGACGTTTGGGTCGGCAGATCTGCGACGTTGAAGCTGCCCGGATGGTTCGTGGCGTTGACCACGTAAACAAAGAGCTGCCCGGCGTTGACGGTCGCTTCGAGCGGTGGCTGGATCACCGGCGGCCCGTCCACTGCGCTGATGATGAACGCTGTGCCCGTCGCGGAGATCGCCTCAAAGACCGTGAGATCATCCGCCTCGCGATCGACATGTCCGAAGAACACGCGGCCGACGTAGAACTGCCCCGCCGTCAGTAGGTTCGCCGGGATGGTGATGTCATTGGTTTCGAAATCGAAGGTCTCCATGTAGACGATGCGATCGAAGATATCGACGATCTCAAAACGGATGCGGCTGAGCTGGCTGGTGCCTGATTGGAACCCAATAAAGTCATTCCACTGGAACGTGAACGGCTCGGTCGCCTTCATCTGGATGACCATCTGATACCATTGTGAGCTCAGGATCTGCGGCAGATCCGGGAAGCGCTGCGCCAGATCGACGTAATCCTGGTAGGGCCGCGGCTCAGTCGCCGTGACCAGGTCGAACACGTATCGACCATCCGGCACGCCGGCATGCCACTCGTCGACGCTGGCGAACGATTGATCGAACACCAGCGCTCCGCGGCCGTCCGGGTAGAGCTCGACGGTGTCGAAATTCGGAGTGGTGAAGCGGCCGGAGATCAGGCCGCCACCTTGCCACGGCTGCACCTCGGCGTGCGCTTCCAGCAGCAACGGCTCCGGCATGAAGCTCTGCGGGCCGAGCTGCAGAAAGGTGGCTGTCTTGGCGACAGTAATCTTGTCGACGTCGAGATCGCCCGGGCGCGCGGATTGGCTCGAGAGCAACAGTGCGCTCGCGGCAGCTACACTGGCGAGAAGCCGGCGGCAGGCCCGGCGACAACTACGCGAAGCAAACATGGAGTCGAGCGGCAACGGTTTAACAGTTTTTCTCTGATAGTCGAGAGATCACTTCTCCGTCAGCTCCACGATCCCGTTCCAGTCTTCGAGCATCCCGTCGGTCTCGAGCTTCGCGATTTTGCGCAGGTAAAACTCCGACGGGCCGTCGACCGATCCGCGAACCTCGCGCGTTTGCTCCATCAGCTTGCGCGCCGCCGCGAAATCACCGCCTTGAAAGACATTCAGTCCTTCCTCGAAGATCTGGATCCACTTCGGCTCGCCATCCTGCATCTCGCGCCGGCAAAGCAGCTCGTGGATCTTGACGCTGTCGGTCTTGCCGGCGACGCGGAACTCGCCAAGTCGCCGCGTGGTAAATTTGTCCCCGAGCTGCTGATACACTGCGTCGGAGATGAGCACTTGGGTGCTGAGATATTTGTTCAGCGATTCGAGCCGCGAGGCAAAGTTCACCGCATCGCCGATCATCGTGTAATCGAAGCGATACTCGGAGCCGAGATTCCCCGCCAGCACCCTGCCGCTGTGGATGCCGATGCGCGTCCGCAGCTTCTTGCCATGGATCTCCAGCTCGGTGAGCCGCCGCAGGTCGCACGCCGCTTCGGCAGCGCGCAACGCATGCTCCGGCTCATCGATCGGCGCGCCCCACGCTGCGAAGACGGCGTCGCCGATGTATTTGATGATGGTCCCGCGGTTATCGAGAATCCACTTCGTGGTCTGGCCGAAGTAGGTGGTGAGAATCTCGGAGACCTCTTTCGGATCGAGCTTCTCGGAGAGCGTGGTGAAGTTTTCGAGGTCGGTGAAAATGACGGAGACGTCGACGAGCTTGCCGCCGGGCCGGAGATCGAAATCGGAATCCGCGATGCGGTCCGCCATTTCGGGCGAAAGATAAAAGCCGAACGCCCGGCGCAGCTCCTTTCGGCGCCGCGACTCGAGCAGGTACTGCGACCCGACTGACCAGACTAACCCCACTGGCATTTGGATGGCGGCCGGAATCAGCCACGGCCACCAAAGGCGCTGATACCAGACACACCAGAGCGTTGCGCAGGCGATCGCGAGCGAGACGAGCGCAGCCCCGAAGATGACCGGTAGTCCCGGCCGCAGGAACGAAAGCGCTCCGGCGAGCACTCCAACGAAAACGACCGCGAGCATCTCCCACTTCGCCGGCCAGCGCGTCAGCCATTCACCGCGGAGCAGGTTCAGCAGAACCGTCGCGTGGACCTCGAGACCCGGCGAAAACTGGCCGTTTGAGCGCGAATAGGGCGTCGCAAATTCGTCGCGTCCCACGGCCAGTCCGCTCAGCGACGTTCGCCCGCCGACGAAGACGATCTTGTCTTTGAAGAAGCCCGGCGGCAGCCCTTCCGGATCGAGCGCCTGGGCGATGTTGACGGAGGCGAACGTGTCCCGCGGCCCGTAGTAGTTTACCCACCGTTGCACGGGTGCGTGGCGCGGCTCGCGTGTGACCGGCGCGCCGAGGAGCTCCGCAGCTTTCCACGTCGCCGTCGGCACGCGGCTGGTGCCGGTGTAAATTTGCCGCACCCCGTAGTCCGCGTCGACTGGCCGGAATGCGAGCAATCCCCAGCCGGCTGCCGCCTTGCGCAGTGGAGGGAGCGGCGCGGAGATGCGTTCCTGGCTGACCTGCTGGCCGGCGCCAAGCCGCTCCACGATGTCCAGCGCAGCGCCGAGCACGGCCTTGCCGTTGTTCTTGAGGGCTTCGCCGAAGGCTGCATCGGCCGCTGGGTCGTCGGCCGGCCCATCGAATACGATGTCGTAGAACACGAGGCGCGCGCCGTCTTGCGTAAGCCGGTCGAGCAGCGGCGCGTGCAGGCCGCGATTCCAGACGTTGTTGAGCGGCTGGTTGAGCTGCTTCGCCGAGTATTCATCCAGGTAAACGAGCGTGAAGTCGCGCGTGTCGAGCGGTGAACGCCAGAGAAACGGCAGGTCATAACTCCAGCGAACAATCGGCTCCGCGAAGGTGTAGCGCAGGCAAGCCACCCCAAGCATGACCGTCACTGCCGTGCCGGTGACGATCGAAAGAATGCGCGGGAGATGTTTGATCTCGCGGATGCGCTGCAACGTCTGCACTGCGCTTAGAATGCTGTCATTCCGTCTGCAGTGGAGGAATTCCTTCGTTCGACCGAAGGATTGGCCACGGGATTCCTCGACTCCGCTTCGCTGCGCTCAGAATGACAGCGTTGCGCGCGGGGTCGCATCAGAAATTGAGCCGCAACCGCACGAGCAAGGTCCGCTCACGCGGCAGCTCGTTGTAATAGTTGAGCGGGTTCAGCTTGTAGTCCTCGTCGTTGATATTGAGCAACCCGAGCGTCACGTCGCCGAAGTTACGACGAAAGCGATATCCGACATACGCATTGACCTGCAACAACTCGTCGCCCGGCGCTGCGGGTGTGTAGCCGACATTGCTCTGCTGATACCAGTTGCCCTCGACACGCGCGAAGAACCCGCACGGGTGATGATAGAGCGCAAAGAGTTGCCCCTGGTGCAGCGTCGCCTTCTGCCGGCTCTCCGCGAGGTCCGGGAGGATCGCTGCCGGGATCTCGCGGAACGTGGTCTGCAGATCCGAGAATGTGAGCTGATACCGCGCGCCGAACGACCAGTCGTTCCCGACCAGTTGGTTGAGCGACATCGAGAGGTTTTGCTCCTCATAATCGAGCCGCTGGGGCGTGGACGAGGAAACGATCGGCGGATTGATGGAACCGCGCAGGAGGAATGCATCGAAGGTGCCGATCTCGCGCTCCACTTCCGACTTCAACAGCGTCGCTTGCACGCCGGCGTACGTGCCGGTGCCGAGCTTGTACTCGGCGAGCAGGCCGGCGGTTTCGTATGCCGGCGCGGCGACCGAGCCCACGACCGATTCCGGGATGATGCTGCGGAAGACCTGGTTGAAGCCGGCCACCTGGTTCGGTTCGAGTTGCACGCTCTCGTCGAAGCTGACGCCGCCTAACGACTGCGCATACGCGCCGCGAAACACCAGATCGGCAATCGGATTCCAGATGACGCCGACCTTCGGTGAGAACTTAGAGCGTGCGCTTTGCTTATCCTGAATCGGGGAATTGCGGTAGTTCGTCGGGAACTCCAGCCGATCGTAACTCACGCCCGCCGTGAGCGAGAGGGAGGTGAATGGCCGGAAGGTGTCGTAGGCGTAGAAGCTTTGGCGCTCCAGGCTGCTCTCGAAGTCGTGTTCGGCCGCGGGCACATCAAAGAAGGGTGCGGCGAAAGGCGGCGCGTTGTCGATTTCATCGCGCGTCTCGAACTCGCCGGATTGAAACCGCGCGCCAATCACGAGGGTGTTGTGATCCTGCTCCCAGATGTGGTTCAGCTCGCCCGTGTAGGTGACGAATTCGCTCTCGTAGCGCAGGTCGAGGGGGAGAAGAAACGCGTTCGTGATCTCGCCGTTTGCGTTGCGCGTGAAGATCAATGAGCGGCTTACGTTTGGCGTGCCGCCGTTCACGAACTCTTCAGCGTCGGCCGGCGTGTTGATGTCGGAGAACGCGATGCGGTCCGCGAGGCGGCCGGCAAGCAGCAGGGTGTGATGGCCGGGCGCCCACTGATGGCGATAACCGGCGAGAAGCAAGCCGGGCTCCTGACGCTCCCTGAAGTCGACGCCGCGCGCCGCATCTCCCTGGTTATAGCGCTGGAGCAAATCGCCTTGCTCCACGTCCTGGAACTTCGTCTGCACGAAGAGCACATCGTAGGGAGTGATCTGATACTTCGCCTGGGCGTAGAGTTCGAACCGCTCGATCTGGTTGTTCGGCCGTTGGCCGGGATCGTACTGATACTCCGCGTCGATCGAGTAGCTGAAGTTCCCGAAGATGCCGAATTGCGACGCCGTCTCGCGCCATTCCCCGGTGCTCAGGTAATCCGTCGTGGAGCTGATGCCGAAGCGATCGGCCTCGAAGAGCTTCGAGTATTCCTGCTCGGAGACGAACTGGGAGAGCGGTCCGCCTCCGACTGGCGAGAGCAGGTTTGCCAGCAGCAGCTCGTTAAACCAGGGCGTCTCGTAGCGGAGGTTGATGCGTTTCGGATCGCGCAGCGCGTTGTAGCTGTTCGCGAGGAAGAGATGCGATGAGGCGTTCGAGTAGTTGCCATCGACTCCGCGGGTCGCTTCGCGCACCGCCACTTCGTTCATGCCCGCGTCCTGGTAGATCGCGGCGAGGTTCGCGCTGCGCACCGCGCGATCCTGCTCGAGGAGGAACCGTGAACGGTAGACACGCCGATTGTCATTCAGGTCCTGCGATTTCTCCAGATCGCGCACCCCTTCGTTGACGCGGTTGTTCTGTCGGTTCTCGATCGCGGAGTAGAGCCAGGGCGTTGGGTCGTTCGGGTCGAGCTGCTTGGCGCGGTCGAGCTCCAGCTTTGCTTTCGGCGAGTTGCCGACATTGCTGAACGCTTTGCCGAGGTAGCTGTGGAGGAGCGAGCGATTCGGCTCGAGCGCGGCGGCTGTCTGCAGGTCCTGGCGGCCGAGCTCGTCGTCGCCTTTGCGGATGCGTGTGAGTCCGCGACCGAGCCATGCATTGCCCAGGGCGCCGTCGATCGCCATCGCCTGCTCGAAAGATGTCCGTGCATCGTCGATGTCGTTTTCGGCCGCGAGGAGGAAGCCTTGCAGCGTGTGCGCGGATGGATTGCGCGGCGACAGCCGCAAGCCTTCGGCGAGCGCTTTCTTCGCCTGCGGCACGCGGCCGAAGCTGAACTGAAGCTCGGCGACGCGCGTCCAGCCAAAGCCGAACGACGGGTCGGCCTGCGTCGCCTGCTGCGCAGCTTCGAGCGCGCCCGGCAGGTCGGCGCGGGATTGCCGGTAGTATGACTCTGCGACCCAGTCACTGGCCGTCGTCGGCGCACGCGCGGTGTCGCGCTCCTGCAGTTTGACCGCCGCGATCAATGTCAGAAGCGCGTCGCGACCCGGCGCACTGCTCGGGACGCTGCGCAGGAGACGCTCGGCCTTATCGACTCGCCCCACGACAAGATACAAGCCCGCGCGGTAAACCTGCTCAGCGCGCGAACCGCTGCCGCCGCGGTAGTTCTTTAACGCCGTGAGGAGATCGCCTTCGCTGTAGGCCAGCAGCGAAGAATGCGAGCCCCGCTGTGCGCCCGGCGAAAGGCCGAGGTCATTCAGGTTCAGGACGCCGGGGTAATAGAGACACCACTGGATGATGTTGGTCGCCTCGATCATCGCCGTCTTGCGCGGCGGCTGGCCGGGCGCCACTTCAGCGCGCTCGCCACTGCGGACCGTCACGCTGCCGGCGTTGTTCGAGACATCGACCTCCCCATCCAGCATTGCGAACGTCGTCGTCCCGTTCGCGGCCACGCGCACGACGAACTCCGTTCCCCGAATCGCCCCGTTCGCCGAAGGCGTCTGCACATTCACCTCGCGCGACTTCTCGCGGCTGAAGAAGTACGCGCCGCCTTGCTTGACGTTGAGCGTCGGCTTGTCGCTCGCCTGCTGCGCGGGGAGGATCTCCGTTTCCGTCAGCTCATCGACGCGCAGCACAGTTGCATCCGCCAGGCGCACGGCCGCGCGGCTGTCTTCGCCAGTGCGGAGCCGATCACGCGTCGCGAGTGGCTGGCCGACGGTCGCAGGGCTCCACCCTCCGGCCGGTTTGGCAGAGTCGACTTCGTTCTCGACAGTAAGCACCTCGGCCGTGTCGGGCGCCCCAGGCCCCTGCGCGCGCAGGCTCGCGGCGGCGAGGCAGGCGCAGAGCGCAACGAACAGAATGGAACGGGAGCGCGTCACGTAGGTACTTCGACGCCAACGTTCTATCGGACTCGTCGTGCGTAGTCTCGCAAGAAATCGGAGCCGAATAGCGATGCTTCGCGTCTCGCGCCGGTGCCGTAGATCACCGCAGGCTACTTAGAACGGCCGCGGCGGCAGGTTTCTCGATCGCGCTTCCGAACGCGGCCTTGTCCGCAGCGATTAACGCGCCTTCACCCGGGCGCCGACCCGCATTGCTGTAATACAAGCTGTTTGCGTCCACGGCGACGCTGAACGGATTCGCGCCTTCGTGTGAATACGGGACGAGTTGACCGGAGGATCCGCCCGCTTTCGAGATGCGGAAGATGCGGCCGCCGCTCTGGTAGTAGACATACTGCGCGTCGATCGCGAAGTCGTGCGGCGTGATTGCCTTGGCCAGGTTCGTCACCGCTCCTCCTGAGCTCGGAATTACGCTAAGTGACCCACTGGCCTCCAGGAAGTAGAGCGACGAGCCATCAACCTTGATTTGCGGGAACCCCGAGTCCACGGAACTGAAGATGTTCGACACGAGCACTGTGGGCGCCCCACCGGTATTCGCGACGCGCTTGATGGTTCCGTCGCGCCCGTAGAAGTAGAGCGACGAGCCGTCAGTGACGAGAGAATCGCGCGCAATGCTTCCGGAGAGGACGTCGAGGACAGTACCGCCGGATTTTGAGACTTTTCGGATCAGCGCGGGCGAGGCGTCATTCTGGACCCAGTACACCGCAGCGGCATCCGTGCACAACGCGCCCACCTTCGATACCGGCCGGCCGAGGGAGCCATCGGCGCGTTGCGGCGTACCGGACGCGATGACGCTGTATCCACTTCCGTCTTTGCCAATGCGCTTAATGAACCCTGCTCCGTTCGGCGCCGCCTCGCTCCAGTAGAGGAAAGTGTCGTCTGCGACGAGGCCGTTGACCGCACCCAGACCGCTGGCCAGCGTCGTGACGCCGCCACCTGTTTTAGGCGTCGACTTGATCGAGCCGCCCGCATCGCCAGCCGCTTCATCGTATTCGAACCAGAAAAGTCTCGTCGCGTCTTCCGAAAGGATTTTGCCGTAGGCGAAGCCTTGCGCGGGGGACTTGGTCGCCGTCGGGACCAAGGTGTTGAAGTGCCGGCCGGATGCGAGGGCGACAGCGCCCGACCGAGGCTTAAACACCTCCACCAGGCCGATGCCGGTTGTTGCATTCGAGCCGCGAACGACGGCCGTGTAGGCCCCGGGCGGCAACGCCGCGAAGATCGCGGCCTCTCGGTTGTCCGCGGGGTTCAGGGTTGTGGCTATCAGTTCGGCAGATTGCTCATCCTGCCAGCTGTCATTGAATGCAAGGAGATCGCCCTGCGGCCCGCGCAGTTCCAAGGCCGGATCTTGCAACGCGCCGGAGACGCCGGCAGCCCCCAGGGACGGCCCAATGCCACGAACCACCACGTCGGAATAAGCACCGCCCCCGAGGATGAACCCGGCAATCATGACCTCATCGCCTTGTTCTACACGTCCCCGGGTCGAGATGTTTAACATCTCTGACCGGGTGTCTGCGTCGAGGTTGTACGCTTCCACTAATGCGATGCCTGTGCCGTTGTCATTGCCTCGCACCACGGCCGTATAGCCACCGGGCGGCAATGTTTGTATGATCACCGCCTCCAGATCACTCGCGGGGGTTATCCCCGAGCTTTGAACAGCGGCGCGCGTGGATCCGGCACCCCAATCATCGTTCATCGCGATGACTCCGTCGGGACCATGTAATTCGAGCACGGGATCCGCGAGCACGCCTGAGAGACCCGCCTGGCTCAAGGACGAACCGATCGCGCGGACTGCAATCCGGCGCGGCGAAGATCCGCCTACAATCAAGCCGGCGATCAATACGTCTTCACCTGTTTTCACGCCGAGTCTGCTCGAGATATTCTGCAATTGCGGACCCGCCGCGCCTGTCAAAGGCAGTTCGATCGGCAAACCAGCCTGAGACGGATCGTTCGTCTTAAAGGTCAGTAGGGCGTTTGCTTCGCCGTACGAGAGGACGGGACGGTAGAAGGCATTGATCGTTACGCTCTGCCCCGGCGCGATCGTGAAGTCCCTCGCCGGCTCTACTAACTTTTGCGCGGCAAAGTCGTAGAAGAACACCTGAAACTCCCCGGTGTCACCGGTGGTACCGAAGTCATTAATCTGCAGCGGCGTAGCCCCGCGGTTGGTCAAGCCCAGGTAGCGGTAGGTGCTGTACTCACCCAGC
>CADCTA010000063.1 GCA_902805675.1 uncultured Chthoniobacterales bacterium | reverse complement strand
TAATCCCGAGAGCCTTGAAGATGACGCGGCCAAGAAAGATGAACGCGATTGCGACGCCGAAGCCGGTGAGAATCGCGAGCAATCCCTGGCGCTGCCGGTGTTCACGGGAAGCATTCGGCGCCAGTCCCATGAAACAGGCGACGAGCCCGATCGGATCAATCGCCACAAACAGCGGGATGAACGCGACGACGAACTTCTCGGCAAACTCACGCATGGCGAACGGCAGGCCTTTACCGTGCCGCGCTTCTACACAATGTTTCCCCTCCCAGCAACACCCATGCGACACCTCGCTCTCGTTTCCCTCCTCTGCGTCTCGCTTTCCGCCGGTGCGCAGGAACTCAAATCGGTCGATCAGTTCCGCGCCGCAGCCGACAAGGCCAAGTCCGCGCTGACGCTGCCGACCTGGCCGCAAACGCCGGCCGAACTCGAGCAGCGCGTGAACGACGCGATCGCAAAGGCGAACGCGGCCATGGACGCCATCGGGAAGCTCGAGCCCGGCAAAGCCACCTTCAAGAACACGATCGTCGCGCTCGACGACCTCGGCTACGAAGCCGGGCTGGCGGCGAACATCGCGTCGCTGATCAAGGAGACCAGCAAGGACGCTGCGATGCGTAAGGCGGGCGAGAGAGCGCTCAAGGAGTTTCAGGAATGGTCAGTCGGTACCGACTACCGCGAGGATGTTTACAAAGCCGTGAAATCCTTCGCGGGCACGAAGCCGAAGCTGAGCGGCGAAGACGCAAAGTTGTTCGAGGACACGATGCGCGACTACAAACGCGCCGGCCTCGATCTCGCCCCGGAGAAGCGCCAGGAAGTCGAGCGCATGCGCAAAGAGCTGACGAAGCTCACGACTGATTTCGACAGCAACGTCGTGGCCGCGAAAGAGCCGGTCGTCTTCACGAAAGCGGAGCTCGAGGGCGTGCCGGACAGCCTGTTGAACTCGCCAGGAGTGAAGACCGGCGACGACCAATACACGATCCTCGCGAACGTCACTTTCCAATATCAGGGCGTGATGCAAGCCGCCACGCGTGAAGAGACGCGCAAGCGCCTCCATCACGTCCGCTTCAATCTCGCGCGCGAGAAGAACATCCCGCTCCTGAACGAGATCCTTGCGATGCGAAACCGCATCGCGCTGGCCCTCGGTTACAAGTCATGGAACGACTACAAGACCGAGATCAAGATGGCGAAGACCGGCGCGGGCGCGCGCAAGTTCATCGCCGACATGGTCACCGGCACGGAGCCGAAGTTCGACGCCGAGGTTGCGGAGATGCAGAAGCTGAAAGCCGCGGCCACCGGCGATCCGAACGCGAAGATCTACCGCTGGGATTGGCGGCATTTCTCGAACGAGGTCAAGAAGAAGGGCTACGACGTCGATGTCGAAGCGCTGCGCGTCTACTTCCCGTATCAGCAGACGCTCGAGGGGATGTTCAACATCTACCAGCGCATCTTCGGCCTGAAGTTCGAGCAGGTCGCCGCGCCGCAGAAATGGACGGACGACCTCCAACTCTACTACGTCTCCGACGCCGCCACGGGCGAGCCGATGGGGATGTTCTACCTCGACATGTTTCCGCGCGAAGGAAAGTACAACCACTTCGCGCAATTCGACATCATCGGCGGCAAAGCGCTGCCGGATGGGAAATACCAACGCCCAACGGTGGCGCTGATCTGCAATTTTCCGCCGCCGGCCGACGGCAAGCCATCACTGCTGCCGCACAGCGATGTCGAGACGCTCTTCCACGAGTTTGGTCACGCCATGCACTCGATCCTGACGCGCGCGAAATACTCCCGTTTCGCGGGCACCAACGTGCCGCGCGATTTCGTCGAAGCGCCGTCGCAAATGCTGCAGAACTGGGTCTGGACAAAGCCGGTGCTCGATACGTTCGCGGCTGATTACCGCGACGCCGCGAAGAAGATTCCGCTCGAGCTGATCGAGAAGATGAAGGAAGCGAAGATCGCGGTCGAAGGCACCCGATATCGGCGGCAGTTCGCCATGGCCGAGACCGATCTCGCGTTGCACGACGTTCATCCGGAAGGTCAGCCATATGACGCGATGAAGGTCTCGAACGAGATCGCCGAACGAATCTTCCTGCCGCTCGATCCCGACACAGCGTTCGCAGCCTACATGGGGCATCTCTCCGGCTATGACGCCGGCTATTACGGCTATGCGTGGGCCGACGCAATCGCAGCCGACATGGCGACAGTGTTCGAGAAGAGCAAGGAAGGCTTCCTCGATAAACAAGCAGGCATGCGGCTGCGCAATGAAGTCTACGCGGTCGGCGACGCGCGCGATGTCGATGCCTCGATCGAGAAGTTCCTTGGTCGGAAACGCTCGATCGAGCCGTTCCTGAAGGGCCTCGGCATCGGCGCCGAGAAGAAGGCTATCGGTGGGCCTTCGAACGAGAGCCGGTAGGTGCGCCTTCGCGCGCAGAACAGCATGTCATCCCGAGCGCAGTCGAGGGATCCCGTGGCGACACCCGGGTCGAGGGATCCCGGGGCGACACCCATACGGTGGCGCCACGGGATTCCTCGACTCCGCTTCGCTGCGCTCGGAATGACCCTGCGGTGGAGCGCACTGGTGGTGATCGCGTGCGTGCTGCTGCCGTCGTGCCGCAAGCCGGAGACCAACATCGAGAAAGGCGATCGCCAACAGGTGCTGCACAAGGGCAACGGCAAGGAAGTGCAGGATCTCGATCCCCACATCGTCAACAGCGTCAGCTCGTTCAACATCATTACGGCACTGCTCGAAGGGCTCGTCGCCGAAGATCCTGTCGACCTGCATCCGGTGCCGGGCGTCGCAGAACGCTGGGACATCTCGGCAGACGGCAAGCTCTACACGTTTCATCTGCGGCAGAACGCGAAGTGGTCGAATGGCGACGCGGTCACCACGAAAGATTTCGTCGAGTCATACCGCCGCATTTTGACGCCGGCGATTGCGTCCGACGTCGCCTACATGCTCTATCCAGTGGAAAACGCCGAAGCGTTTCACAAAGGAAAGCTCGCCGACTTCGCACAGGTTGGTTTTCGCGCCATCGACGCCTACACGCTCGAGATCCGGCTCGCGCATCCTACGCCCTACTTCCTCTCGCTGCTGAACCACTACTCCTGGTTCCCGGTTCACATCCCCACGATCCAGAAGCATGGCCCGGTGCACGAGCGTGGCAGCCGCTGGACGCTGCCCGATCGCTTCGTGGGCAATGGGCCATTCACGCTCGACGAATGGCGCGTCAATGTCCGCGTGCGCGTGAAGAAGAGCGAGACCTACTGGGATCGCGAGACCGTCTCGCTCAATGCGATCGTCTTCCACACGATCGACAGCAACGACACGGAAGAGCGCTCGTTTCGCTCCGGCGCCTTGCACGTCACCGACTCGATGCCGGTCAATCGCATCGATCGCTACCGGCGCGAGCAGCCGGAATTCCTGCGCATCGATCCATATCTCGGGAGCTACTTCTTCCGCGTGAATGTCACGCGTCCGACCTTGAACAACCGGCTCGTGAGGCGCGCGCTCGCCATGGCGCTGGATCGCAAGGCGATCGTGGAGCGCGTGTGGCGCGGAGGGCAGTTGCCAGCCGGCTCGTTCACGCCACCGAACACCGCGGGCTACACGCCGATCGCAGAGATTCCTTACGATCCGGAAGCTGCCCGGCGGCTGCTCGCGGAAGCCGGATTTCCGAACGGCCGCGATCTCCCGCCGGTCGAGATCCTTTTCAACAGCTCCGAGAATCACAAGCTGACGGCGGAAGCCATCCAGCAGATGTGGCGCAAGGAGTTGAACGTCCGCGCCGAGCTCGTGAACCAGGAGGAGAAGGTCTACTTCGACTCACGGCGGCAGATGAATTACCAGGTGATCCGCTCGACGTGGATCGGCGATTACAACGATCCGAATTCGTTCCTCGACCTTTGGGTAACGGGCGGCGGCAACAACATGACGGGCTGGTCCAATCCCGAGTATGACCGGCTGATTGCCGAGGCTGGCCAGACCGGCGACCACGCCGCACGGCTGGCTGCGTTCCAGAAAGCCGAAGCCATCCTGCTGGATGAAGCGCCCATCCTGCCGGTCTACTTCTACACGCACGCCTTCCTCATTCGGCCGAACGTGAAAGGCTGGCATCCCACGATCCTGGATCACCATCCTTACAAGCACGTGCGGCTGGAGTGAGCGGCCATCGCGCTGCGCGGTGGCGATTCAAGGGAGATGAAATTCCGCCTCGCCTGCGCGCTCGCTCTCCTCGTCTCCAGTTCTCCGGCATCGTTCGCGGCAGATAAAGCCGCGGCGCCACCGAAAGCTGCGCTCGACGCGATCGACACCGGAGACCTGCTGAAGCACATCAAGGTGCTCGCGTCGGACGAATTTGAGGGCCGCGCCCCCGGATCGAAGGGCGAGGAGCTGACGGTGAAATACATTACCGAGCAGTTCAAAGCGGCGGGTCTGAAACCCGGCAATCCGAACGGCAGCTACACGCAGGAAGTTCCGCTCGCCGGGATCGTGACGACGCCAACCGCGACGCTCTCGATGGGCAGCAACTCGCTCCAACTGAAGTTCCCCGACGAATACGTGGCTTCGTCGGCGCGGCTCGACCCCGAGATCAACGTCGAGAACTCGGAGGTTGTATTTGTCGGCTATGGCGTCGTCGCACCCGAGTACGGCTGGGACGACTACAAGGACTTCGACGTGCGCGGGAAGACGATCCTGATGCTGATTAACGATCCCGCGATCCGGGATCCCGCCGATGCCGCGAAGCTCGACGACAAGATGTTCAAAGGCCGCGCCATGACTTACTACGGCCGCTGGACCTACAAATATGAGATCGCGGCGGAGAAAGGCGCAGCCGCGGCGATCATCATCCACGAGACGGAGCCGGCTGCGTATCCGTATTCCGTGGTCCAGAGCAGCTGGGCGACGGAGAACTTCGAGATCAACGCTGCCGACAAGAACATGGGCAGCGTGGCCGTGCGCTCGTGGGTGCACCTCGACACCGCGAAGAGGTTGCTCAGCGTGAGCGGACAGGACTTCGACGAGCTGAAGAAAGCCGCCCTGAGCAAGGATTTCCGTCCGGTGCCGTTAGGCGCGACCGCGAACTTCAATCTCAAACAAAAGGTCCGCACGTTTCAGTCGACTAATGTCGTCGGCAAGATGGAGGGCAGCGATCCGAAGCTACAGGACGAGTGGCTGATGTACACCGCGCACTGGGATCATCTCGGGCGGGAAGCCGGCAAGCCGGGCGACAACATCTACAACGGCGCAGTCGACAACGCGTCCGGCGTGGCCGCGATTATCGAGATCGCGCAGGCGCATCAGAAGCTGCCGAAAGCGACGAAACGCTCAGCGCTATTCATGGCCACGACTGCCGAGGAATCCGGCCTGCTGGGCGCGAAATTCTACGCAGAGAACCCGCTCTATCCGCTCGCCAAGACAGTCGGCGACATCAACATCGACGGCACCAGCGTCTGGGGAAAAACAAAGGACATCGAGAGCGTCAGCGATGGCAATTCCACCCTCGACGACATGTTGATCGAGGCCGCCACGCGGCGCGGGCGAGTGGTCAAACCGAACAGCAAACCGGAGCGGGGCAGCTTCTACCGCGCCGACCATTTCGAGTTTTCAAAGCTTGGCATCCCGGCGCTCTACACCGGGCGCGGCAAAGAGGTGATCGGCAAGCCGGCCGACTTCGGCCACCAGAAAAGCGAGGAATACGTCGCGAACATCTATCACCAGCCGTCGGACCAGGTGGATCCCGCGTGGGACCTATCCGGCGCGGTGGAGGACATGCAGATGCTGTTCGAAGTCGGCTACCAGGTAGCAGAAGGCGACAAGTGGCCCGAGTGGAAACCGGGAACGGAGTTCAAAGCAAAACGCGATCAAATGCTCGGCCGTTGACCGCGTGTTCGGCCGAAGGCTCGCTTCGGCGGATTTGAGTCGCGACGCTTCCAAGGGTGACGGCATGCTGCGTAGACGTCGCGAGTCGAGCTGCCCGGACGGGAGTTGATTGGCGCTCCAGGCCGCTCCGCGGTGGCCGCCTGGCAAGCTTCCCCGATGATGGACGTTTAACCCTCGAAGCGCACCCCGGCATGAACCGTGCTGGTTCCAAGGATCTTGACCTATGCTTCCCGCCGGATTCTTTGCCCTTGCTGTATCGACCATTCTAGGCTGCGTTTGGTGGGCGTGCGCGGAAGACCAGAATCAGACCTGAAGCTCGCCTGACATATGCTCGATCATGAAGATCTGAAGTGGATCGCCACTACTTCGACCGAGCTGAACTCGATGTTGCAGCAGATCTCGCGGTATGCGGATCTGGCGCGGCAACACAAAGGCGAACACAACTACATCGAGATGCTCGGCGAACGCGTCGAGCTCGCCTCGAAGACCGCGCAGTCACTCTTCGATCGCGTCACTACGCAGATTCTGGCCGGCAGCATCGGGCGATCGCAAACCGCCAATAAACCACACAACCCCACGCCCTTCGTTGTGATGCCTCCTCCGGCGGAGGCGTCGCCGCGGCTGCCGAGCAACATTCCGGTCCGCAGTGCGGTCGCACCTGCGCCAGTCAAGGAGCTGACGCCGACGATTGTACCGAAGGAGACTGCTCGTGCTCCGATCCCGCCGGAAATCCCGGTCCTGAACCCAAAGGGGAACCGCGAGCTGATTCTCCTGGTCGACGACGAGACAGAGATTTCGGAGCTGGCGTCCGAGATGCTGGCTGATGAGGGCTACAAGGTGATCCTCGCGAAGGACGGCATCGAGGCGCTCAAGATTTATCAGCGCGTCGGCTCTCACATCGGGCTCGTCGTGCTGGACTTCTTCCTTCCGATCATGGAAGGCGACGCCGTGTTTGACGAGCTGCGGGCGCTGAATCCGAACGTCAACGTCGTGCTAAGCAGCGGCTTCGCCGAGCAAAGCAAGATCGGCGCGATGCTGGCGCAGGGTCTTCGCGGTTTTATTCCAAAGCCGTACACGCGCGAGAAGCTGCTCTCGCAAGTGCGTTCAACGCTCGACGCCGGGCGGCAGGCACGATAGTCGCCGCACCGCCGCTGCCGCGTCGGCGGCGCGTAATCGGCGGTCGAGCGCGACACCCCAAGTCGCCGCGGTGAATCCATCCGCTGTGGCATCGATTTAGCTTCACGATGCAGAGACTCCATGGCTCGCATCGATTCTTTCTTTAAACTGATGTCGGAGCAGAAGGCTTCCGACCTTCACCTCGCCACCAACAATCCGCCGATGCTCCGCATCAACGGCGAGTTGGTGCGCGTCGACTATCCGCCGCTTAAGAACGACGACCTGAAAGCGATGGTCTACGAGATCGCGCCCGAAGGTAAGATCAAGGTCTTCGAGGAAACCTCAGACATCGACTTCGGCTACGAAGTCCCCGGAGTCGCGCGCTATCGCGCCAACTTCTTCCAGCAGAAATACGGCATCTCGGCCGTGTTCCGTCTGATTCCTTCGACCGTCCTCACGGTAGAGGATCTGAATCTGCCGCCCATCCTCAAGAAATTTCCGCTCCTCAAAAAAGGCCTCGTTCTCGTTACCGGCCCGACCGGATCCGGCAAGTCGACCACGCTGGCGGCGATGATGGATTACGCAAACCTGCAGCGTCACGATCATATCATCACGGTGGAGGACCCGATCGAGTTCGTGCATCGCAGCCAAAATTGCCTCGTGCAGCATCGCGAGGTCGGTGTGCACACGCGCTCATTCAGCTCTGCGCTGCGCGGCGCACTGCGCGAAGATCCGGACATCCTGCTCGTGGGTGAAATGCGCGACTTGGAGACGATCGAGCTCGCCCTGACCGCGGCCGCGACCGGGCACCTTGTTTTCGGAACGCTGCATACCTCAAGCGCCGCCAAGGCCGTCGATCGTATCATCGACGTCTTTCCGACTGACCAGCAGAACCAGATCCGCGCTACGCTGGCTGAATCACTCAAAGGCGTCATCGCGCAGAATCTGTTCAAACGCATCGACAAGCCTGGCCGCGTCGCCGCCCTCGAGATTCTGGTGGTCGACATGGCGATCGCCAACCTCGTGCGCGAGGGCAAGACTCACCAGATCCCCGGCATGCTCCAGGTGGGCAAAAAGAAGGGCAACCAGCCTCTCGACGACGCGATCATGGATCACCTGCGCAACACCCGCATTTCGCCCGAGGAGGCCTACGACAAGGCGATCGAAAAGAAGAAATTCCGCCCCTTCCTCAAAGAGCCGCCCGCCGACGGCGCAGACGAATAATCCCAGCGTCACATGAGAACTCCCGATCTCGATAAAATCCTCTCCGCGATGCTGGCGACGTATGACGGCATCTCGGACCTCAATTTCTCCGTCGGCCACCCACTGCAGGTGGAAGATTTCGGCGAGCTCAAGCCGGTCTACGTCGACCCGCCGATCGAAGCGCTCACCCCTTACCAGACGGAGCAGATCGCGCTCACCTTGATGCAAGGAAATCGCCGGCTGATTTACGATTACCTCACCGGCGGCTCGTGCGACTGCAGCTACTCGCTCGGAGACGATGCGCGCTTCCGCGTGAACATCTTCCGTCAGCAGGGACATTTCTCGATCGTTCTTCGCAAACTCGAAGGCACCGTCCCAACGATCAAAGCGGTCGGCTTGCCGCCGATCTTCGAGGCGATCGCGAAGGAAAAGACCGGCTTGGTCCTCCTCACCGGCGCGACCGGCAGCGGTAAGACGACCACCCTTGCGGCGTTGCTCAACGAGATCAACGAGACGCAGCCGGTCCACATTGTGACCCTCGAGGATCCGATCGAGTTCGTTCACCCGAAACGCAAAGCGACATTCAACCAGCGCGAGCTCGGCCACGACTTCAACAACTACCCAAACGGGTTGCGTGCCGCACTGCGCCAGGCCCCAAAAGTGATTCTCGTCGGCGAAATGCGCGACCGCGCGACCGTCGAAGTGGCGCTGATGGCGGCGGAGACGGGACATCTTGTGCTCAGCACGCTGCACACGGTGGATGCTGGCCAGGCGATCAACCGTATCCTCGGCCTCTTCTCGCTCGGCGAAGAGCAGCAGCTGCGCATTCGTCTCTCGGACACGCTGCGCTACATCGTCAGCCAGCGCCTCGCGCCGAAAGTCGGCGGCGGCCGCCAATTGCTCACCGAGATCCTCGGCAACAATCTGCGCACGAAGGAGACGATCGCGATCGGCGAAGGCGAACACCGCAGCTTCTATGAGATCATTGAAGCCAGCGCGCCGTTCGGCTGGATGACCTTCGATCAATCGATCCTGAACGCTTACGAAAACGACTTCATTAGCGAGGAGACCGCGGTCTCGTTTGCCTCACGCAAAGGCAAGGTCACTCGCGGCATCGACATCATTCAGAAGACACGCGGCGTCGATAACGACCTCGACTCGGGGCTGCGACTTGATCGTCCCGTCAACGCCTTCCGCTAAACCGCCATGCCCAACGACTTCGAAACATCGTTCTTCGACGCCGGCGATAACACCGCGCTCGTCTGCATCGACCACCAGCAATACCAGAAGCTCATCGTCCCGCAGCTGATCGAC
Organism: uncultured Chthoniobacterales bacterium; assembly: GCA_902805675.1. GTDB lineage: Bacteria > Verrucomicrobiota > Verrucomicrobiia > Chthoniobacterales > UBA10450 > JACCTI01. The sequence goes on along the minus strand of CADCTA010000063.1, from coordinate 26,074 downwards.
ATGAGCTACAAGGTCCACCTCGGCTTGTTCGAGGAAGACGTGCTGCTGAAGCTCTCGACCTACAGCTACAACGTCGTCGTCGTGTATGAGAACTTCAAAGGCTCGACCGCGCAGACCAACCCGGTCCTCGCCCATTTGACCAAACGCGCGGGCACTCAGCGCCGCGATCACTTCGTGGTGCTGCTCAGCCATCGCTTCGCCACGAACGACGCCATGAGCGCCTTCGTGCAAAGCGTCGACCAGATCATCAACGTCGCCGACCTGGCAAACTTCAAGCCTGTGCTGCGCCGCGGCGTGACCCAGCATCGCGAGCTCTACCAGGCTTACCAGGAGACGATGAAAGCAGTGCAGGCGATCTAGCCTGCGTGCGTCATCCATTCACAGGCGCAGTGCGCAGCCGCCGGGTCTCTGGAGGTCAGCCGGCCCGGACCATCTTCCCGAGATTCGCGCAACCAGACGGCGTCTCGGCTGCGTTCCCCTTGCGCTGCCCGGATGCGCAACGTGAGTTGCTGCCCAAACTGCAATCCACGATAATGAGCGCGGGAAAATGAAACTGATTAATTGGGTTCAGTTCACGTGGGATCTCACCGCGCTGCCCAGCGCGTTTGCCGAGCTGCCGGAGCACTACCAAATCTCACCCGCCACGGCCGATGATGAGAAGGAGCTGCGTCGTGTCGTGACCGCCTCCTTCGCGCTGGATCCGGAGTGGAACACGACGATGAAGGAAGTGATGCAAACCGTCGAGGCCTGGGTTGAAGACACTCTGCAGCGCGATGCAAACGGTTGCCTCGTCCTGCGCCACGGCGCGCGCATCATCGGCGGCTCCGTGTTATCGCTCAACGCAGAGGCGACCAACCACCTTTCGCCGGGCCCCTGTGTGTTGATGGAATATCGCAATCGCGGCTTTGGCACTCACCTGCTGGCGCGCTCGCTCTCTGCCCTCCGCGAACACGGGCTCACGCGTGCGGTGGCGATCGCGAAGGAGAACTCGCCCGTCACCAAATTCCTCTACACGAAATTCGACGGCGTCGCGTCCGGGCAAGATGCCACGCCGCTGCTCGTGGCGTAGGTAGCGGCGCAGCGCGCGCTCAGGGCGGGCGCAGCCAGCGGCGAAAGAAGCGCGCTGCATCTTCCCGCACCGTCATCATCGCTGCCGGTGTGAAGGTGTGCCCCTCCGTCGGAAAGAACCGCGTCTCCAGCCTTCGGCCGCGTGCCCGCAGCTCTGGCACGAGCGGGGTCGCGTACTTCGTAAACGGCACACGCGCATCCTGCTCCCCATGAATCATCAGCACTGGCGGCATCTTGCCGATGCGATCCAGCTTGCCGTTCCACACGCCACCCGCGTGCTCGACGACCGCGCCGACGCGCGGATTATCCGAGGCCGTGAAGAGCGCCAGGAAGGCGCCCAGCGAGTACCCATAGATCCCGACAGGCGACGCATCGCCACGCCGCGCCTGGATCTCTGCCACCGCGTCGACGACCGTCCGCCGCCACAACCCAAAGTGCCGCTGCATCGTGGCATCGAACGCCGCCACCGTGCCGGTGCGATTGAAGTAGTGGAGCAGGTACACCGCATTTCCATCCTCGGCCAAATGCCGGCTCACGCGCCGCATCTCGGGACCATCGAAAATCATCCCGCCCGCCCCGTGTAGCACGACGATTGCGGGACGGCGCGCCGTTCCCGCTTTCTCGAAAACGGTCGCCCGCACAGTGCCCCCGCCCGCGGGAATAGAGATCGTCGAGACCTGCACATCCGGGTCTGCTAGTGCCAAGGTGGGGAGCATGCAAAGCAGCGCCGCGAGAACTCGGTTGGATCGCCGCAGAATCATCGGCTGAGATACGACGATGCACCGTGCTTCGGTTGCAAAACACCGGCAGCTGAAGTGGTGGCTGAGGAGGGAATTGAACCCCCGACACGTGGATTTTCAGTCCACTGCTCTACCAACTGAGCTACTCAGCCGCACGCTGCTCGACCAGCGGCGAAAGCGCACCGGCAAAGCAGCGAGCACTATGCAAGATTCCGGCAGGCGAGCAAGGGAGAACCCCCTCGCCTCACTGATCATCAAACGTGGATGACAGCGCGAGGGCCCGCCCGAGCAGATGCATGTAATGCCGGCGCGATATCTCCGTCCCTCCGAACCGCGCCAGGTGCGGCGTGAGCCATTGCGTGTCGAGCAAGATGAATTGGCGGGCGCGGAGACGATCAACGAGCCCAGCCAATGCCACCTTTGAGGCGTCCGTCACCTCGTGAAACATGGACTCACCAAAAAACGCGCCGCCCAGCGCCACACCGTAGAGCCCGCCGACGAGCTTGCCGTCCCTCCACGTTTCGACGGAGTGCGCGTATCCAAGTTGGTGCAGGCGAGTGTAGCTCGCGATGATCTCCTCGTTGATCCATGTCTCGTCGCGTCGAGCGCAGCGGCGCATCACCTCGGTGAAGGAAACGTTGATCCGGATCTCGAAGCGCTGCTTCGTCAACAAGCGCGCGAGCGCGTGTGGAGCGTGGAAGCCATCGAGCGGCAGCACGCCTCGCGGATCGGGCGAAAACCACTCAATCGCACCATCCTCCATCGCCATCGGGAACACCCCGAGCCGGTAGCCTTGCAGGAGGATTTCTGGCGCGATCACATGCGAGTCTTCTGCCCTGAAGCGAGATGCGCAACCTGCTAACGCCGTCGTGCCGCCGCGGTGTAAGAGCGCTTTGCCAAGCGCCTGCGCACCGGACGAACGGGACCCGCGGATCCGGTGCTTGGCACAAGCACCGCTGGATTTGCGGCGCCTGCCGCGGACCCCGTCGCAGCATCCTTGCAATGACCGGACGGCACTCTAATCTTTGCAGATGAAGCCACTTCTCGCCGCAATCAGCCTTGCTGGTGTGCTCTCATTTGTCGGCTGTGCGAGCGAAGGTCCGACGCCGGAAGAGTTGGGCGAGCAGGTGCGCCGCGGCGCGAGCGGCCAGGGCGAGGTGATGCCGGAAATCGACCGCACCGGCGACCCATACGTCAGGCCGCGCGAAGGTCCGCCGCCCCCACGCGATCGGTAGCGCGCATGTCCACGACTACCGCGCACTCGAAGATCCTCATCCTCGATTTCGGCTCGCAGTACACGCAGGTCATCGCGCGCCGGATTCGCGAGTGCCAGGTGTACTCGGAGGTCGTTCCGTTTAGCATCACCGCCGCCCGCGTGGCGGAAGCAAACGCGAAAGGCATCGTCCTTTCCGGTGGACCGGCGAGCGTCTACGAAGAGCGCGCGCCGCAGATCGATCCTGCGATCTTCGCGCTCGGAATTCCGGTGCTCGGCATCTGCTACGGCATGCAGCAGATCGCGCATCACCTTGGCGGCAAAGTCGAGTTCAGCGCGCGGCGCGAGTATGGCGCGAGCATGCTGCACGTGGCGGACGGCTCATCCCTTTTCCACGGCATCGGCGAGCAGCTCGATATCTGGAATAGCCACGCCGATAAGCTGACTGAGTTACCGCCTGGTTTTCGCACCGCGGCCTACACGGAAAACTCACCGTTCGCCGCAATCGAGGATCCGGATCGCAAGCTCTACGGCCTGCAATTCCACCCCGAAGTAGCGCACACGCCGCGCGGGCGCGAGATCATCCAGAACTTCGTCTACCAAATCTGCCACTGCGGGATGGATTGGACGATGGGCTCGTTCATCGATGAAGCGTGCGAGCAGGTGCGGCGGCAGGTCGGCGAAGAGAAGGTCGTTCTCGGCCTCAGTGGCGGCGTGGATTCATCCGTCGTTGCCGCGCTGCTGCACAAAGCGATCGGCGATCAGCTGACCTGTATTTTCGTCAACAACGGACTCCTGCGGGCCCGCGAAGAAGAGATCGTGCAGCGCGTCTTCGGCGAGAACTTCCACATCAAGCTCAAGTACGTCGACGCCTCCGAGCGTTTCCTGAGCAAGCTGAAAGGCGTCACCGATCCCGAGCAAAAGCGGAAGATCATCGGCAACGAGTTTATCGACGTGTTCCAGCACGCGACCGAGGAACTGCTCGCTGAAGACCAGGCGAACGGCGCGCACGGCCACAGCTATCGATTCCTCGCGCAGGGGACGCTGTATCCCGACGTCATCGAAAGCGTCGCGATCGGCGGCAATCCCGCGCATGTCATCAAGAGCCACCACAACGTCGGCGGGCTCCCCGAGAAGATGCACTTCGAGCTCGTCGAGCCGGTACGTCAGTTGTTCAAAGACGAGGTCCGGCAGGCTGGGTTACAGCTCGGGTTGCCGAAGGAAATTGTGCATCGCCAGCCGTTCCCTGGGCCGGGACTGGCGGTCCGCATCCTCGGTGAAGTGACGCCCGAGTATCTCCACATTCTTCGCGAAGCGGACACGATCGTGACCAGCGAAATGGAAGCCTCCGATTGGTATTACCGCGTCTGGCAATCGTTCGCCGTCCTGCTGCCGATTCGCTCGGTCGGCGTGATGGGCGATCAGCGCACCTACGAGAACACGATCGCGATCCGCATCGTCGAGAGCCAGGACGGCATGACCGCCGACTGGGTCCGGCTGCCCTACGAGCTGCTCGCGCGGATTTCGTCGCGCATCATCAACGAGGTAAAAGGCGTGAATCGCGTCTGCTACGACATCTCGAGCAAGCCGCCGAGCACGATCGAGTGGGAGTAATTTGGCGCGCGCCATCCGAGCGCAAACATCTTGCGTTCCCAAGCAGGGCGTAATTACAGTGCTAACGCGTGAGCACAACCGTTCTCAAGATTTCTCGGATCGGTAATTCACGCGGCATACGCTTGCCGGCAAGCATGCTGCGCAAGTATCACCTCGTCGATTCCGTGGTGGTGGAAGAGAAACCTGAAGAGATCGTGCTGCGGCCAAACCGGCGGAAAGCCCAGAAGTTATCGTGGCCGGAAACAGCGAAGCAGATGGCGGCTAGCGCGGAAGACTGGTCGGACTGGGAGTCTACGACTGCCGATGGATTGGAATGACTCCAAAGCGCTATGATGTCATCTGGGTGGACCTCGAGCCAATACGCGGAAGTGAGCTGCGCAAGAAGCGTCCGGCGGTAGTTGTTAGCCTGGACGTCTTGAATCGTGCTCTCGAGACGGTCGTGATCTGCCCGATGACGACGCAAATACACGGCGCGTGGCGCTCACGCCTGCAGGTCAAAGTGGGAGGCAAGCCCGCGGAAGTCGCCGCAGACCAGATCCGCGCCGTCAGCAAAAGGCGTCTCGGCCGGAAACTCGGTGCGCTCCATGCGCGAGACGCCGCTGCCTTGCGCCGTCTCCTCGCGGAAATGTATTGCTAATGCCGCGCAGTACGCGCAGACCGTACTCTCGATGACCGCCGAGCAGATTCGCGTCGAGCGAAACAATCGCGGCGAAGAGCAGTGGGACCTGTGGGGTCCCTACGTGAGCGAACGCGCCTGGGGAACAGTGCGCGAAGATTACAGCGACGACGGCGATGCATGGAATTATTTCCCGCACGAGCACGCCCGTTCCCGCGCCTACCGCTGGAACGAAGACGGCATTGCCGGCATCAGCGATTTCAAGCAGCGCCTCTGCTTTGCCTTCGCCTTCTGGAACGAGCGGGACCCGATCCTAAAGGAGCGCTTCTTCGGGCTGACGGGACCGCAGGGCAATCACGGCGAAGACGTCAAGGAGGTCTACTTCTACGACGACAACACGCCTTCGCATAGCTACATGCGGATGACGTATCGCTATGCGTGCGACGCGTGCCCGAATGATGAGATCGTCAGGCAAAATAGGCTGCGGACGCGGCAGGAACCGGAGTTTGAGCTCGCCGATACCGGTGTGTTCGACGGCGGCTGTTTCGACATCGAGATCGAATATGCGAAGCGGCTGCCACGCGATCTGTTGATCCGCGCGACCATCACCAACGCGAGCCAAAGAGAAGCAGCGCTGCATCTGCTCCCGACACTCTGGTTCCGCAATACGTGGGGCTGGGGTCGCGACGATCGCAAACCGCTCCTGCGCGCGTCGCGCGGTTCAGGAAAGCTGCCGCGGATCGACGCGCTCCATCACGTGCTGGGTAAGTACGCCTTGGTCTGCGAAGAGGCCGACGCGCTGCTGTTCACCGAGAATGAGACGAACACCGAGCGGCTTTGGAAAGTGCCTAATACGTCTCCCTTCACGAAGGACGCTTTCCATGAGTTTCTCGTAGACGGGCGATCCGGCGCCGTAAATCCGCAGCAATTCGGCACGAAAGCCGCCGCACACCTGCGGCTCGTCCTGGCGCCGGGAGAACGCCGCTCCGTCCGCCTGCGCCTCCAGCAGGTCGACTCCGCTGCGGCGATCGCAGATCCCTTCGAGAGCTTCGATGAGACGTTCGCACTGCGCTCACGTGAGGCAGATGAATTCTACGAGACGCTCGCGCCGGCATCGCTGATCCCGGAGCACCGCGCGATCCAACGACAGGCGCTCGCCGGCATGCTCTGGAGCAAGCAGTTCTACCACTACGTGGTCGAGCAGTGGCTGGAGGGCGATCCGGGTCAACCCGCGCCCGCCGAAGAACGCAAGCGCGGCCGCAACTGGGAGTGGCGCCACCTCCACAACGAGCGCGTCATGTCGATGCCCGATAAGTGGGAGTATCCGTGGTATGCATCGTGGGACATCGCGTTCCACTGCATCCCGCTCGCGCTGGTCGATCCGCAGTTTGCCAAGGACCAGCTCGATCTGATCACGCGCGAGTGGTACCAGCATCCCAACGGCCAGATCCCGGCTTACGAGTGGAACTTCAGCGACGTGAATCCGCCCGTCATCGGCTGGGCGGCATGGCGTGTCTACAAGATGGAGCAGCGGCAGACCGGCCGCGGCGATCGCGCCTTTCTCGAGACCATTTTCCACAAGATGCTGATCGCCTTCACCTGGTGGGTGAATCGGAAGGATTCGTCCGGCAACAACATCTTCGAAGGCGGTTTCCTCGGGCTCGATAACATCGGCGTCTTCGATCGCAGCATGAAGCTGCCGGGCGGCGGACATCTCGAGCAGAGCGACGCCACGAGCTGGATGGGGATGTTCTCGCTCAATCTGATGCGGATCGCGCTCGAGCTCGCGCGCGAGAATCCGGTCTACGAAAACATCGCGACGAAGTTCTTCGAACACTTCCTCGCCATCGCGGGGGCGATGAACAACGCGGGTGGCAAAGGCATCGGGTTGTGGGACGAGGATGATGAGTTTTTCTACGATGTCCTCCACCTGCCGGATGGGCGCTATGTGCGGATGCGCGTCCGCTCCCTCGTCGGCCTGATGCCGTTGCTCGCCGTGGAGACGATCGAGCCGGAGTTGCTGGAAGCCGTGCCTGGATTCAAATCGCGCCTCGAGTGGTATCTCGAAAACCGGCCCGACCTGGCTGCCTTGATCTCGCGCTGGCACGCACCGGGCAGCGGCGAGCGCCGGCTCATCGCGCTGACCCGCGGTCATCGCATGAAGCGGCTCTTGCGGCGCATGCTTGACCCGGAAGAATTCCTCAGCCCCTACGGCGTCCGCTCGATGAGCAAGTATCACGAGCAGCATCCCTTCGTGCTCCAGGGATCCGGTGAGCAACGCGAGGTGCGCTACGAGCCCGCGGAGTCGCAGAGCGGCGTATTCGGCGGAAACTCAAACTGGCGCGGTCCAGTCTGGATGCCGATCAACTACCTGCTGATCGAGTCACTGCAGAAGTTTCACCGCTATTATGGCGACGACTTCAAAGTGGAATGCCCCACCGGCTCCGGGAACTTCCAGACGCTCGAGTGCATCGCGAATGAGCTCTCGAATCGGCTGATCTCGCTCTGGCTGCCGGACGCAAACGGCAACCGACCGTTCGCGCCGCACTACGGCTGCGGTCTCCATCCGGCCCGCGATCGCGACCGCTACCTTTTCCACGAATATTTCAACGGCGACACAGGCGCGGGATTAGGCGCCAGTCACCAAACGGGCTGGACCGGATTAGTGGCGAAGCTGATTCAACAGCAGGGCAGCCTCGGCACGATCGCGAAGCCGGATCCGTTTACGGATTTATAGCCTCGGCTCTAGCGGCAAACTAAACCTGTCATTCCAACCGGAGTGGAGGAATCCCGCTGCCAAACCGAGCGCCGTCGCACCGGATCCCTCGGCTTCGCTCGGGATGACGGCTTCTGCCGAGCGCGCTACAACGCGCTGCCGCGCGCGCTGCGTGAAGGATTCCAGAACCAGAGGATGATGAGCCCGGCGAGCATCCCGGCCAGGATCGCCATGTGCGACGCGAAGGACAGGTTCTTGGTCGCGCTGCCGAAGCAACCGCACTCGAGATCAATCCCGCGCGCCTGCGCTGAGATCGTGGCGCCGATGAAGATCACCGTCAGGCCGGTGAGGATGGCCAGCGCGCCTGACCGCATCCACCCAATGAGCAGCGCGACACCGCAGATGATCTCGAGCCACGGCAGGTAGAACGCGAGCCGCACGCCGAGGCCCCAGGGAAGGATGCGGAAATTCTGCACGTCTGTTGCGAATTTCACGGGATCCCACGCCTTCAACGCACCGGCGTAGATGAAGAGACCGCCGATCACGGCGCCCAGCGCAGGCACGACATAGAGACGCGGCGCCAGGCTTCCCCGGGCCTGCATCAAGGGCGATTGGACGTGTGGCGAGTCCTTCATTTCAACGCGTCCTGCCACGCCTCCCAGCCGCCGTTCAAGACATACACGTTCGGCAGCCCTGCTTGTTCCTTCAGCCGCTTCGTTACGTCATGGCTCAGCGCGCAGCTCAGGGTGCTGCAGTAAATCACCACGCGCTTATCGGGCGACCACTTCTCAATGAACTGGGGGAACAGCTCGTCCCAGCGATCTTCGTTCAGCTGCACCGCCAGCGGAATGTGATCGCGCTGGAACTGCTCGTCTGGCCGCGCGTCCACCCATATGACGCTATCGCCCCAGTCCCGCGCCTGGGTGAGCCGCACCTCGCCTTCCTTCAGGGTCGGCTCATTCCATGGGGCAGTCGTGCGATGGTAAACCGCCTGGCCGATCGCGGGCAAAAACGCCAGCCCAAGCAGGAGCAAGGCCTGGCGGATCATCGGGCGCATGCGCCTAACGACCGCCCGCCGAGGCGGGGCCGGTCACGCGTGCGCTGGCATAGAATGGCTTCGGCAGATCAGTTTTGATCGTCAGCGTAGCGGAGAGCTGCGCGCTCGTGTCCTTCGGCTGCACGTGAATCAGAAACTCGCCGGCCTCACTCTTCTCCACCTTGGTCGAGAAGTCGGGGCTCGATGACGTGACGTTGAGCGCCCCGACCGCGACATCCTTGCCGGCACGAACAGTGATCGTCTTGGGCTTCGCCGCTTCACCCGTCTCCCAATAGACGAAGGCGGGCTGCACCTGCACCATCTCCGGGATCACGGCTTTCAGCACGAGATTGGTCATGGGCTGCGAAGGATCGTCTGTCTGCACTGCCACGGTTTTCACCTGCGTGCCGGTGCGGCCGCCGATGTTGAACGTCGCAGTGATTTCGCCGCTTTCACCCGGCGCGACCTCATTCTTCTTCAGGGCAGGCACCGTGCAGCCGCACGAGCTCTTCACATTGGTGATGCGGATCGGCTTGTCGCCTTTGTTCGTGTACTTGAACTGCGCGACCGCGTTCTCCTCGCCGGGTTTCGGGCGCAACTCGACTTCCGTTTTCTCCCACGCCAGTTGAGCCTGCGTGCTGGCGATCCCCCCGAAGAGCAGCGCGGCGCAGAGCGCCTTGGTCAGATTCATGCGGGAAGCAAAAGGGGGGACCCCGGTGCTGTCAATGGACGGCCGCCCGCGCCGCTACGGTAGCGCGTAGACTTCCACCAGCGCCACGCCCGTCCCTTCGTTGAAGCCGCGCACGATTGCGGTGTAAGGCGCCGGCGGCAGCGTCGCGAGGATCGGCGACTCCCGATGATTGTTTAGCGGGATGCCCGTCGCTTCAACTTCAGCCTGTCGGGCGTCACGCCAGTTGTTGTTGGTCGCGACGTGTCGCCGTTTGCATCGACCAATTCGAGTGTAGGATCAGCGAACTTGCCATTGACCGGCAGCGACGGCCCAAGCGCGCGCACCAGCACGTTTTGCGTCGTGTCGCCGACGATGATCAAACCGCCGATCATAGGAATTCTGCCGAAGGGGGTGTTACCGAACGCGCGTATGAAGCCGGGTGGGGACGTGCGTCGTCAATCCTTTCCCGTTAGGCACAAAACGCGGCCACCACAGCGCGTTGCCGAAGAATCGGCCGTTCTTATTCATCCCTCGGCGGAGCAGCAGCTCCGGCACGCAAGCCGGACGCCTGGATGCGCGCGATCACCTAGCTGCCGACCGTACCTTCGAGCACATGCGTGCGCACGTAGTCGGCTACTGCATGACGCCACTCGCGCGGCGCATGGCCCGTGACCTGAGTGTACTTCGCGGTCGAAAGCGTGGTGTGAACTGGCCGCCGCGCGATGAACTTCTCCATGCTCGCGAGTGGAACCGCGCCGACCGTCCTCGTCTTCATCGGGATGCCCTCTGCCACGCAGCAATCAAGCGCGTATTGCCCATACTCCTGCCAGCTGCAGGCGCCACCGTTCGTTAGGTGGAAAATGCCGCACGCATCATCGTGGCTCATCAGCCGGCTCAACATATCGGCGAGATCGAGCGTGTAGCTCGGCGTGGAAAACTTGTCGCCGATCGCTTCGACATGATCCTTTTCGCGCGCCTGCTGCATCGCCCAGTCGACGAAGCTGGGGCGGTCCGGCCCAAACACCCACGAGACGCGCACCACCAGATGGCCTTCTGAGACTTCGAGCACGCGCTGCTCCCCTCTCCGCTTTGACTCGCCGTAGACGCTGATCGGTTCCGCCGCGTCATCCTCGGTGTAGGGCGCACGCTGCTCGCCATCGAACACGTAGTCGGTGCTGATGTGCACAAGCTTTGCGCCTTTCCGCGTGCAGATCTCCGCGAGCACACCCGGAGCTTCCGCGTTCAACTGGAATGCTTCGTCAGGATGCGTTTCGCAACGGTCGACGTTTGTCTGCGCCGCGCAGTTGATCAGCACATCGAAGTCGAGCGCGCCAAGCGTGTCGCGAACCTGCGCTGCATCCGCGAGATCAAGCTGCTGGCGCGTCAAGCCGATGGTTGCGCCGCGCGGCGTGTAGTCTCGCAACAACGCAGCGCCCAGGCGACCGCCAGCGCCGACGATTACAATTCGAGCATCCATCTCGGCAGTAGAGATAGCGGCACGGCGCCGGCAAAGGAACACAAAGGATGAACCTTCGCGCCGTTCGCCGTCGCCGGTGAGCTGACGCCGCGCCTAGTCCAGCGCGTAAACTTCCACGACAGCAATGCCGGTAGTGTCGCCAACGCCACGGACGATCGCGGTGTAAGGCGCGGGCGGAAGCGTCTCCACGATCGCGGACTCCAGATCATTCTTCGGTGGGATGCCGGTGGCCTCGATCTCAGCCCGTTGTGTGTCCTTCCAGTTGTTGTTGCTGCGGATTGGCGTGCCGTTGCCGTCCACGAGCTCGAGCGTCGGATCGGTCAGTTTTCCCTCCAGCGGCAATGATGGCCCAATCGCACGCACAATCACTTTTTGCGCGCTGGAGCCGAGCACGATCAGTCCACCGATCATCACGTTGTCGCCCGTCTGCACGACGCCACGCGTCGCGATGTTGCCGAACTTTGAGCTCACCGTCCCGTCGAGATCGTATGCTTCCACGACGCCGACGCCGGTCTCGTTGTTCACTCCACTGACCACGGCCGTGTACTGGCCCGGCTGCAAGGTCATGAGGATGGCGGACTCGCGGTCGTCCGGCGGCGCGACGGTGCTGGCGATGATCTCGTCGCGGTTGGGCGCATCCCGCCAGTTATCATTCTCGCGCACCGGTTCACCGGCGGAGTTGTTGAGCACCAGGGTTGGATTGCTCAGCGAGCCGGGCACGCCCGAGGAGGGCCCGATCGCGCGGACGATCAACCGCTTCGGCTGATTGCCCGTGATGATGATGCCGCCGATCAGCACGTTGCTGTCGACACCCACCCGCAGCCGAGTCGCAATGTTGCCGAGGCGCGTCGGTGTGGTCGTTGTCCCGGCGGTGCCAGAAATTTTCACGGATGCGCTGTTCAGTGTGCCGACGTTCCCCGCAGCGCGATCCCGCACCGCCAGGGTCCACGTGCCGCTGCTCTGCTCGCCCCAATGCTGTACGCTGAGGAACGTCCACTGCAGATTCGCGGTGTCATCGTTGATGCGGCGATTGACCACGCTGCGCATGCCGGAAGGCGACGTCAGGACGTACTCCAGCTCGCCGCGACGCGGGTGCGTGATGTCCACCGTGAATTGCACCTGCTCGACGCGCAGATTCGTGCCGGAGAAATCGAAGGAGCGCACCGCGCCGGCTTCGGACTCGTCCGGAATCGCGGACGGCGCTGCGCCGCTTTCACGCGTTACCTCCGTTTGCGCCGGGAGATTCGTCCAGGTCCGCGCGAGATCGACCGCCGCCTGCGCGTTCACCATGCCCGCCCCGTAGCGATTGCTGAAGCGGAACGGCAAACCGGCGCCATTGGTCTGCCAGCTGGCGTCGTCATTGTCGATCTTCCGTGCGCTGCGAATCAGGATCTCCTTCACGTCACGCCAGCCGAGCTGCGGCTTCGCATTCAGCATCAGAGCGATGACGCCAGAGACAAGCGGCGTTGAAGAGGACGTGCCGTTGAACCCCGCGGTGTAGTCCGGCTGGCCGGCGATCTCCCCCTTCCCCATCAAGGTCGTGGTGGTGATGTTCTGGTCGTTGCCCTCTCCACCAGTCGGAGCCGTCAGCGTGAGATTGCATCCCGTCTCGGCGAAGTTGTGCACGCCTTTATCGTTGTTCCCGCCCACCGCGATGACGAAGCGCTGATTCGCGAAGGCGTCATAGTTCGATTCGTCGATCCCTGGCCCTTTGCCGCGGTAATTCGCCGTGCCGCCATTTCCGCCGGCGACGGTGAAGACAACGCCGCGGCCGTTCCGCCCGTCACGGGTCGCATTTTCGAGCGCCGCGCGCGCGAGCACGTCCGGCCCGGAAACCGTGACCGAGTCGTCCTGGTCGTAGCCCCAGCTATTGCTCGAGATCGTAACGATGTTCGGCCGCCACCCCAATGCTGCCGCGGCCTGTTCGTCTGTGAAACCGCCTGAAATCAGACGCAGGCCGACGAGCCCTGCTTCCGGAGCCGACCCGCTCACTCCGATTCCATTGTTGCCGCGAGCTGCCGCGACCCCGCCGCAATTTGTGCCGTGTGTGTCATCGTCCTTTAAACCAGCGCCCGGATCGTTGGTTTGCGGCTCGGCATTGAAGTTCCAATGGTTCGACGTCTGGAAGTCGCCGCCGAGGGGCAATGCGTTCGGCGAGAGGTCGGGATGCGAGAGCTGTAAACCGTCATCGACGATCGAGATCACCTGGCCAGCGCCACGAATGCCCGAGTCCCACACCGGTTCCACGTTCGCATCGATTCCGGCGATGCCCTCCGGCTGCCCGGTATTCTTCAGGTGCCACTGCTGCGGATAAAGAGGGTCGTTCGGCGCGACTTTCTTGAACCCCGGCACCTTGAACTGCGGCTGCGCATCGATGCCCGCGGCCTGCAGCGCCGCGTATGCGTCCAGCACTTCACGTGCGTTCGCGAAGGTCAGCATCCAGCGGTCCGTCGCGACGGTGGCGTATACGCTGCGGGCTCCGACGAGCGATGCAGCCTTGCGGGCGGCAGCTTCACCCGCCGCTTGAATCAGGATCTTATGGGTCAGCAGATACCGGCGTGCTTGCGCGACGCCCTTCCCGGCGTCCGCCTTCTCGATGAACACCGGCGCCACTTCGATCGCGCCTGCTGCGAGCGCCGTTTCGATCGCCGCGCGCACGTTCTGCCCCGGAGCGAGCGCTACGATCGCGCCTGTTTTCTCCGCCGCGACCACGGTGCCGAAAGGCGTGGCCTTGCCGGGTCGCCACTCGCCTGCGGCGCTTGGCGGCACCACATGCAGCACACCATCCACGACTTGGATGGCTCGCTTCTGCCCGGCGACTTCAGTCTGCCAGACGATTGATTGCGCGAACGCGCCTAGCGGGAGCCCAACAACGACTAAAAATGCTAATAATTTACGCACGCCGTTTGTCTAGTCAGAACGGCGGCTAAAATGCAAACCAATTGCGATCTCCCGCTACTCGGGCGTGCGAATCGCGCGAGTTCCCGCTCGCCCCGGCCAATCGCCTTCCCGCCTACAGCCTGCTGAAGGCCGCATCGAGCACCTCGATGAGGAAATCGGCGTCGGCTTCGTTCAGGCACATCGGCGGCGAAATGCGGATGGTCTGCCCGTGCAGGCCGCCTTTCCCGAGCAGGAGCCCAAGCTCCTTGCAGGTCTCCAATACCTGCGCGCACTCCGCCTTCGCCGGCTCTTTCGTGCTCCGGTCTTTCACGAGCTCAATGCCGAGCAACAGACCCTTGCCACGCGTGTCGCCGATGATGCTGTGCTTCTCCTTTAGCCGCTGCATGCCCGCGGTAATGCGGCTGCCCATCGCGAGCGAGTTCGCCTGCAGCTTCTCACGCTCGATTACCTCCAGCACAGCGAGACCTTGCGCAGAGACAACCGGATTGCCGCCAAAGGTGTTGAAGTGTGTCCGCTGAGCGAGTGCGGCCGCGATCGCTGGCGTGGTGACCACCGCGCCCAGAGGCGCGCCGTTGCCGATGCCCTTCGCCATCGTCACGATGTCAGGCACCACGCCCTGCGTCTCGAACCCCCAGTAGTGCGTGCCGGTCCGCCCGAGCCCCGCTTGCACTTCATCCGCGATGCAAACGCCGCCCGCCGCGCGCACATGTGCATACGCGTGCTGCAAGTATCCGTCGGGGAAGACGACGCAGCCGCCAACACCCTGGATTGACTCCGCGACAAAGCCGGCCACCTGGCCAGATGTCGCGTGATCGAGGAGGTTCTTCACGTCGGCCGCGTAGTTCTTGCCTGCGTCGGGATGATCGCGTCCCCACGCACCGCGATAGGGATCGGGCGCGATGGCGTGATGCACGCCAAAGCTGTGCGGCACATTGAACTTCCAGGTGTGATGCGCGGTCAGGCCCATGCCTGACGCGTTCCCACCGTGATACGAGTTCCGCAGCGCGATCAGGTCGTAGTTGCCCGTGTAGGCACGCGCCATCAGCACCGCGAGATCGTTCGCCTCGGATCCCGAGTTCACGAAGTAGCAGACCTTCAGGTCGCCCGGCATCGTCGAAGCGAGCTTCTCCGCGTACCGGACGATGTTCGGGTGCAGATAGATCGTCGATGAATGCTGCAGCAGCTCGTTCTGCTTCCGCGCCGCCTCGACAACGTGCGGGTGACAATGCCCGACGCTCACCGTCACGATCCCGCCAAGCGCATCGAGGTAGCGCCGCCCGTGCTCGTCGAAGACGTACTGCGCCTTCCCTTCCACGATCATAATCGGCGTCTTGTAGTAGAGGAAGATGCCGGGATTCAGGAACTCGCGCCGGAGACGCAGCACCTCGTCGAGCGATGGGCCGCGGTAGGTGCCGGGCTGATGATCGAAGGCCGGCAAACGCGGCATCGTCTTCGTGGCAGTTTCTTCTCTCTCAGTGGTGATCATTTGTCGCTCCAGATGTTGCCTTCCCGATCGTCGAACCAGCGGCTCGTCGTGACCTTCTGCTGGGTGAAGAATTGCACGCCTTCCTTCCCCTGCATGTGGAGATCGCCGAAAAACGAATCGCCCCAGCCGTTGAACGGAAACCACGCCATCGATGCCGGCACGCCGACGTTGATGCCGACCATGCCGGCTTTGATTCGATGCTTAAATTCGCGCGCTGCCTTGCCCGATCGCGTGAAGATGGAAGCGCCGTTGCCGTAAGGCGAGCGGTTGATCGCCTCGATCGCGGCGCCGAGATCGTCCATGCGCATCACGTTCAACACGGGCCCGAAGATCTCCTCGCGTGAAACCGTCATGTCGTTCTGCACCTCATCGAGGATCGTAGCGCCCAGATAGAAGCCGTTCGGCGCGCCATCGACTTTCACGCCGCGGCCGTCGTTCAGGATCTTAGCGCCTTCGCCCACGCCCGCCTCGATCAACTGCGCCACGCGATTCCGATGTTCGCCTGTGATCAGCGGTCCCATGTTCGGCTGCGACTCGGTATCGGTCCGGCCGACGCGAATCGAGCGCGCGGCATCAGCGAGCGCCGGCAACACGGTTTTCGCGGCACCGCCCACTACGACCGCCGTCGAGCTCGCCATGCAACGCTCGCCCGCGCACCCAAAGGCGCCTTCGATCACGCCGCGCGTCGAGTTCTCCACGTCGGCGTCCGGCATGATGAGCGCGAAGTTCTTCGCGCTGCCGTTCGCCTGGGCGCGCTTGCCGTGGCGGGTCGCGGTTTCGAATATGTAGCGCGCGATCGGCGTCGAGCCGACGAACGACACCGCGCGCACTTGCGGATGCGTGAGCAATGCATCGACCGCTTCGCGTCCGCCGTGCACGATATTGAACACGCCTGGCGGGATGCCGGCCTGCTCCAGCAGGCGCGCGATCATCATCGCGGTGAGCGGAACTTTCTCGCTTGGCTTGAGGACGAACGTGTTCCCGCACGCAAGCGCGACCGGGTACATCCAGAGCGGCACCATCGCGGGGAAATTGAACGGCGTGATCCCCACGCAGACGCCAAGCGGCTGCCGGATGGTGTCGCAATCAATCCCGCGCGCGATGTTCTCGATGCTTTCACCCGTGAGCAGCGACGGAATCCCACACGAGAACTCCACCATCTCGATCCCGCGCCGCAGATCACCGCGCGATTCGACCAGCGTCTTGCCGTGCTCGCGCGTGATGCAGCGCACGATCTCCTCGAAGTTCTCCTCGAGCAGCATCTTGAAACGAAACAGAATGCGCGCCCGTTCCACCGGCGGCGTTTCCCACCAGTCCGGGAACGCCGCCGCCGCCGCCTCGACTGCAGCGTTCACGTGCTCGGCTGTGCACATTGGTGCTTCCGCGATGACATCGCCGACGGAAGGATTGTGAACGCGCGACGTCTCGACGTCGTGGATGTCGATCCACTCCCCGGCTACGAAGATTGGGCAAGGGTCGAGGCGCAGCATGATCCGGTTATGAACCAGCCGTCGCGAGATGGCAACGTCTCCCTCTTCGCAACCGCTTCTCTCGCGGCGAGCGCCACGCGCGAAAGCGCCAGAATACTGGCGCACGCCAAGACGCTACTGCGACTGCCCGACTCTCCCGCAGTCGCTGGCGTCTTGGAGTGCGGCGGTCTTCCGCCGCTTTCGCCGCAGGACATGCCACTCGAGCTGCGCGCCGTACGTGGGCTTGAAACCAGCGAGAACAATTTGCCAGGATGCCGCTGTGCAATCACGACGTGAATTTCTCGGCCGGATCGGCACCTTCGCGCTCGCGCCGACGCTCTTCCTCGAGCGCACCGAGCCGGATCTGATCCTCTTCAACGCGAACATCATCACGATCGATGATCGTCGCCCGCGTGCGCAGGCGGTCGCGATCGCTGATGGCCGATTCGTGGCCGTGGGCAGCAATGACAAGGTCCGCGCGCTGGCCACCAGGCGCACGAAGAAGATCGACCTGGAGAGCAAGACCGTCGTGCCGGGATTTATCGACGCGCACACCCATCCGGCAGTGGCTGGCCGCATGCACCTGCGCCAGGTAGACTGCGATCTGCGCTCCATCGAGGCAATCCAGTCAGCCATCCGCGAGCGCGCGGGAAAAACTCCGCCAGGCGAATGGGTGCTCGGATTCAAATACGACGACACGAAAACGTCCGACGGCCGGCCGCTCAATCGCGCCGACCTCGACGCCGCAGCTCCAGATCATCCGGTCTACATCGCGCATCGTGGCGGGCACACCGCATACGTGAACTCGCGCGCGTTCGAGCTGGCGGGAATCAACGAAGAGACACCAGATCCAGCGGGCGGTCGTTTCGATCGAGATGCAGCGACCGGCAAACACAGCGGCCGCATCAGCGAAAAGGCAACGGACCCGTTCGACAAGATCATCCCGGAGGCGAACAGCCGGGAGGACTATCGCGCCGGCGTAAAGCTCATCTCCCAAATGCTCGCTCGCGCCGGCATCACCTCGGCGCATGACGCCTACGGCTCGCAGAATGATCTCCGCGCCTATCAGGACGCGCACGCGGCCGGCGAGCTCTCGACCCGCATCTACTGCCTGATCGGCTACGGCGCGATCGATCGGCTGCTCGCTGCCGGCATTCGCACCGGCTTCGGTGATGAATGGGTCCGCGTGGGCGCGTTGAAGATGACGTGCGACGGCTCGATCTCGGAGCGCACCGCGCGACTTTCGCAGCCTTACGTCGGCAGGCCGGATGACTTCGGCATCATCGTCACGCCGGAGGAAGAGCTCTACGAGATGGCGCGCAAGGCACACGAAGCCGACTGGCAGATCGGCATCCACGCCAATGGCGACGTAGGCATCGATATCGCGTTGCGCGTCTACGAGCGGCTCCAGCGCGAGCGCCCGCGCCGCGATCCTCGCTTCCGCCTCGAGCATTGCACCGTCATTAATGACTCGTTAGTCCAGCGCATCCGCGCGCTCGGCGCGATCCCGACTCCGTTCGCCGCCTACGTCTACTACCATGGCGAGAAGTTCCGCGAGTTCGGTGCGGAGCGACTCAATCACATGTTCGCCTTGCGCAGCTTCCTCGACGCTGGCGTGCGCGTCGCGCCCGGCTCCGATTACCCGCCCGGACCGTTCGAGCCGATGATGGCATTGCAATCAGCCGTCACGCGCACCGACATTAAAGGCACCGTCTGGGGTGCACCGCAGCGCGTCACGGTCGAAGAAGCTCTGCGGACGCAAACGCTCCACGGCGCCTACGCTTCGTTCGAGGAAAACATCAAAGGCTCGATAGCGCGCGGCAAGCTTGCCGACCTCGTCGTGCTTGGCCGCGATCCACTGCGCGAAGATCCAGGCTCGCTCGTCAGCATCCCGGTGGAGCGGACGATGGTCGGCGGCCGCTGGGTCTACGAAGCCTAGCGGGAGCGCAGCGCGCTGTGTAAGTGCCGCGCACAGTCAGCTCTCATCCAGTGAGCTGGCCGAGCGGCATGATCGTCGGCCAGCGGGAACATGGGCGCGACAGCGGCGGAATACCGCCGCACTCCAAAACGCAAGCGCGCCTGTCGGCTCGATGAGTAGCGATAGCGTCTTGGAGTGCGCCAGTCTTCTGGCGCTTTCGCAGAGCGTCCGGCCGAGGCTCGAGGTTCGGTTGCGCCGCCAACTCTCCGGCGGCGCGATTGCCGAAATACAATGGTGGTCTTCGCCAGACCGCTGCACCGCCCGTCCTTGACCGGCTAATCCGTGTCCGAACTGAGATAGGCGACGGCCGCAGAAATGACCGCCACGCCGACACCGATCCGCAGGAGCAAGCTTCCTCGGTTATACTTCCACTCTGCGGCCCAGCCGCGTTCCGCGAAAACGTTCGGAATGTGCCCACGCGCGAGGTCCTCGACATAACCTTCCGCGACACCGATGCGGTCGGCAGCCATCAATGGCAACCAGTGACCGTAGCTCGATTCACTGTAGCGGAAGGCGAACCGGCGCAGCAGGCCACTCAGGCCGCGCGGCGGAGTGGATGTTCCAAAGACGGCGGTGAGGTGCGGTCGCTCGTTCGAGTGCAGGACCTCGACGTCGCCGCGCTGCTGCGTCGGACGCTGCCAGCTGTAACCTTTGTGCTCGCCGTTGTTCCGCGCCTTCATCGGGTAGGTCGGGTCGTTCTTCGGATCGGCGTCAATGCCCCAGCCTTTGACTTGCGAAGGATCAATCAATCTCTTTTCCATGGCGGTGTTCCTTAACTTCTGACCGATGGCGGCAGCAGCACCGGCTTGATGCAATTATCGAGCTTCGCTGAAAAAATGCGGTATGCATCCGACACGTACTCGAGCGGCACACGATGGGTGATCAGCGCTTTCGGATTCAGGACGCCGCTCTGCACATGCTCGATCAAGCGCGGCAGCAGCCGTTTCACCGAGGCCTGGTTCGCGCGGATGGTGAGGCCTTTGTTCAAGACGTTGCCGATCGGGACAAGCGTGTCGATCGGGCCATACACGCCGACGATGGAGATGATCCCGCCTTTCTTCACTGAGTTGATCGCCCAGTGCAGCGCAGTCGCGGAGCCGCCTTGCATGAGCAACTTCCGCCCGAGGAGCGATTGCATCGCATTGCCAGCGGCTTCAGCGCCCACGGCATCGATGCAGACGTCAGCGCCCATCCAATCGGTCGTCTTCTTCATGAAGAGCACCACATCGTCGAGCTCCTTGAAGTTATAGACCTCCGCCGGCGCGTAGTTCCTCGCAAACTCGAGCCGGTACTGGACGCAATCGATCACGATCACGCGTCCCGCGCCGAAGAGCCACGCACAACGCGCAGCCATGATTCCGACCGGCCCTGCGCCAAAAACACAGACTGTGTCGCCAGGTTGAATGCCGGCCATTTCAGCGGCCTGGTATCCGGTCGGCACGACATCTGTCAGCATCACCGCGTCATCCGGGTCCATGCCGTCGGGAATCACCGTCGGGCTCACATCCGCGTATGGCACGCGGACGTATTCCGCCTGGCCGCCATCATAGCCGCCGGCGGTGTGTGAATAGCCGTAGATCGCTCCGACGGCGGTCGCTTCCGAGTTCGACTCGTGGCAATTCCCGTAGAGCTCCTGTTGGCAGAAAACGCATTTGCCGCAGGCGATGTTAAACGGCACCAGCACGTGATCGCCGACTTTGAGCTTCTGCACTTCGCCGCCGATCTGCTCCACGATCCCGGTAAACTCGTGGCCAAATGTCATGCCAGGCCGCGTGTCCGGCACGGAGCCGTTGTAAAGATGGAGGTCAGATCCGCAGATGCACGAACGCGTCACGCGGACGATAGCGTCCTGCGGATGCAGGATCTCGGGCATCGGCTTCTCATCGATGCGGACGCGCAGCGGCCCGCGGTAGTTCATTGCTAGCATTACCTGTGCAAACGGCGGTCGGCATGACCATGGCCGTGGCGTGTTGGCGCAGGCGCGCATTCAGACAATCGCGTGTCGGTCTGCCGCCACTAACCGTCCCCGTCCGCGCTCGGCTTGGTGCGGCGATCCCAAGGCGCGTAGACGGCGAGAGACTTCGCGCAGGGTGACGGAGTTTACGAAGCGAGTGCATGACGAAACAGCCCGCGCGAGGTCCTTCGTCGTCTCCGCGACTCAGGATGACCACGCGGCGCGACGGACGTGAGCGGCGATGTGCGCGTAGCGGAGTGTGTGGCCGGCTGAGCGCGCCGCGCGACCGCCGCCGGTTCGTGCGCATCCACTGCGGCAGGGTCAGCGGCGAATGCAGCACGGGCGACTCCGGCACGCGTCTCGCCGCCAGCCCAGGCGCGAGCTTGCTGCATCGGATTGGGCTCGCGGATGCCGCCGCGGCTTGCTCGGCGGCAGCTTACCAGATCCGTTCGAAACGCTCGCAGACGATCGGCATATCGGCGCGCCGCTCGAACTGCGTGCCCGACAGTTCCCGCGCGTAATATTCCCAGTGCACGCGGCGCCACCACGCGAGCGTGCCATCCCCCTCGCCTTCTGCGGCGGCGTGCTCTTCGGTCACCTGATCGAAAGGCACAACTTCCACCTGAGTGGTGCGCACGACACACTGTGCCTCTCCGGCCCAATTCGTGATGACGTGCAGGTCTCCGACTGCAGGTAGCCGCTCGGCTCGACTCTCGAAGAACCAGAGCGACGGCGAGGTGGCGCGCTTCACTCCTGCCACGACGAGGCGCGCGCACAGATCCGCATCGTGCTCCTTGTCGCAGAAATGAAAGGAGGAAAGACGCAGCTGGCTTGTCTCTGGCGTCTCGCCCCGCGAATGCAGAAACGAGCGCCACATCGCTTCGACCGACGCGTGCATCTGACCTCCGGCGCGCAGCGTGGCGCGTTACGCCGACCGATAATGATCCGCCACCGGATAGGTGCGCGCGACGAGCCCGAAGGCCAGCGCCGCCGCGAACGCAAAGGCCGCGAAGAAGAACATCTGGAACGCCGTCAGGCCGAAGCCGCTCGATTTGATGAACTCGATCACGGCGGCGTTTTGCACGCCCGCGTTCACCACCAGCACCCAGAGATTGCCGATCGTGACCGACAAACTCCAGAAGGCCATCAGCACGCCTTTCATCGCCGGTGGCGCCTGGCTGTAGGCGAACTCAAGGCCCGTCGCCGACACCAGCACTTCGCCGAACGTGAGCAACGCATACGGCAGCACCTGCCACGTGATCGTGAACGGCGTGCCGCCATCGAGCACCACCTGCATCACGCCCACCGCGATCCACGACAGGCCGGAGAACGCGATGCCTGCGGTCATCCGTCGCAGCGCCGTGACCTCGAAGCCCAGCCGCCCCAGGGCCGGGTAGAGCACGAGATTGTTGAACGGAATCAGGATCATCACCAGCAGCGGATTGAGCGCCTGCATCTGTGATGATTGGAACCACGTCGGCTTCGTCATCGCATCGGCCTGCAGCACCCAGGTCGACGCCTTTTGATCGAAGAGCGACCAAAACGGAGTCACGAGCGCGAACAGTACCAGCACCCGCAACACCGCGCGCACGCCGTTGATCGCATCGTCGGGATGTTTGCCGCGCGCGCCATCCAGTTGCATCCAGACGCCAGCGCCGCCGAACCCAATCACCGCCACCAGCGCGAGACACGCCGCGATCACAAATCCAAACTTCGGGATGAGCAGGAACGCACCGACCGCAGCCACAACTCCGATGATCGCCAGGACGCGACCAGGTGTTCCCGCCGCGATCGCTGTGCGCGACACGTTGAGGAAGGAATGCGGATTCGGCGGCGCCGGCGGCACCATCACGTATTGCTTACGCCCGGCCCACAGGATCACCGTTGCGATGAACATCAACGCGCCGGGAATGCCAAACGCCACACTCGCGCCGTAGCTCCGCAGAAAGATCGGCATGAGCAGCGATGCGAAGAACGAGCCGAAATTGATGATCCAGTAGAAGGCATCGAAGACCACCTTTGCGCGGTGCTTGTTCGACTGATCAAACTGATCGCCGACAAAGGCCGACACGCACGGCTTGATGCCGCCCGAGCCAAACGCGATCAGCGCCAACCCCGTGTAGAACCCGGCGCGGTTATCTTCGAACACCGCCAGACATGCGTGCCCGGCGCAGTAGACCAGGCTGAGCCAGAAGATCGTGTTGTATTTGCCGAAGAACCGATCCGCCAGCCACCCCCCGAGCAGCGGGAAGAAGTACACGCCGATCACAAACGTGTGGAACACATCCTTCGCCGCCCGCGACCGATCCCCTTCCGGCAGATACATCAGCAGCGACGAGACGAGGAACACCGTGAGGATGTTCCGCATGCCGTAGAAACTGAACCGCTCGCAACCCTCGTTGCCAATGATGTAGCTGATCTGCCGCGGAATCCGCGCGTTCGGATCGGGCAGCCGTCCCTGCGCGGCCGCCAGTTCGTTCATCGGCACTTCCTTCATCACCGCGAGCGTCGGTAGAACAGGCGCGACGTGCAATCGCAAACACGCGCCAGATGCAGCCGGCCAGTCTGCTCCGTCACCCCGTTACGCTTTCACGCGCCACGGCGGGTTCAGCCGATTCTCGCCGCCGTGGTAGAGACAGATGACGTTCCCCGCCGGGTCGAGAAGCCGCGCCTCCCGCCAGAGCCAGCGCTCGTCGCGAGGTTGCTGCGTAAACTGAAATCCGTTCGCCTGGAGGGCGGCTACCTGTTTATCGAGCGCCGCGCACTCGAAATAGACGACGACCCCCGACAGCCCCGTCACGGTGTCCACCTGATGAACCGAGAACGTAGCGTCGCCCACCGTCGCTTTGAAGCGCGCATAATGCGGGGCATCGACGATGAGCTCGAACCCCATCTTCCGATAAAAGGCAACGGACGCCGCGACATCAACCGCCGGAAGAGTGACTTGGTTGAGTTCCATCAGGTCTCGCCGTTTCCCCACCTTTGCAGCCGGCCTCGCGGAGTAGCCCTGCCGCATCCCGTGCTAACTCGTCCGGCGTTCTGGTAATGTCGACAACGAAGCCGCCTTCATCCGCCTGCAGCTCCTCCAGCGTCTCGAGCTGCGACTGCAACAGCGCCGGCGGCATGAAGTGACCGCTGCGCGCGCGCAGCCGCTTCGCCAGCAGCTCGCGCGATCCGTGCAGGAGAACGAACCGGGCCTGCGGATCACGCGAACGAATGATGTCGCGGTACGACCTCTTCAGCGCGCTGCAAGCGATCACGATCGATCCATCGCGAGCTTCCGCCAGCTGCTGCCCGATCGCTTCGAGCCACGGCTTCCGATCTCGGTCATCGAGCGGCGCGCCGGCCTGCATCTTAGCGACATTCGCCTCCGGATGGAACAGATCCCCGTCCACAAATCGGCCACCAATCCGCCTCGCCAAAAGCTCACCTACCGTCGATTTCCCGGACCCCGACACCCCCATCACCACAACATGCCAGGCCTTCATCAAACGTCGCTGCTCACGCGCTAAAAGACCTAACGAGAGACAAGATCAGCTGCCGCGAGCCCTCTGTGCATGAATCGCGCCATACGCTCGCGATGGCAGACGCAGAAAGCGTAAATCGCAGGCTTGCTCGCGGTCAGCTGCATCGCTTGGTTAGATGACGGCGTGGGTAGTGGATGCGCGTTCATGCCATGTTGATGAAGACGTGCCCTAACAGCCGATGCGTCGCATGGTCATAAACGTACACGAGGAAGAAGTCCGTTTGGATTACGAGCGAATCCTTCGCGACGCCGAACGTCAGAAATGCTAGCCGGCGCCGCGGATCATGGTGAATGCCCGTAAGCGCTATCTTCACCTCTGGATCTACGGCGCGGTAGTTCCGAATCGCCGCCCGGGCCGCCCGGTCGAGCTCCGGTGAAGACTTGAGACGCGGAAACTCCCAATGCGGTTTCGTCGCGAATAGCCGCTGGAGGTCGTCGGGTGGTGATGCCGAGGCTACGCGAACGAGAAGCAACACTGCTAGCAGCGCACCCGCCGCCGAAATGTGGATCCGAGTCATCTAACGAGACACAAGAACGGAACGGACTGCCAAGCCGTGACGTGGACGGAGCCCGCAGGGTGAGGAGCAGAGCGACAAATCATCAGCTGCGGCGAGCCCTGAACGGCTGGCGCGCAGGCCAGACGCTCGATGGCAAACACCCGGAGCGTAGATCGCAACCTTGCTCGCCGTCAGCTACATCGCCTGGTTAGCCGTTGCGGTCATTTGTTCGGAAGCGTGAAATGAGGGTTCTGGATGATGCCGAAAATGTTGCCGAACGGGTCGAAGACCGTCGCGACGCGAATGCTGCCGCCGACATCCTGCACGCCCGAACGCTCCGTCGCGCCGAGTGCAATGAGACGGTCGAAAGCTACCTGCGCGTCCGACACGCCCCAGTAAGTGACAGAACCGGCATTGCCGCCGGGGGTGGCGGAAGCATCGGGGTCAAGAGCCAACTCGTAACCGCCGACGCTATAACCGACGTAAAAAGGCTGGTCGAAGTAAGGCTCAATCCCGAGGACGGACGAATACCAAGCCTTTCCTTTGTCGAGGTCAGGCGCGTGATAGATGACGGTGCGAAGTCCGTGAAAGTGTGAGTTTGCGGTTGGTGTTTTCATGTGACTTGGGCGTGGGTTGCGGGTCTTTCCAGTTCCACCATTTGAGGCGTTCGGGGTCGGGACTCTCCTCCGAAGCGAAATAGACGGCGCAGCGGAAAACATATAGGACGCATCTATCCTGATGCTGACCGCGGAGTGTGCAAAGCTGCTCGTAAAGTCGTTCGGGGCTGCGACGACGTAAAGCCGGGACGCTGCGAATACCCAAATCGATTAAATCCTGCGCAAGGCTCGGCCCAACTCCGGGAATGCGTTGGAGGGCTTTCCGGGCGTTTGCGGATGTTGCAGATGGCTTCATTCGGCAGATGTGCGAGCAACGGCTAACGAGACACAAGATCAGCTGCCGCGAGCCCTCTGTGCATGCCACGCAGCATACGCTCTCGACGGCAGACACTCCAAGCGTAAACGGCAGGCTTGCTCGCGGTCAGCTGCATCGCCTGGTTAGGCCCTGAGCGCGCCGTCGCGACGGGAACTCGTTCAAAGAAACGTGGAACAGGAG
>CADCTA010000062.1 GCA_902805675.1 uncultured Chthoniobacterales bacterium | reverse complement strand
CGTCTTCGCGTAGCGCGCCGTTGTCCAGATTCACGAAGCGCTTTCCGAATCCCGATGAGCCGCGCACGTTCGGCCCGAGCACAGCAATGCCCCGCGCGAGGAGCGCCTGGTATGTCGCATTGAATGTCGGCCGCTCCTGGCCTTCGGGGCCGCCGTGAAAATTGAGCACGATCGGTGTTGGTCCGGTTGTGTTCTTCGGGCGGTAGAGCCAGCCGCTGAGCTCCAGGCCGTCGTGCGCCTTGTAGCGGACCAGCTCGGGCCGCACCATCGTCGCGAGGTCGACGCCGGCGTGGGGGCTGTGCGTGATCTGCGCGAAGCGCTTCGACTTCATGTCGAGCAGGTGGATATCACGCGGCGCACTTGCGCCGGTCGCGACCACGGCGAGGCGCGAGCCGTCGCGCGAGAACTCCATCTGCGTCACCATTTCGGCTGGAAGCTGCGGTCCCGGCGTCACTTTGCCGCTCTTGATGTCGTAGAACGCGAGCTCGCTTTTGCCCGCTACGTTCCAGAGCAGCGCGAGCGTGGTGCCCTGGTCGTTCATGACAGAGAACGACGCTTCCGCGTCGTCGCGCACGACGATCGTCTCGATCTCGCCAGGTCGCCCCGCGTCGTCCATCCGCACGCGCGCAAACGCGAGCATGTCGCGATCCTTGTTCGACGTGAAGTAGATCGCGCGGCGGTCCGGCGTAAACCACGCGCTGCCGAACGCGCCCGGCCCTTCGTGCGGTGTGAAGAGCGCCTCGTTGCCGTTTGTCGTGTCGACTACGTAGAGGTTGTTGTCGCCGCGATTCAGCAGCCGTGAGATGACGGCCAGGCGCTTGTCGCGGCTGATATCGTTCACGCCGCCGGTCCCTTTGTTCTCCGCGATCATGCGCGACTCGCCGCTCGCGATGTCCACGAAATACGAGTCCGTGCTCGCCGGGTTTCGGCGGTTCGACGAAATCGCGAGGATGCGGCCATCACCACTCCAGCCGTGCAGGTAGTTATTGTCCTCGCCGCCGGGCGTAAGGCGTCGCATTCCGGTGCCGTCCGGTTTAACGACATACACCTGCGTGTTCAGCCCGCCGCCCGGAGCCACGGAAAAGGCGAGGAATTCGCCAGTTGGGGACCAGTCGACCTCGTCGATTGGATCGTCCAGCGCCGTGACCTGTTCAGGGAAGCCGCCAACTATCGGCATGACGAAGATCTGTGGCACGCCACTGATGTTCGAGATAAACGCGATCTTCGTTCCATCGGGCGAAAACGATGGTGACCAGCAGGCGCCGATCTTGGCCATCAGCGCGACGTCGCGCTCGAGTTCATCTGGCGCGGCCGATCGGCTCTGCGCGGCCAAAACAATGGAGAGGGCGAGTGCAATGCAGGTGTGTTTCATAGGAGAGGCGGAGGCGGTTAGTAGCTACGGGTCCGGCCGGTAGATCGGCAGTGGCGTCGGCTCTATGGCCGGGTCTTCGATCGGAAGTTCTTCGTCTGGTGTAGCTGGCGCGGAAGCAGGTAGCGGCGTCAGGATTGTGCCGCCTTTTGTCGTCAACTTGCCGTCGGCATACGTGAGGTCTTCCACGCGGTAGAGCGGGCCAGTGTGCCGACCGTTCTGCAGCTTCCGGAAGAATGGCAGCATCTCCGAAAGCTTGAACGGCCGCGAACCGCGGCGGCCGAATACGACGGTCTGGCCGCCGGTCTCGTCGACGACGCGATCGCGATCGAGCCCGCGCGAGACGGCGATCGCATCACCGTGCGTGTGATACGTCGCGATGAGCTTCGGATTTGGTCGCGGGCTGAAGCCCATGTGCTCCGGCACGTTCTCGGGCGAGATGAGTTGCACGACGCGCAGGCCGTTGTGGCCGTCGGCCACGAGGGCGAACATCGAGGCGTTGATGCTGCCGATTTGTACGGCGCGCGTGTCGTTCATGGCGCCGTCCGCGTTGAACATCTGGTCGATGCGCGGACGCTCGGGGTTCTCGATGTCGATGATAGCGAGCCCTTCCTTGCCGTTGGCCACATAAGCGTAGGTGCGCGCGACGTAGAGGCGTTGCGCGTCGTTCAGCCTGGCGACTGCGCCGTTCACTGGCACGGGGCGGGCGGGGTTGGTGATGTCGAGCACCTTCATGCCGTCGTCGTCGGTGACGAAGGCATAGCGCCATTGCGTGGTGACGCAGCGCGGGTTGCGCAGGTAGCCGTTCGTCAGCTCGCCCTCGATGCGCGGGTTCATCGGATCGCTGACGTTGATGACGTAAAGCCCACGCGGCGTGGTCATGTAGAGGCGATGGCCTGCCGTCGCGACGAACGTGGCGCCGGTCAGCACGCCGCCGGGATTGAAGGAGACGTCCTTCTTCAGGAAGTTGTTCTCTGGATTCCCGTCGACCAGCGTGGCGACGTTGATCACCACGAGCCCTTCCTGTCGATCCGAGACGAAGACGTAGGCGTAGAACATGTCGATCGGTTGCTCTTCGTTCTCGGGGAGCCGAACTCGCGCCGGATCGAGCGCCAACGTGCTCGGCAGCGCGATCGAGGTTGCGTACGGCGTGCGGACATAAGTGCGCTGCCCGAGCGGCGAGACAGGCGCGGTGACGATGCGCTCGGAGAAGCCTTTCTGGTCGATGTTCGCGACGTCGAACACCTCCATGCCGCCGGGTCCATTCGCGGTGTAGAGATACTCGCCGCGCAGCACGACATCCTGCACATCGGCGCCGCCGTGCTCGTGCGCTTCCTTCAGCTCGAAGGTGTTATCGACGTGCTTCTGGTAGTTCGCGGGGTAAGCGAGTTTGTGGAGATAACTGCCGATCGCGGCCTGCGGCTCCTCGGGCTCGGTCCAAACGACACCGTGGAAGCCCTTCTTCCCTTCTGCGACCCAGGCGTAGCGCCCGAAGAAGTTCACCGTCCCGGTGCCGAAGCCGAGCAGCTGCGTCATCCAGGCGTTGTTGTCGTTAGACTTCGAGAGGTGGCAATCGGTGCAATTCTTCGTCGTGCCGACGCCGCTCGTAGTGTGCGGGAAGTGCGGGTTGAAGGCCTGCCCGCTATAGCCTTCCGCCGAGACCGTCTGCGCCTGCGAGTAAACCCATTCGCGGTTCTGGTTCTGAGAGCTCACCACCACCGCGCTCGAGGAGCGGATCACCGCCAGCCGGTTCTTCTTCACCGTGCCGTCAATGCCGAGCATGAAGACGTCGTCGCGCACCACCTGCGGATTGTAGGTGGTGAAGTTCCGACTCGTCGTCCCTTCATACTTGTTCTGCGGCGTGGCGGTGTTCGCCTTCATCGGCAGGTGACAACCGAAGCAGCTCGTCACCCATGAGCTGTGGCAGATCTGGCAATCCATCTTGGTATTGTCATGCGCAAAGCGGCGCTCGCGTTCGTCCGGTGTGGCGAGCGTCGCGCCCCAGCTTTTGCCGTCGCGCTGCAGCGTCTTCGCGTAGGCGGACTTCGCGTTGTAGTGCGGCGAGGCGGGATCAACGGTATCGATCGTCTGCGGCACTTCCCAACGCATGTCCGGCGACATGGTCGATTGCTGCCACAACTTGGTGCCTTCCCACGTGAAGCGCGGTCCCCACGGCGTGTTGCTCGTGTTGAGCATGTCGACTTTGCCGGCGTTGCCCGTCGTGATCAGCGACGGCCGCTGATCGACCGTGCCGTGACAATCGATGCAGTTGATCGTCGTGGCATTACGCGGCTCGCCGTAGAGCATGCCGTTGCCGTGCACATCGAGGTCGAAGTGGCAGTCCGCGCACTGCATGCCGCGTGCGAGGTGGATGTCCTTGAGGTGAACCGCCTTCGCGAACTTCTGCGGATCGTCGTGCGAGATCTTCTTGTCCTGCGGGTCGAGCAGGTTGCCTTTGCGATCCTTCTTGAACACGGCGCGGAAGACCCAACCGTGCCCGTGGTAGTCGGCGAACTGCGTGTGCTTCATCCGCGGGTTCAACTCCGCGACACGCGCTACGAATTCCGGATCGCCCCATAAGCCTCGCGCCGCTGCCGCCTCGGGATTCCGCTGCACCGCTTTCACGAGCTCCGCGTCGGTCGGATTCTTCTGCTCCTTCGGATACATCAGCTCGCCGTCGCTCTCCTGGTCCCACCACGTGTAACCGAGGTATGGGTTCACGAAGAGGTTGCCCTGGTGCATGTGGCAGTTCATGCACTGGCTCGAGGGAATCGCGCGCGTCAGCTGGTGCTTGATCGGGTGACCCTTCTCGTTCTTCGGGATGGTGTTGTCCGCGGTGAAGCTCAACCCTTGATGGCCGTACTTGGAATACCAGCCGGAGTTTGTCGGCGAGCGATCGTTCGCGTAAACGACGTGGCAAGCGGTACAGCCGCTCTGCCGGTAATCACCGGGATTGTCGTTAGACCCGAGGAACCCGAGCAGCGGATCGTGCAGCCGCGTCTTCTGTATTCCGAGAAACACCGGATCGATGCGGTTCAATGTGCCGAGTCCGCGCTCGGACAGGCGGCGTAGCGGGCGCCCCGGCGGCTCCCCGACGGTCGGATTCCCGAGCTGCAGCTGTTTCTCGCCACCTTTTTCGAAGATGCGGAGGATGTTGCCTGGGTTGCCCAGGTTGAAGCGGGGCAGTGGATCCAGGAATGGCAGGATCCCGCGCTCCTGCGTGTCCTCTTTGCTGACAGGCGTGTAGTTCACGAGCCGGAGCGGCGCGCCGCTCGCGCCGTAGGCCTGGCCGAAGCGGTAGTTCTTCAGGTTGAACCCGCCGTTGTTGTAGAGCGCCGCGCCCCAGAGCGTCGCGCCGTGGTTCATCATGCTGTGATGAACGTTGTTGATGATCTTGTCGTGACAGAGGCCGCAGGACTGCTTGGCCACGCGCAGATCGCCGGGGTTCATAAACCGGATGAACTCGGGCGACTCATGGTTCAGCCAGACGTTCGAGTTCGGCGGATTCGCGGCCGTCTTCCAGAACTGTTTGTTGTTCGGAAGCACGTGTGCCGCCTCTTTCGCGAGGTTTGGCGCCGGGTTTCCGCCGTGGCAATCCGTGCAGCCGAGCACGACATGCGGCGATGAGTGCATCGGCTCGACGCCGGCGTGGCATTGCAGGCAGCCGATGCTTTTTGCGTCGGCCTGCGACTGCGTTTGGTCGATCCAGTTGCGCTTTGGCGCGGCGGCGGGGCGGGTAATGGAGAGCTCCGGGGAGACGGAAGTCGGCGCGCCGTAGCCGGCGGTTGCGAGTTGCTCCTGAGCGCTCGATGAAGCGACGCTCAGGAGGAGGAAGAAACGTCCAACGTTCAACGTCCAACGTTCAACGTTCAATTGCAGAGGCCAGCGCATCAGCGGCGGTTCTTCTCGGCTGTACGGATGCTGGCAGAGAAGATCTTAATCAGAGCCTCAGTCTCCGCGAGCAGCGGCTCCACCTTTGCCGGCGGAAGGAGCGGGACCCGATGGATCAACCGAAGCCATCGGCGCGACTCTCGAATCTCCTTAAGACAGATCCCTAGCTTGTGAATGAAGTCTTTGCGGGATTCAGCGCCTTGCAGCTCTCCGTGGTTCGCGAGCGGCGACGTGCCGCAACGCAGAAGCTGGTCCGCGACGTGCCTGCCGGCTCGCGTAGCCGGCAGTGCATCCACCAGCCGGATGATGCGCACCGCATATTCCAGCAGCCGCTGTTCGAGATCGTAACGCTTCTCGTTCGCAGCCGCCGCGCTCTCTTCTTCCAGTTGAACGTTGGACGTTGAACGTTGGACGTTGGACGTTCCGCCTTTGCCATGTCCGCCGTAGCTCGTGCGCGGTTCTTCCGAAACCCGCCCGCCATCCTTGCTCGGCGTCTTCTTCTTCATCAAAACGTCAGCGTCATCGTTATGATCGCGCTGTAGAGAAAGTCATCGACGCGGCCGCTCTCCCGCTGCGGAAACCCGGGCACCGGGCGCGTGTTCGCCCGGTAGATGTCTTCGTAGCCCGCACCGGGTACGAGAAAGCCGACGCCGGCCGTGAAGATCACGTTGTCCGTTAGATACGGGCGCAGCTGAATCCCAAGGCTCGCGTCGAAGCCGATCTCGTGACTCGAATGGTTCGTGAACAAAACGCGCTCGGTGGGTTCCGTCGTCGAGGCCCAGATGTAGTTCGTGTTCACGAACGCCTTCAGCTTCGGCGTCACTTCGAGATCCATGCCGAACCCCGCAATGATGGCGCCCGGGTTGACGAAATTCGCCTGGCCCTCCGTCTTGCTGCTGCGGAAATCGATCACCAGCGAATCGCGCTGCTTAAAGTTCACCGCCGTGCCGCCGAGGTTGAAGCCCTGGTGCACGTAGTAGCTGAACGGGCCGCCGAGCAGGAACGGCCGATCGAGGATCGTATCGAAGCCGGTCGCGTGTGAGTTGGTCGGATTGTCGTCGCCGCTCGCGTAGAAGCCAGTCAGCTTGAAGCGCACCCAGTCCTTGTCGACTGAGAGCTCGAGCGCCGCCATTTGCGCGCTGATCTGCACGCCGTGTCCGGCGATGCCGTTGTAGCTGTCTTCGCCGAGCGCCTGGTAAAACTGGTGCGAGATGTTGAGCCGGCCGATCTTCCCGTCGCCCGCCCAACCGAGGTAGTAAGACTGCACGTAGTGATCGCGCACATCGCCGATGGGCGCGGGTCTAACGAGCGCTTCGTTCTTGTCGTAGTGACGGCTCGCCTCGTCGAAACTGGCGTGGAAGCTGATCTGTCCGGTGTAGCCCTTCCAGAGCAGGTCCTGGCGGTAGACGTTGCCGATGAAGACGAGCTGATCGCGCGCGTTGAAGTCGTTCAAGTCCGAATAGGTGTCCTTCTCGCGCATGTCGAAGAACGCCGCGTTCCACTGCCAGCGATTGTTGTCCCAGTTGCCGAAGAGGCGGATGCCGAGGTTCGAGTCGTTGAAGAGGAAGCCGCGGAAATCGCTCACGAACGGCTGAATGCCGAAGCGCGAGGAGATGAAGTCGTAGGTGTTCGTCAGGTCGCGGATGTGGTACTCGAAGAACGCCTCCTGCAGGGCGTGAAACTCCTTGTGCCGCGCGGTGCGATCGCGCTCCGGCCCGCGCGGATCGGGATCAAGGAGGTTCGATTCCTCCACCCAGATCGAGTTGCGGTTGTAGACGTGCAGGATGCGGATCGCCCAATCGACCGGCTTGAACGCCGTCTCGCCCTTGAAGATATCGATCGCGAACTGGAAATCGTTCGAGAAGAAAACCTGATCGCCGCGGCCGAAGAACTCCGAGCTGTTCGGCCGCGCTGCGCTGACGCCGCTCGGCACCGGCAGCTTGCGCAGCTCGAATTGTGCGAAGTCGATCAGCGTCAGGTTGAGGAAAATGTCCTGCCGGAAGATCGGCGCGTCGCCTTTCAGCAGGCTCTGGAAGTACGGATGCCAGATCTTGATGTCGCCAGCTTGATAAGGCGTCTCGGCCGACGGATCCGCGTAACGCTGCCACCGCCCGAAGCCGACAAACCAGCGATTCGGCACCGCCTGGGCGCCTTGCGGCATGCCTGCGTCTGCTTCGATCCCTTCGTAATCCGGATACGGCAACTTTTTGCGATAAGGGCGAACCTCGCGCACGCCTTTCCGCGGCAGGCCTAACGAGCGCGGCACCATCTCCTCGCCGTACTCAAGCAGCTCCGGCAGCACCGGTGGAAAGAGATCGGGCGGCGCCACGACCCCGTCCTCCTGGATCACACCGGGATCCGGATTGAATTGATTTGGCGGCAGCGGCGGCTCGAGATCCTCTTCGCCTTCCTCTGGTTCCGCAGGCGAGAAGAGGTAGAGGCCGCCGAATTTGAAACGCTTCGTCGCCGGCTTGCCGTTGATCTCCACCTTCGCGCCGCGCTCGCGGATGCGCGGGCGCTGCGCCTCGGCTGTCGCGATGGCGACACCGGTCAGCAGCATTAGGTAGAGACACAAACGCCGCCAGCCGCGGCTGACGGCGCGAAGGGAGCACCGCATTTGGGCGCGAGGATGCCCGACCGCGCCCTGTTTAGGCAAGCTTGCATCCGGCGGGTCGCGTGCGGTTTACCGCGTGTGCACGGGCTGTTTCGTCTGGCACTTTCTTTGCGCGGCCACTAATACGTCGCGAATGCTGTTGCGCATGCTTTCCGTCTGCGCCGCCGCGTGCGGCGTGGCCAGCTCTGCCGTCGCTCAGCTCACCGCGGACGACGTGCGCCAGGTGATCACGCAAGCTGCTTCGCGCGCGCGGCAGATCTCGCCTGGAAGTGTCATCGCGGTGACGGATCGGGAAGGCTATGTGCTTGGTGTCTGGTCGGTCTCTGGCGGTGAGCCCGGAGCGCTGGAGACGTCCGTTGCCGTGGGTAAAGCGGGAACGGCAGCGTATTTGAGTAGCAACGATCACGCATTCACCACGCGGACCGCGGGCTTCATTATTCAGCAGCACTTCCCGCCCGGTGTGCGCAATCGCCCGCCCGGACCGCTCGTCGGCGTCGGTTTTTCGAATCTGCCGTTCTCCGACGTGAACCGGTTCAAGAAGCCGGACTTTATCCCCACCAGCTCGTCGCCGGGTACGCTCGGGTCGCCCATTCCGCTCACGTCGCTGAACGGCATCCCTGGCGGCGTGCCGCTCTATAAGAATAATATCCTCGTCGGCGGCGTCGGCGTCACTGGGTCGCCGATCGACTTGAATACCGACACCGGCATCGGGACGAGCCCGTCCGGCGTCGAGTTCCCGCCCACCACCTTCATCGACGGTCCCACGAAAGACGAAGACATCGCGCTGTCCGGCCAGCGCGGCTATCGACCGCGCGCTGAGATCGAAGGCAGCAACGTCTTCATCGACGGGATCTCGGTGCCATACGAACGCAGCGGCACGAGCTTGCCCGGCAAGTTGACGCTGTCGGGCAATGCGGCGGCCGAGTTTCCGATCATCGACGCGCCGCCGCCGTTCCCGTATCCGCTCGCGACGTTCGGCGGCGTGCAGGGGCAGATCCGGCAGGCGATCATGGCCGATCCGCTGCCTGGCACGATCCATGGCCAGCCGCGTCTCACACAGGCTGA
Source organism: uncultured Chthoniobacterales bacterium (assembly GCA_902805675.1). Taxonomy (GTDB): domain Bacteria; phylum Verrucomicrobiota; class Verrucomicrobiia; order Chthoniobacterales; family UBA10450; genus JACCTI01. Next base: position 27,605 of record CADCTA010000062.1, on the reverse strand, counting down.
GGTGGAAGCGATCATCGCCGACGCTGCCGATCGTGTACGAACCACGCGCGCCGGGATCCGGCTGCCCGTCGGCACGCGCATGGAGGTGTTCATCACGGTCGTGAACAACCCCAACATCCCCGGCGTCGGCCCGACGGTGCTCGGCGCCTTTCGCACCGGCGACGCCACCATCTTCAGCTGGGACGTCGCCGTGCAGAAGGCGCGCACTGCAGTTGCCTTCTCCGACAACACTCGCGCATTCTCGACCCGCACCGTCGGTTTCCTCGCGCAAAGCAATTACCCTCCAGGCATCGACGATGAAGGACCTGGTCCGCTGAACCGCCGGCAGGAAGTCGCATCAGGTTTCGATCCCGATCGCTTGCCCGTTTTGTTGCCGAAGCCGGATGCACCTGCGGCTCTGACTCCGCCATTCACGCCGCCCTTCGCGCAGTTCCCGAACGGGATCACGATCTTCCCCGGCGGTTTCCCGCTCTATCGCGACGGCGTGCTCATCGGCGCGATCGGGATCAGCGGCGACGGCGTGGATCAGGACGATATCGTCGGCGCATCGGGCACGGAACGATTCCTCGCGCCGTTCGCCATCCGCGGCGATCGCTTCGGCCTCGAAGGGACGCGCTTTCCTTACGCGAAGTTCCCGCGCGATCCGGAAGGCTTCGATCGCATCTCACCGTTCGTCATTCCGGGCGTGTTCCCGTTTTCGTTTGAACTCGCAAAGCTGGCCAACATCTCGATGCGCCTCAATGTCGGCAGCGGCGAGAAGCTGGTGATCGGCGGATTCATTGTCGAAGGAACGGAGCCTAAGCGCGTTGTAGTGCGCGCGCTCGGGCCTTCGCTCGGGCATGCTGGCGTCGCGAACGCGCTCGGCGATCCGCTGCTGGAGCTGAAAGACGCTGCCGGCAACAACGTGGCGCAGAACGCGAGCTGGGGAGAATCGCAGCGAGAGGAATTGCTGGCGATCGGCCTCGCGCCTAACGAGCCGAGCGAGGCAGCGCTTGTGCAAACGCTCGCGCCCGGCGTTTACACTGCCAGCGTGACGGCGCAGGAGGGCGGCAGCGGCGTGGGACTGCTCGAGATCTACGATGTCGATCCAGCCGCCAACTCGCGCCTGGTCAACATCAGCTCGCGTGGCCATGTCGGCCACGCCGACGACGTGATGATCGGCGGCTTCATCGTCAGCGGGAGCACCGGCTTTATGAAGTTGATGGTGCGCGGCGTTGGTCCGTCGCTTTCTGCCGCGCACGTTGCCGAGCCGCTCCGCAATCCTGCGCTCGCTGTTCGCAACGGCAACGGGGAAGTGGTCGCGGTGAACGACGACTGGCGCGAATCGCAGGCGACCGAGATCGAGGCCAGTGCGCTCGCGCCCGCGTCAGACGTCGAGGCCGCGAGTATTCTCGCCGTCGGTCCGGGCGCCTACACGACCGTGCTGCAGGATAATGGCGGCTCGGTCGGCGTGGGCGTACTCGAGGTTTACAAGATCAAGTAAACGCGACGCGTGACGCGAAAGCGCCAGAATACTGGCGCACTCCAAGACGCTGCCGCGCCAGCGACGGCACCGCGTGCGCTTGCGTTTTGGAGTGCGGCGGTATTCCGCCGCTTTGGACGCCCCGCCCGCGAACGCGACAGTATTGCGCCGCCGGTGCGTAAACCTACACTCACGCGACGTGCGACCCGCTGGCGCACGGAATCATGGCCGACGACGAACAACCGCACGCCTCACAACCCGGCTACGAGCCACCTTCTTCTCGCCGGCCGACGAGCGCGGAGGGCTCGCTCGAGGAGACCCCGCCGAAGAAGCACGATCCCTACGCTGCGTTTCGTCACCTCGGCTTCAGCCTGTACTCCATCGGCAACGTCGTCTCGGTGATCGGGCGCTTGATGCTCTTCATCGCGGTCGAATGGGAAGTGTACGAACGGACCAACTCCGCGACCGCTCTTGGGCTGATCGGCCTCGCCATTGCGCTGCCGGTGGTGCTGCTCTCGTTGCCGGCCGGGCACGTCGCGGACCGCTACAGCCGCAAGACCATCGTGCTGATCTCACAGGCACTGAGCGCCATCTGCTCACTCGCACTCGCGGTGGTTTCCTGGAAACACCTGGACCTTCCGGCATGGCCGATCCTCCAAAGCGGCAACCGCCTGCTCGCTGCGATCGCCGGCACCTTCGAGCGCGAGGCGAACTACCGCTTCGACGATCTCTCGTTGCCGCTCATCTACCTGATCCTGCTCACTTCCGCGACGGCGCGCACGTTCGGCTGGGCCGCTCGCGCGGCCTACTTCCCGACGCTGGTCCCGCGCGATGTCTTCGCCAACGCCGTCACATGGAATAGCAGCATCTTCCAGATTGGTTCGGTCATCGGTCCCGCGATTGGCGGGCTGTTGCTCGTGCGGATGGGCTTCCCGACCATCTACGTGATCGATGCGATCTGTGCGCTCGCGTTCTTCTTCCTCGTGCTGCCGATCCGGCGGGCGCATCAAGGTGCGCGCGCCGAGAGCAACGCCTGGCGCAGCCTGGTCGAAGGACTGCGCTTCGTCTTCAGCAGGAAGATCATCCTCGCCACGATCACGCTGGATATGGTGGCCGTGCTGCTCGGGGGCGCGACGGCCTTGCTGCCGATCTTTGCCGACAAAATCCTGCACACTGGCCCCGTTGGTCTCGGTTGGATGCGGGCCGCTCCGGGAATCGGCGCATTCGTGATGGCGCTGGTGATCGCCTACCTGCCGCCGATGAAACAAGCCGGCCGAACCCTGCTCTGGTGCGTGGCCGGCTTCGGCCTCGCCACGATCATCTTCGGCCTCTCGCGCAACATCTGGCTCTCGCTCGCGATGCTCTTTCTTACGGGTGTGTTCGACAGCGTCAGCGTGGTCATTCGCCACACACTGATCCAGCTTCTCACGCCGGACGAAATGCGCGGCCGCATCTCCGCCGTGAACAACATCTTCATCGGCACCTCGAACGAGCTCGGCGCTCTCGAGTCAGGGCTGACGGCGGCCGCCTTCGGCCCCGTTCTCTCCGTTGTCGGCGGTGGTATCGGAACGATCCTCGTCGTCCTCGGGGTCGCGAAGATCTGGCCGGAGACGCGCAAAATCGGAGCGCTGGACAAGGACCTTCGCTAGGCGTGCGAGATCACCCGCGGTCATCCTGAGCCGCGAAGACGGCGAAGGACCTCACGCAACGACGCGGACGTTGCACATAGAATGATTAGAGCCGATCCCGCGCTTTTGAATTGGTCACAGGAACGGCGTCCCGCCTCGTGCAATCGCGAGATCCCTCGCCGTCTTCGCGGCTCGGGATGACGGCGCGTGTGAGCGGGATGCGGTGCTGCGCACTACCCCGACAACAGCGCAGCGGACCTTCTTAGAACGCCGCCCGGAACGAGAGCGCGCCGTACGGTGCACCCTGCTCGTGCTTATAGCGCACGTTCGCGCGGTGATAATCGAAGTTCCGGTAGGGCACGTAGCCACCTTCAGCCGAAAGCTTGATCTGCGGCGTGATCTTCCAGTCGAGTCCGCCGCCAGTGCGGATTTCGGTGTAGCTGAGCACGGCGTTGTTGAGCCGGTTGTCGCGCCGCGTCTCGCCGAAGTCTTCGTCGACGCGCACGGTTGTGCCCTTCAGATCTGCGCCTGCGTAGAGCGTCAGGTTGCGCGACAGCTCAAATTCGAGTCGCGGCGTTGGCGCGACAGCATTCAGCACCCAGTTCGATGCAAACCTCCAGCGGACTCCCAGGCCGGGAAACACCGGGAAAGAGCGCTCGTAGTTCACGCTCACGCCGAAGATGAACTGCAAATCCGAGCTGTAGATGTAGCTGCCGCCAAGCACGAAGGGGACGTTAAAGGTGTCGGAATCCAGATCCTCGGTGCCGTACAATCCCGGCATCGCTTCGAACCGAATGAGGAACGAATCGGACAGCTTCGTGTCCAATCCGATCACGGCCGAGACAGACTGCAAAGTCTCCGGCAGTTGCGAATCAAAGACGCCTAAGACCGTAGAACCGGAACTGATCGGCTGGATAAAGCTGTCGAATCCATCGAAGTCGAAGCGCTCCCAGTCAGCGCCGAGTCGCAGGTAGCCGACCTTGGTCAGAGGGCGGTAGATGAAGCGCGCGTGCGAGTGGACTTCAGTGAAGTCGCGATTCTCACGGAAGCCGCGCTCCACGTCGGACTCGCCGATGTAAGCGCCTTCGAGCGTGAACTCGATCGGCAAGACGCCCGTGCTCGTGTCGTCCGTTGCAGCCGTGCTGGTTTCAACCACAGGTCCCGCGAAGAGCGGCGCGGTTGCGAGACACAGCGAAGCAGCGAAGAGACGAATCGAGTTTTTCATGAATTTACGAGGGGAGATTGCCTAACGGGCCGCACCAGTGTCACGCCGAAAGAGACGAACGGCACGGGAAATGTCTCTGATCATGGCGGACTCGGAGCCCATCCGCTCCATTCCAGCAAGGCCTGCCAGCTCCGCGGAGGAGATCATGTCACCGCGCCAGACGAGCGTGGACGCCTTACCGTCAACCTCGACCGGCCACATCTGGTAGAGCGTGATCGCGACGTAATAACCGCCGCTCGCGTAGTAGAGAACATCAGCCGCCTGGTAGCTCCCGCCGGACGCCTGCCGGTTGTACGACGCCCCGAGCGTGAGCACGCCCTTCTGGCTCACGCCGATCAACTCCCAAAACTTGTCGCCGCCGCCGCTGATCAGCCCACTGAATTGCTTTTGCATCTTCGGCTGCTGGCGGAGCAGCGCATTGATCTCGTCGCCCGCTTTGATCGCTTCGCCCGTGTGATCGTACGGCGGCTGGCCAAACGGACCCGCCGATGCGCGCGCGCTCAGCACGCCGGACCAGAAGCTCGCGACCGGCCCGGCCATTGCGTTTCCGGCGCTCGGGAGCTTGGCCGCTTCCTCGCGGCTGATCTGCAGGTCCGCCGATTTGCTGACCGTCGCGTTGACGAGCGCCTGGACCGCGGGATTGTTCGGCGCTTGCGCGAGCCGGTCGAAATCGGAGCCGTTCGTGTGCATATACACCTTCAGCTCGGCGTGATTCGTCGGACTCCAGCGACGCATCGCTTCAGCCACACTCGCGGGTGATCCAGGCGCGACCCACGCCGTCTGCACCGAAAGGAAACGCGGAGTGCTCATCGGCGCGCCGCGCATCGGCTTCGCTTCGCCTTTCGCGAGCTGCGCGAGGTCGGCTTTGTCGAAAACGGAGAAGCTCGCGAGCTCGCTCACCGGATCGGCCTGAGCCGCCGGCAGCGCGAGTAGCGTCGACGCAGCAGCAAGCAAACAGCGCGTCGCGCGCAGGACGATCGTTTCCATTGGAAGGAGGGACAGTTATTCCGATAGTTCAGCCGTTGCAAAACAACGGCCAACAGCGCGGAGGATCATCCGAATGAGTGAAGCGGTCATCTCTCTCGATCGGCTGAGCAAGTCGTACGGCGATGTGCGCGCCGTGGAGGACCTCACACTCGAGGTGCGCGCGGGCGCGATCTTCGGCTTCCTTGGCGCGAACGGCGCGGGCAAGACGACCACCATGCGCATGCTCTGCGGTCTCGTCCGGCCAACCAGCGGCCGCGCCACCATCAGCGGCCACGACGTCTGGCAGGAGCGCCAGATCGTGCGGACGAAGTTCGGATACATGGCTCAGCGGTTCAGCCTTTATCCTGATCTGACGGTCGACGAGAACATGAGGTTCTTCGCCGGCGCCTCGCGTGTACCGGGCGGGGAAGTAGAAGGCCGCATCGCCCGTTTGCTCACGCTCACGGATATCGAAGCGAAGCGGCACGCACCTGCCGGCAGTCTTTCCGGTGGGATGAAACAGCTGCTCGCGCTCGCTTGCGCGCTCATCCACGAGCCGCCGCTCCTGTTCCTCGACGAGCCGACGTCCGGGCTCGATCCCGTGCATCGCCAGCAGATGTGGAACCTGCTCTACGATTTGAGCAACAGCGGCATCACGATCTTCGTCACCACGCACTACATGGATGAAGCCGAGCGTTGCACCGATGTCGGCTTCATCGAGAGCGGGCGCCTGCTGGCGAGCGCACCGCCGCGCGCGCTGAAAGCGAGCTTTACGACGAAGCTGCTCGAGATCGATGTCGAGCCGGTGATGCCGGCGCTGGTGCAGTTGCGCGAAAATCCCGAGTTGCTCGGCGTCTCGTTACGCAGCGGCAGCTTGCGCTTGTATGCCGCGAACCCGGAAGCGCTGGTGGCGAAATGGCGCGAGAGCTGGCCCTATCCCGGCATCGAATGGCGCGGCGAACGCTGGGTCGAGCCGGACATGGAAGACGTCTTCACCGCCTATTCGCAAGGCTACAACGCGATGCTGAAAACCGCGCAGCCGTGATGATGAAAGCAACGAGAGAAAGCGGCGGAATACCGCCGCACTCCAAGACGCTATCGCGAAACTCCTGTGCAGGGCAGGCGCGGAAGCGTCCTGGAGTGCGGCGGTCTTCCGCCGCTTTCCTCCCACCGCGCAGCTTACACCCGACGCCATGAATCGAAGCTCCATCGCGGCCATCGCGAGCGTCGCGCGCAAAGAATTCCTGCACATCTATCGCGATCGCCGCGTGCTGATTTTGCTGCTGCTCCTGCCGCCGCTTTTCACACTGATGTTCGGGCACGCCTTTGAGGTCGGCGAGATGACCGACGCGCCGGCGTTGCTGATCAACGGCGACGACACTCCGCGCACGCAGCGCTTCGTCGATCGAGCCTTGGCGAACAAGACGTTCAAGTGGCGAACGCAGGCGCCGGGTGCCACGCCGGAGACAGATTTGTTGGGTCAGGGCGTTCGCGCCGCGCTCGTGGTTCCAGCAGGCTGGAGCGAGGGACTTGCGAACGGAAAACCGATCCCACTGCGCCTCTACCTCGATGCGAGCGACACCAACATCGCGCCGCAGCTGCTCGGCAGCGTGCAGCAGACGATGGGAGAATTTCAGCTCGGCGAACGCCAGGAGATCATCGATGCGCTGCCGGATGAGGTCTTCGACCTTGCGGAGAAACTCCCGCTCGATGTCCGGCAACAGTTCGTCTCCGCGATGGAGCCGTGGAGCATCGAGGAGAAGATGCTCTACAACCCAAAGAAGCGGTTCATCGACTACGTGTTGCCGGGGATCATCGGCCTGATCCTGCAGCTGCTCACGGTCACCCTGATGGCCTCGACGATCGCCCGCGAGCGCGAGTCCGGCACGCTCTACCAGCTCATCGTCACCTCGCTGCAACGTGGCGAGATCGTGATCGGCAAAGTGCTGCCGTATCTGGCGATCTCGTTAGGCTTGATCCTCGTCATCGTGTTGCTCGCCGGCTGGCATTTTCGAGTCGAGTTCTACCAGCCCGGCGTGCTCGCGCTGATTTGTTTCCTGTTCCTGCTCTGCTCACTCGGCATGGGACTCGTGATCTCTGCGATCTCGCGCACCCAGACGCAGGCCATCCAGTTCTCCGTCTTCTTTCTCCTGCCGGTGTTCGTCCTCTCAGGCGCCTTCGCGCCGCTCGAGCAACTACCCGCCGCGATCCGCTGGATCTCGGAATTGTTCCCGCTCACGCATTTTTGCCGCGCCTTCCGGCTTGTGAATCTCTATCACGCGCCGCTTTCGTTTTACGCGCCGAGTCTCCTCGCGCTGTGCGCCGGGACGTTGATCACATTCGTCGGCGCTGCGTTTCTGCTCCGGCGAATCGAGGAGTAGTCTCGCGCGCCGTACGCATGAACTCGTTCGACCCGAAAGCCGCCATCCAACATCTCGCGCAAAGCGATCCGAGATTTGCGGAGCTGATAGCCCGGTCGCGTCCATACGATCCTAAGCCAAGCGTGCTCCTGCGGCCGTTCGACGCCCTGGCCGAGTCGATCGCGTATCAGCAGTTGAGCGGCAAGGCGGCCGCGACCATTTGGGGGCGAGTGCGCGCGCTCTATCCGAAGCGGAAGTGGCTCGATCCAAGCCAGTTGCTCGCAACTTCGGACGAACAACTGCGCGCGTGCGGACTTTCTCGGAACAAGATCATCGCCGTGAAAGATCTCGCGGCCAAAACGATTGAAGGCGTTGTGCCGCCGGGACCGAAGCTCGCGAAGATGAGTGACGAAGAGATCATCGAGCGTCTCACCGCAGTGCGCGGCATCGGACGCTGGACCGTTGAGATGATGTTGCTGTTTGAGCTTGGACGCCCCGACGTCTGGCCCGTGAACGATCTCGGCGTGCAGAAAGGTTACGCGAAAACATTCGGCAAACGGAAACTGCCGACACCGAAGCAGCTGCAGCGCATCGGCAACAAATGGAAGCCGTATCGCTCTGCGGCCGCGTGGTATTTCTGGCGCGCATGCGACACCGTCACACCCGGCGACGAATGAGGTAGGGACGGCGCGCTGCGCCGTCCGAGCGGCTGGCCACGTCGACAGACATTGCCCGGCGAACCGCGCGGCCACGCGCACCGGACGCCGCAGCGCGGCGTCCCTACCATTGACTTCCGCAGCCGCGCTCCTTACAACGCGTCACATGGCGATGATCCACATCAATCGGAGTGGCCAGAGCCTCGGAATCTTCGACGAAGCGCGCGTGCGCGAAGGCCTCGCCACCGGCGAGTTCATCGGCACGGACCTCGGATGGCAGGAGGGCATGCCCGCCTGGCGTCCGCTTTCGGAACTGGAGAGCTTCAGCACGCCGCCGCCTCCGCCACCAATCAGCGCCGCTGCGCCGAGCGCAGCTCCAGAGCCCGAGCCGGCGACAACAACCTACGCGCCAGCTGTCTCGGCGCCGGTTACCGACGGCGAGGGAACCGGTCTGCCGTGGGAGAACCGCGATCAGCTCGGCTTCGGCAACGCGCTCGTCGCGACCATCGGCATGGTGATCACGCGGCCGAACGAAGCCTTCACGGTCATGAAGCGCGAGGGCGGGCTCGGCGACGCACTGCTTTTCACGATCATCCTCGGCGTGCTCGGGATGATCGCCACCTTCGGCTTTGCCTTCGCGCTCCCGGCGATCGGTCTCGGGGCGGGTGGGATGGGGGATATGCTGGGGCTCGGCGCATCTGCCGCGTTCCTCCTTTTTGCGCCTGTCGCGATGGTGCTCGGCATCTTCATCGGCGGCGCGATCATTCACGTCGGCCTGATGCTGCTCGGCGGCGCGAACCGCTCATTCGGGACCACGATTCGGGTGCTGTGCTATGCCGGCGGGTCGGCGAATGTTTTCGTGCTCGTGCCGATCTGCGGCACCACGATCGCCTCCGTCGTGGCGCTGGTGCTGGATTGCATCGGCCTCGCCCGGGCACACCAGACAGACACGTGGCGGCCGGTCGCGGCCGTGCTGCTGCCGCTGGTCGTCTGCTGCGGCGGGTTCATGCTTTTCTGGATCATCATCGGAGCGTTCAGCGGCGCCGATTGGAACTGATCGCCGCGCCTTTCGGATGCGCGTCTACTGGCGGCGGCTCCGACCGGGTGAGCTCGATCATGAGTTGCTCTGGTTAGCCGTGAGCGTGACGAGCGCGGGGCTCGGCGCTGCCTGGTTGGCGATGCAGCTGCCGTGGCCGAGCTGCAACTTCCGCGCGCTGTTCGGAATTCCGTGCTTCACGTGTGGTGCAACGCGCTCAGCGATCGCGTTGCTGCGTGGTGATCTCCTTCAGGCGTGGACATGGAATCCACTCGCCACTGTGACGATGCTCGGGATCGGGCTCTTCGACGTCTATGCGTTCGCTGTGTTGGTGCTGCGGGCGCCGCGGCTGCGATTGGATCTTAGCCGCGCGAAGTGGCTGCTGGCGGGGCTGGTTGTTGCGGCTGCTGGTCTGAACTGGGCGTATCTGCTCAGCACACACGAATAGAGCCTCGCACGGCGACACGGCGCCACAGCGGGAAGGCAATTCTGTCTTTTTCGCCGTGAGCGCTGTGCCGCCGTGCGAGCTCTTCACTCCGCTGGCATCCGCCCGACGTCGTCCTCTGGCGCACCGCGATGCCGCGAGATGAACTCGGTCGGATTAATCCAGCCGCGCGTGTCGTCGCGATAGCCCGGCCCGACAAACGGCGTGATGAACTCGCGCATTTCGAAATGCAGATGCGCAAGATATCGGCCACCCGCGCTGCCGACCGTCGCGATCTGTTCACCGCGACGGACATCCTGTTGCGGCGCGACCAGCATCTCATCGACATGGGCGTAGTAGGATTGCACGTACTTGCGCGTGCCATTCTCCTCGTAGGCGTGCAGCACGATGATCACGTTGCCCCAACCGGGACCGCCCTCTTCGGCAAGAATCACACGACCATCGGCGATCGAGTAGACCGGGTCGCCGAAGTCGCTGTTCTCGCCGCCGATTCCGTTCAGGTCGTCGCCGAGATGGCGGTTCTCCGGGAATGGTTGCGCGTTGTAGGCCAGCGCGCCGTGCTCGCTGCCCATCGGGAAATCGAATCGCGCGGCCGTTGGCAACGATGCGAGGTCGATGGGCGAAACGAGCTGGAACGCTGGTTTGCGCTCCGGGCGGTGGCTGACGAGTTCTGGAGCGAGTCGGAAGTAGAGGCCCGCCGCCAGCGCGAGCAGGAAGACGATCAGCAACCCGACGATTGGCGCGACGGTTGATCCGCCCTTGCTCGGCTGGAGCTTCATCTCTACGGTCGCGCGATGCGGACCTTGGTGACTGGTGGAGCGGGATTCATCGGTTCGCACCTCGTCGAGAAGCTACTCGCCGCGGGGCACGAAGTCTCGATTCTCGATGACTTCAACGACTTTTACGATCCGGCGATCAAGCGCGCCAACATTGCCGGCGTGTCCGATCACGTGCGCGTGCACGAGCTCGATCTGCGCGACACCGGCGCCGTGAAGGAGCTGTTTCATCGCGAGAAATTCGACATCGTGGCGCATCTCGCGGCGCGCGCAGGCGTGAGGCCGTCGATCGGCAACCCGCAGCTCTACTACGACACGAACGTCAGCGGAACATTGCACCTGCTCGAGGCAGCGCGCGCCACCGGCATCGAGCGTTTCATCTTCGCCTCAAGCTCGTCCGTCTACGGCATTTCCAAGACGGTGCCGTTCTCGGAGGACTTGCACCTCACGCAGACCATCAGCCCTTATGCGGCGACGAAGATCGCGGGAGAGTTCCTTTGTTCGACCTACTCGCATCTCTACAATATGCGGATCGTCGCGCTGCGCTTCTTCACCGTCTATGGCGCGCGGCAACGGCCTGATCTGGCGATCCATCAGTTCACGCGGCGGATCCACGCGGGGCATCCGATCGATCAATTCGGCGACGGCACGACGCGCCGCGACTACACCTACATCGACGATATCATTCAAGGCGTGACCGCCGCGCTGCATTACGAAGGCCCGCTCTTCGACATCTTCAATCTCGGCGAGAGCGACACGATCGAGCTGCGTGAGTTGATCGCCGGCATCGAGGAAGCGCTTGGCCGGAAAGCGCAGATCAACCGCCTGCCGGAACAACCCGGTGATGTGCCGATTACCTGCGCCGACATCTCGAAAGCGCGGAAGCTCCTCGGCTACAATCCGACGACGCGATTGCGCGACGGGCTGCCGAAGTTCGTGGAGTGGTTCCTGCAGGGGAGCGAACGTCGAACGTCGAACGCCGAACATCGAACGTCGAACTCCTGATTCCGACTTCAACGTTCAGCGTTCGACGTTCGACCTTCGACGTTTTCTCCTCTCCGTAGGCGCCTAACGGGTCAGGCTTGCCAACAAGGTCAGACCGGCCATACTTATTCACAGATGTCGGGAGTGTTCTTCGAATATCCGGGCGTCCGCTTTTCACGACGGTTCCTGCTCTGGGAGCTAACAATGCGGGTTTTCGCATTGCTTCGTCGGATGACTCATGCGGCTCGCCATTTCGTTCGGATGCATTCCCGGCCATGTGCGGCGGAGTTTCCAGCAGCGACGCAGATTGCTACAGAGCGACCTGATTGGCCCCTACGGGGATTGCGTGCTGTGGACCGTGCATCGCTCGATGCGCTCCGCCCGAACCGCAATTGGGTAAACACTGAGGATCATTATGACATCTCAAGGAACTGGGAGAGGCCCGCGGCGTCCGCGTGGTGGCTCCCGCAGAAGGGGCGGCGACGATCGCCGAAGCCGGCCGAACACCCCCGCCAAACCGCCGGTCAAGAAATCGTTTTTCGAGACGATCACCGATACAATCAAGGGATTCCTCGGCGGCAATGGAAGCCCGCCGATCGCCCGTCCCCCAGTCATGCGCGACGATTCGACGCGCAGCAATGGCTCGCGCGCGGAGCAACCGCAGCGACAGGAACGCCAGGAGCGCGAGCGGCCTCCGCAGCGCAAGCCTGAGTCAGTCGAAGTAACCACGCCGCGTCTCTACGTCGGCAACCTGTCGTTTGAAGCCACGGAGAGCGATCTCTTCGAGCTCTTCAACGGCGTCGGCCAGGTGCAGAACGCAGAGGTTGTGACCTACAAGCACAACCAGCGCTCGAAGGGTTTCGCCTTCGTGCAGATGCAGACGGTGGAAGAAGCGCAGCGCGCGGTGACGGAGTTGCACGACAAGGACTTCCTCGGCCGCAAGCTCGTCGTGAGCGGCGCGAAATCGACCGAGCACTCGAACAGCTTAGAGTAGAACAATTGTTGCTCAGAAACGGGAGACATGGCGGCGAGTGCTGCCGGTCTCCCGTTTCGCTTTTGTGGGGAGACGCCGAATGACGCGGGTGGATCGGATGGCGATCGCTTCCCATCGCAGCTTCCGCCTCTGTCATTCCGACCGGAGTGGAGGAACGGAGCCGCGGGGACGCGCGCGACGTGGACGAAGCCCCGAAGGGGTGAGCGAGCGGGAGCGAGCGAATCAATCGCTTACTTCCTTCTTTACCAAGCGCTGTGTGCCGGCAGGAAGTTAGAGATGTCTCGACTTCGCTCGACATGACAAATGGCGCACGAGCGAGTGAGATGAGCGCCCGCGGCGTATTCTTCATTGTCGGTCCAACAGCCACTGGAAAGTCCGACATCGCGGTCGACGTAGCGCTCACGTGCGGCGGTGAGATCGTCGGCGCGGATGCGTTCCAGATGTATAATGGACTGGAGCTGCTGACGGCTAAGCCTGGCGACGAACTTCGCGAGCGCGTTCCACATCACCTCGTCGGCACGGTGCCTCTGAATGCAACGTTAAACGCGGAGCATTTCCGATCAGCGGCTCTCGCTTCAATTGCGGATATCCACGCGCGGGGAAAACCGGCGTTCGTCGTCGGCGGCAGTGGGCTCTACGTGAAAACGCTCACGCATGGCCTGTCGCGGTTGCCAGCCGCCAACGCAAGGCTGCGAGCGGAACTCGACGGTTCCACAACGCCAGAGCTCGTCGCTCGACTCGAGCAACTCGATGCGCTGACTGCGGCCTCGATCGACCGCAGCAACCGCCGTCGGGTGGTGCGCGCGCTCGAGGTTTGTTTGCTTTCAGGCCGACCAGCATCAGAGCTTCGCGACCAGCAAGCGCCGTCGCAATTACCCGTCGGCGTGTGCCTTCTTCGCGACCGCCCCGAACTCTACGAGCGTATCAATTCTCGGGTGGAGGCGATGTTTGCGAACGGCGTAGTCGCCGAGGTGCGAAACCTCGGGGAGATCGGCCCCACCGCGGCGCAGACGTTAGGCTTGAGGCCGATTTGCGCGCTGCTCGACGGTCAAATTTCTCAAGCGGAATGCATCGCATCCATCCAGCAGGCGACGCGTCGCTACGCGAAACGGCAATTGACCTGGTTTGCGCGGCAAACTAGTTTTGAGCCGCTGAATCTCTCGCGCACAAGTTTCGGAGAAGCCGTCGAATTCATCTCACGACGCGCACGTCTCTCCTTCGCGCAGCAGGATGATTGAAGTTCAGAAACGGAAGAAGCAGGAGCGCGCCGTTCTCGTCGGTCTCGAGAAAGAAGGCACCTCAAAGTGGGACCTCCGCGACTCGCTGGATGAATTGCGTGAGCTGGTAAACTCGGCCGGCGCCGAAGTGGTCGAGACCGTCACGCAACGACTCGATAAGCCGACGGCGCCGTACTACATCGGCAAAGGCAAGGCGCAGATCATCAAGGATTCATTCCAGACGCAACAGGTCACGTCGGTCATTTTCGACAACGAACTGTCGCCGGCGCAGGGTCGCAATCTCGAGCATCTCTTCAAGCGCAAGGTGCTCGATCGCACCCAGCTGATTCTCGACATCTTCGCGCAGCGCGCCCGCAGTCGCGAAGGCCGCCTCCAGATCGAGCTCGCACAATTGCAGTATCTTCTCCCCCGCCTCACGCGCATGTGGACGCACCTCTCGCGCCAGAGTGGCGGAATTGGCACCCGCGGCCCCGGCGAAACGCAGCTCGAAGTCGATCGTCGTCGCGTGCAGGAGCGCATCGCAAGGCTCGAGCGGGAGCTGGAAGGCGTGCGGAAAGTGCGCGCCGTGCAGCGCGAAGGCCGCCGTCGTCATCAATGGCCCGTCGCCGCAGTCGTTGGCTACACGAATGCCGGCAAATCGACGCTGCTAAACCTGCTCACCGGCGCGCACGTCCTTGCAGAAGACAAGCTCTTCGCGACGCTGGACCCGACGACCCGCAGCTTCACGTTGCCTAACAAGCAGCGGATGCTCCTCACCGACACTGTGGGGTTCCTGCGCAAGCTGCCGCACACGTTGATCGAGTCGTTCAAGGCCACGCTCGAGGAGGTGAGCGAAGCCGATCTGCTCATCCACGTCATCGATCTGAGCCACCCGCGGGTCGACGAGCACGTCGAGGCGGTAAATGCCGTGCTCAAGGAGCTCGACGCGCACGGCAAGCAAACGCTGCACGTCTTCAATAAAGTCGACGCGCTTGAGAACACCGACATCGTCGAAGCGTATCGCAATCGCTTTCCGCGCAGCGTCGCCATCTCGGCGCGCACCGGCGAAGGCGTAGCCACGCTGGTGCGAGGGCTTGAGGACCTTCTCGATGCGTGGCGCATGCGCTCGCGCTTCCATGTGCCGGCGAGCGAGCAGGCGCTCATCGCTGAGGTTCACCGCGTCGGGCACGTGCTCGACGTGCAGTACGAGGGCGAAGTCGCGGTGATCACCGCGCACATCCCGCCTCAGCTCGAGCCACGGCTGGCCCCTTTCGCTGAGAAGCAGGACGCGTAGGTTCTACGCGCTCATGCCAGTGGAAGCGCCAGATCCTCGTCATCATTCTTTTGCTGTGCGCAAACGCGCGTGGCAGCAGCGGCTGAACGAGAAGCTCGGTCTCGATAAGATGCCGGTCATCCGCAAGCTCGTTTACTCCGTCATCGGAGTCACTGTCGTGCTGATCGGAATCGTGATGATCGTGCTGCCGGGGCCGGCCATTGTCGTGATCCCGCTCGGCCTCGCGATTCTCGCGAGCGAGTATGCCTGGGCGCGGCGCGTGATGCGGCGAGGACGTGTCTTCGTAGGCAGATACCGTCGTCCCAAGCGCCCGCGAAGCGCATGACGGCAAAAGAACGCGCAGCGCAGCTCGTGCAGGTGCTGCCTGAGGTGTATCCCGGCGCGCATTGCGAACTCGATTTCAAGACGCCGCTGCAACTTCTGGTGGCGACGATCCTGTCGGCGCAATCAACCGACAAGCGCGTCAACATGGTGACGCCGGCGTTGTTCTCGAAATACCGCACAGCCGCGGACTTCGCCAACACTCCGCAGGAGACGCTCGAGAAAGAGATTCACTCGACCGGATTCTTCCGGAGCAAGGCGAAGAGCTTGCGTGGGATGGCGGCGGCGCTGGTCGAGCGGCATGGCGGGAAAGTGCCCGAAACGCTGGACGAACTCGTCGAGCTCCCCGGTGTGGGCCGCAAGACCGCGAACGTGGTGCTGGGGAACGCATTTGGCAAAGACGAGGGCGTCGTAGTCGACACGCATGTGGCGCGGCTTTCCGAACGTTTGCGCCTAACGAAGCAAACGGAGCCGGAGAAGATCGAAGCTGATCTGATGAAGCTTGTCCCGCGGCAACACTGGACGATGTGGAGCCACTGGCTGATTTGGCACGGCCGGCGGCGTTGCTTCGCGCGCAAGCCGGACTGCCATCAATGCGAGATCCTGCGCCTCTGCCCGAGCGGGAAGGTGTTCATCCGCAAGGGAGAGGCGCGCCCGAATCCACCGCCGCAGGAGCGTGTCGCGTCAGCGTGAGGTGCCATGCACCTGAATCTCGATGATGCATGGCAGCCCGAGCTGTTGCCGACGCTTGATGCGCGTACCTGGGGACCGCTGCTGCGCTTTTCAACGCCGGCTCGGCTGATCGAGAAGTTCTACGCTGACGTGCGGGATCAGCTCAGTGCGTTTACGCTTTTTGGATCAGGCGATTTTCATCACCTGACCGCGCTGTGGCTTCGCCGAGTAGCTGAACCGATCACTGTCGTCTCATTCGACAACCATCCAGATTGGGACATTCGCCCCCCGCGTTGGGCCTGCGGCGGTTGGGTGAATCGCGCGCTCGAATTGCCACAGGTGCGGAAGGTGAGCGTCTGGGGTTGCGGGAACTTCGAGTGCTGGTGGCCTGGCCAGATCTTCGGGAACCGCGCTGCCGAGCGCTCGGGAAAGCTCGAGGTGCATCCCTGGGCGGACGCGCGGAACGCGAAGGAACGTGGCAGGCGTGGCGTCATTTTGCGCAGCGATTGGCGCGGCAAGTTCGAGCAGTTCGTTACCGCGATCGGCGGAGGCAATGTCTACGTCACGGTTGATCTCGATTCTCTCCAGTCTTCCGAAGCAGCGACGAATTGGGAAAACGGGAACTTCAGCACCGACGATGTCGCGTGGGCGCTCGGCGTGCTGCAGAGCGACGCACGCGTGATCGGCGGCGATATGTGTGGTGCGTATTCGGTTCCAAAGTATGCGCGCTGGAAGCAGCGATTCGCGGCGGAATTCGATCACCCGAAGGCGGTGACGGGAAATTTAGAGCACGCGCGTCGGATCAACGTCGCCGCGTTTCATCGCCTTTGGCCGATACTAACTGATCGACACGAGCACCACGCCCGCGGTGATCAGCAATGATCCAATCACGAGCGGTAGCGTCAGCTTTTCCTTTAGCAGGAAGGCAGCGGCAGCGCTGATGAAGATCACGCTTAGGCCCTGGAAGGGGTAAACGTAGCTGAGGTCGAAGCGTTGGAGCAGACCGAGCGTGAGCATGAAGTAGATGCCCATCGCGACGACGCCGCCGAAGAGGAACGCGACGAACGTTCGCTGGCGGAAGCCGCGGGCGATGGTCGACTGCATCGCGTGTTTCAACAGCAGCTCGCCGGTGACGAGCGCGGCCACTGAAATCAGGACCAGGAGCAGAGCGACCGACGTCACAGCTTCTCCTCCAGGCGCGCGACGGGCCGCGCGACGATCGCGAGACCGATCAGCACGAGCGCGATTCCGCACCAGCGCGTGAGACTGATCCGTTCACCGAGCACGATCCAGCTGCTCAAGGGAATCAGCGCGTGAATTACCTGTGAAGCGGGGAAGGCAACCGACAGGGGCATGTGCTTGAGCACGTACAGCCAGGTGACGAAGCTGATGACGACAAACACAATCCCGATCCAAACGAGCGGGGAGCCGAGTGTGGTGAGGCCCGTCCACGACCACTGCTCGGAAATGTGCGCCGTGTCGTCAGCGCCTTGTTTCATGAACAGTTCCGAGATGGTCGTACACACCGCGCTGATTGCGAGGTGCAACCAGGGATTCCTGAAGCCGGTAGGAGGAGGAGGCGACACGTGTGGGCTAGAGCTCGCTGGCGTTTGGAAACCGCTCCAGCACAGGATCGTGGCGGGTCGGTTCGAGGAACTTGAGCGCCGGACGGAAGATCGGATTCAGGAGCGGCGAGGTGTGCATCACATAGAGGTCGAGCGGCATCAAATCGCAGCCGAGATGCAGCTTCGGCTGATAATTCAGCGGGCTGCTGCAATAGGTGTGCAAACCCTGCGCGATCGACCAACGGATGATGTCGCGCAGCGTATAGAAGTAAAGATGCAGGTCCAGCGCGAGGCGGTAATCAAGTCCGAGATAATCGTCGTAGATCGTGCCCTCGTGGACCAGTGCGAGCGAGAACGCAACGATGCGTGCGTCCTGCCGCCAGATGAAGAAGCGCACCTTGTCCGGCATGCGCTCGCCTAACGTCCGGAAGTATTGCTTCGTCAGCCGTTCGAATTTCAACGCGGAGCGCTCGTGCACCTGCAGGTAGAGCGGATAAATCTCGTCGACGTGCGGCGCGATGTCGGTGGTTACCTCCAGCTCGATCGGCGCGGCTTTTTCCGTCCTGCGGAACTTGCGGCGCAGGTCCTTGCGGGTGGCTTTGCCGAGGCTGTTCAGGTAATCCTCGAAATCGCGGTAGCGCAGCGCGAGTCGTGTCATCGGCATGCTTGGCACGCGGGTGTAGCCGTTGGTCGCAAACGTGTGGAGCGCGGTGCGATACGCGCCTGAGAAGTCCTTCAGCACCACGAGCGGGGCTTTAGACCGGCGGGCGTAAATGCCGAGTGTCGCGTGGAGCGCTCTCGCGACCCACTCCTCGTCACCGGCGCTACAAAGACCAAGATGCCCTTCGCCGGCAGCGCAACCGACCATGAGGATGCGCATGGTGAGAAATTGCGGCAAGGCGCGCCGCACCGCGTCCACGGATGAACGCAAAGCAGGCACGCCTTCGACCAAATTCTGACGCACGAAAAAGACGGGCTGAATGCCGCGCACCACCCCGGCGTCGTCTTCAAGCACGAAGTAGTGATGCTCGAATCCGGAGTCGAGCGTCTGCTCGATAATCTCGTAGAAGCGGTGGTCCTTCGCCTTTTGGTGGAACGCGGCCGTCCACGCGTCGCAGCGTTGCAGTGCGTCGCTCGTAACCACGCGGGCAATTCCGCCAGGGAAAGGAATTGTCGAACCGCTCTGCATCTGGCGCGCAGCCTGCGAGCCGCTAGCTGCGGGCGCCGTTCGACGCGCCCTGCTCCTGCGGAAGAGCCGCGGAGTTGACCTGCAGCACGCCGCTGCGGATGTGGAGATCGCGTTGCGGGAACGGAATCTCGATGCCGGCTTCGCGCAGCTTGCGCTCGATGGCGAAGTTCAGGTCGCTCTTGTAGCGCCGCGGACGGCCGCTCATCTCGCTGCTCCAGACGACGAGCTCGAAGTTGATCGAGTTGTCGCCGAATTCGGAGAGGAAGACGTTCGGTGCTGGTTCGGCGAGCGTCTTCGGGTGCTCGCGGCCGGCCGCGATGAGTGCCTCACGAACCTTGTCGATGTCGCTGCCGTAGGCGACGCCGATCGGGATGCGGAATCGGACGCGTGGGTCGCCATAGGTCCAGTTCGTCACCGGGTCTTCGATGAATTTGCTGTTCGGAACGATGATCGAAATGTTGTCGTTGGTGACGATGACGGTCGCGCGCGCGCCAATCCTCCGAACGGTGCCGCCTTTGTCACCGACTTCGACTCGATCGCCGATGGAGATTGGCCGCTCCGCGAGAATGACGAGGCCGCTGATGAAGTTACTGGCGATGCCTTGCAGTCCGACGCCGATGCCGACGCCGATCGCCCCCGCAAAAACCGCGAGCGCACCGAGATTGATCCCGGTTTGCGTCAGCACGATCACGATGCCGATCACCAGCACGACGTTGCTGATGATCTGCGAGAGCGCGTATTGCAGCGAGCGGTTGAGGCCGCTGTTTACAAGGAAGCGATTGAAGAGGAAGCGCTTGGTGCTCGAGGAGAGCCAGAAGACGCCCACCAGCATCACGATCAGCAGCAGGATCTGAAGAATACTGAGCTTAACGCCCGGCAGGGGCGCATCCCAAGGGAGGGGGAGACCGGCGGTGTTGATCGCCGTGATCGTGAAGAAGACGACTGAGGCAATGCTCAGGATCATCGTCACGATCGAGATGAAATTCGTGTCGAGCTTAAAGCGACTCAAGAGCCGCCGCACGAAGGTGCTCTGGATGAACTTGGCCAGGAGCAACCCGGTCATGAACAACCCAGCGAAGGCCAGCGCTCCAAGCGTCGAGACATAGTGGTCTCCGACGTAGAAAAGCGGGCTTTCGAGAAGCGCGTAGTTCACGGTTTTAGTCTGTGTGGCTGGGTTGCTGGCGCAACCCGCAAACAAAAAAACACGGCCGCAGCCGTGTTCTCTTGGAAGCTAATGCGTCGCCGGTCCGGCGAGCTACGAAGCTACTGCTTCGCCTGTTTGTCTTCGATGTATTTGTTCACATCGCCGACCGTCTGGAGCTTCTCAGCGTCTTCGTCCGGCACTTCGACGTTGAACTCTTCTTCGAAGGCCATCACGAGCTCGACGATATCGAGCGAATCCGCGCCGAGATCCTCGATGAACGACGCCTGTGGGGTGACCTGCTCGGGGTTGACGCCGAGTTGCTCGACGATGATGTCCTTGACCTTCTCTTCAATCGGTTTGTCGCTCATAAATCTCCTAAACTTCTCGTTCTCCGCGCGGCAGGGTTAAAGCAGTGGCCGCAGGATTGGCAAGTAAATGAATTAGAAGTCTTGTCAATTCTTTTCAGGGTCACAGAACGCGCCGATGAATCAGCTGGCTGCGGTTTACATCAGCATCGCTTCGCGTAAGGAGAAAGGATGTCCGTGCCGACGACGCCTGCTGATTTGCTCGATCTGAAATTGATGCCCGCCTGGGTCAATGAACCAGCCGGGACTAACGAGTATGCAGATCACAGCGGCGAGGACGATTCGCCTCTGTTCGAGCGGCGGGGACCACGTCCGGGCGGGAACCGCGAGCAGCGTCCGCGCGGGCCGAAACCGGGTGGAAATCGGGGGCCGCGGCCGGGTGGCGACCGGCGTGACGATCGCAAGCGACCGGAGGGCCGGCGGCCTGAGCGTCCGATGCGCGATCAACGTGATCGCCCGCCGCGTGAAGCACCGGCTCCGCTGCCGCAAGTGGCGGTGCGATTTCTCCCGAACTCGGCAGCGTTCGAAAGTGTGATCACGCAGATCAAATCGGGATCGCTCGCGTATTCTGTTTTCGCGCTGGCGCGGCTGTTTCTCGACAAGGCCGAGCGCTACGCCGTGCGGCTCAACGCTGCGGAAGGCGTCTCATTGAACCAGCTGGGCGAGACCGGACCAGTGGCAGTCGATCGCCGCATCCTGGAAGGCGGCGCGTTCGCCGCGATGAAGGACGAGTTCTACACCGTGGAAGTTACGCAGACCGAGCCGTTGAAGGGGAACTTCACAAACGTGGCGCGGGACCGGATCAGCGGGACGTTGCTCGGTCCCACGAATCACCACGCTTACCAGCCGCAGCTGCGAAACTTATACGAGCAGCGCTACAGCCGGCGCATGAGCTTCCAGGATTTTCAGCGCCAGATCGAGATTGTGAGCGATCCGGCGGTCGTCGAGCAATGGAAGGAGCAGGCGCGCAGCATCACGACCTACACCACGAAGAGCGAGGAGCCTCCTGTTACCTTCAACAGTGCTGCAGATGCGGAGCGCCACTTCCGGCAGACGCATCTGCCGACGCTGCTTCGCGAAGCGCAGGAGATGACGATCAATGGCGTGGTCAGCCGGGCGCTGCCCGATCGCGGACTCGCACGCGTGATCGAAGATGCGTGGGCGGCGGAGATTCGGTCGCCCTCGAAGATGATGCAGGAGCTGGCGGGCGGGTTGCGCAACGCGGGCCTCAACATTTTCCGTCACCGGCGCGGCATGCTTTACGTTTCGCCGATCAGAATCCGCACGTTCGGCCATGAACGGACGAGCGTCTCCGCATCGGTGAATGCGATCCTCGAGAAGCTGGCCGAGACGCCGGCCATCAATCGCAAGCAGCTGCTGGAGAAGTTTACGCCAGAAGGCGCGGATGATCTTGAGATCGGCCGTGTGAAGATGACGCTCGTCTCCGACCTGCGCTGGCTGATCAGCGAAGGGTATCTGATCGAGTTCAACGATGGGACCCTCGATCTGCCGCGGGCGAAAGCTCCAGCAGCGCCTCAATCGCAGCAGGCCACCCAGCAGAAACGTGCGAGTCCTTCGTCCGGAGCTGCTGACCAGGTACCGGCTGCCGCGCAACAGGCGGCTCAACCGGAAGCATCTGATGCCGCTGCGGTGAGCGAGGAAGCGTCACCCGAGGAGTCTGCGTCTGAGCTGCCGACGGCCGACGCGGCGAGCGCCGAGCCAGCAGTGACGCCTGAACCCGATATGGCTCCCGTCGTTGATGAAGGTCTTGTGGCCACCGGCGACGAGATCGGCGGCATGGCGATCGAGCAATCAATCGAGCCAGCGAACGAACCCGTGCTGGTAGCTGACGAGCCGGAAGCCGAGCAGAGCGCTGCGCCAGCAGATGCTCCACGCGACGAGCAGTCAGACCAGTTGTAGCCGCGGCGCGTCGTCGCCGTCACATCGGCCGCAGCAGGATCGCGCGATCACACCGAGGGAGCGGCGTTGTTCCAAACGCGCTCGGCGCTGCGAACTAGGAAGCGGCTGCAGTCGCGCGCGTGCGTGGGGCGGAGACCAACCCGGCCTTCTTCAGAGTCACGAACGCGCCGTTCTTATTGATCGTCTTCATGGCGCGAGCGGTGACTTTGACCCGGACGTATTTGCGCAGCTCCGGCACCCAGACGCGATGCTCGTGGAGATTCGGCGTGAAGGTGCGCGGCACGTTCTTGGTGACGTGACGGCCGACGCCGCCCTTCTTCTTGGCCATACCACGACGGTGGATGATGCTGCCGCGCGTGACCTTCGAACCTGTGATGCTGCAAACCTTTGACATAACTTTCGGGAAAAGAGGCGTAAGCTGGCGCGCTCACCCCGATTGGTCAAGGGGATGTTCGGGGATCGCGCGGATGGGAGCCGGGATTGAACAGGATCAGCAACTGCGAGTCAAAGCTTGCCCACGTCCCGCCGCTCTGGTGAGGTGACGCGGGAACAGCATGGCTAAAGCAAACAACAAACTTCGGGTCGGGATCATTGGCGCGGGCGATATCGTTAAACGGCGGCATCTGCCGGGATTAACGAAGCACAAGGAAGTGGAGATCACCGCGGTCTCGAACTCGACCTACGAAAGCGCGGACAAGTTCTGCAAGGAATACGCGCCACACGCCACACCGATCCTGAACTGGGCCGATCTGCTCGCGCTTGAGGATCTCGACATCGTCTGGATCGGCACCCCGCCATATATGCATTCGGCCATCGCAGTGTCGGCGCTGGAGGCGGGCAAACACGTTTTCTGCCAGGCGCGCATGTCGATGGACCTGATGGAAGCGGAGGAGATGGCCGCCACGGCGAAGCGTTTCCCGAACCTGGTGACGATGGTGTGCCCACCGCCGTTGGGGTTAAAAGGCGACCTGCTGGTGAAGAAGCTGCTCGCCGAAAATTACCTTGGCACGCCGCATCACATCCGGCTGCAGAGTTTCGCGGCGGCTTACCTCGACCCGGAGGCGCCCGCTCACTGGCGTCAGCGCATCGAGCTCAGCGGGCTCAATGTGCTCGCGCTCGGCATCTACGTGGAAGTGCTGCAGCGCTGGCTCGGCAACATCACCGGCGTTTACGCGCGCGGGAAAATTCTGAACCCGATCCGTCAGGGCTACGAAGTCATCATTCCGGACATGGTGACGGTGCTTTGCACATTTGAAGGCGGGGCGGAAGGCGTGCTGGAGTTCGGCGGCGTGCACCCGCTGCCGTCCGGCGACCGGCTTGAGGTCTACGGCGACACGGGCACGATGACTTACGATTTCGGCAACGACGTCGTGCAGGCCGGGAAGGAAGGCGATCGCGCATTGCACACAGTCGAGATCACGCCGGAGCTCGAGGGCGGCTGGCAGGTGGAGGACGACTTCATCGCGGCCGTGAAATCGAAGGGCAAAGTGCGCCCGCGGCCTGATTTCGAGGAGGGTCTGCGCTACATGCGCGTCGTTCAGGCGGTCGCGGATTCGCGAGACGCGAACGAGTGGGTGCCGATAAAGACTTGATCGCGTTGATCGGCCGCTGATCACAGCGGCGGAATACCGCCGCACTCCAAGACGCTGTCGCGCGCGCCTGCGCGTCCGCAATTCGCGACAGCGTCTTGGAGTGCGCCAGTGTTCTGGCGCTTTCCGCAGAGCCCCCTACAGCAGCGTGCCGCGCATGATCCACACAGCGAGGCTGAAGTAGATAATCACGCCCGTTACGTCGACGAGCGTGGCCACGAACGGCGCGGATGAAGTCGCCGGGTCGGCACCGATACGTTTCAAAACGAACGGCAGCATCGATCCGGCGAGTGATCCCCAGAGCACAACGCCTACGAGAGAGCCACCGACTACCGACGCGACCAGCTCCCAATGCTCGCCGTACATCTCGTGCCCCATCCGCCCGCCGACAGCCTGCCAGACCGCGATGCGCATGAAGCCGATCACACCGAGGATCAGGCCGAGCGCGAGCCCCGCCTGAAATTCGCGCCGCATCACATGCCACCAATCTTTCAAGGTCACCTCGCCTAGGGCCATCGCGCGGATGATCAAGGTCGACGCTTGCGAACCGGAGTTCCCGCCGCTCGCGATGATGAGTGGAAGGAAAACCGCGAGCACCACGGCGTTTGCGATGTGCTCTTCATAGCTCGCCATCGCGGTGGCCGTGAGCATTTCGCCCAGCAGCAGAATCATGAGCCACGGCGCGCGTTTTGAGACGACCTTCCACACCGGCAGACGGATGTACGGCTCCTCGAGAGCTTCCATGCCGCCGAACTTGTGAATGTCCTCCGTCGCCTCCTCTTCGGCGACGTCGAGCATGTCGTCGATCGTCACCATCCCTACGAGCACGCCGTTCGAGTCAGTAACTGGCAGCGCGGTGCGGTCGTATTTCCGGAAGACATTCACCGCATCCTCCTGCGGATCGTTCGCGTTCAGCGCCACGAAGTTGCCGTCGGCGATCTCTGAAACCGTCGATTCGAGCGGCTGCACCAAAATTTCGCGGATGCGCAGGTCATCGACCAGCTTGCCGCGATCGTCGACGACGTAGATCACGTTCAGCGACTCCGAGTCCTCGCCGTGCTCGCGCACGTAATCGAACACCTCTTTGATCGACCAATCGGCGTGCACCGCGATGAAGTCCGGCGTCATCAAGCGGCCGACGCTGTCTTCCGGGTAGCCGAGCAACGATTGGGCGATGCTCCGCTCCTCGGGCGTGAGCAGCCGGATCAACTGCCGCGCCGCCGCGCTCGGCAGTTCCTCGAGCAGCGCCGTGCGATCGTCCGCCGACATGTCGTTCAGGATGCCGACCACCTGCTCCTGTGCCATGCCGCGCAGCAGTTGTTGCTGCGCGTCAACGTCGAGATACTCGAAAACCTCCGCCGCGAGGTCGTGCGGCAGCACGCGGAAGATGATCACCTGATCGTGCTCCTCCATGTCGAGGATCACCTCCGCGACATCGGCCGGCGGCCAGTCGGAAAACAGCTCGCGCAACGCGCCGAAATTCCGCGCGTCGATCATGCTTTTGATTTCCGGTTGTAGGATTCGACCGACCATCTGCGCGACCTCCTCGCAGCCCCGCGAGGGAGCCTACGATTTCTATCACTCGCGTTGCAGAGGCGCAACGCATGGAATCCTGCGCATTCCTTTGCCTCCGACGCATGTCATCCTGAGCCAGCGAAGACGGCGAAGGATCTCGCGCTGGGTGATTGGTCACGCCTACTCGAGGCGGTGCCGGGCAGCTTGCGTGAGGTCCTTCGCCGTCTTCGCGACTCAGGATGACCGCGCTTTCACCCGCGTGTCCAGCAGGGCATCTGTCACTTGGAATTGACTGGAAAGTCGCCAATATGAGCCGGATGACAGCCACTCTTTCCGGGCCAACCGTTCGCCGCGAACTCGGCGATGACGGCATCTGCGTGCTGACCTTCGACCGCCCCGGATCTGGCGCCAATATCTTCGACGCCGCCGCCATCAACGATCTGCGCGATCAGCTCGATTTCATCGAGGGCGAGCAGTCGATCAAAGGCGTGATCATCACCTCAGCGAAGAAGTCGATCTTCGTCGCCGGCGCGGATTTGCAGACACTGCTGCGCCAGGCGCAGACCGGTGAGCTGCGCGCCTTCATCGCGGAAGGCCAGCGGGTGTTCAATCGGCTTGAGGCGCTGAAGGTGCCGACCGTCGCCGCAATCCACGGCGCCTGCGCAGGAGGCGGCTACGAGGTGACGCTCGCGTGTGACTACCGCGTCGCCACGAACGAACGCGCCACCGTCATTGGCCTGCCCGAGACGACGCTTGGCCTCGTGCCCGCTTGGGGCGGTGCGACGCGGCTGCCTCGGCTCATCGGCCTCGAGGCTGCGGCTGGCGTGATTCTGAAAGGTAAGTTGCACCCGGCGGAGGACGCGTTGCGCATGGGCATGGTGGATGAAGTCGTGCCTCAGACCGAGCTGCTTGATGCGGCGCGACGGCAGATCGGCAAAGGCAAACGTCAGCAGCCACCGCCGCCGAACATCGAGGTGCAGGTGCCATATCCAAAGGATCACAATCCGGCACCGAAACGCGCGCTCGACATCATGCAGCAGGGGCTGCACGGCTCGATCGATGACTCATTGCAGATGGAGCTGGATGCGATCGTGGAGCTCGGCGAAACCGAGTCGACGCAGAATCTGATTCGCAATTTCTTCCTCGGCGACAAGTTCAAGAAAGGCACCTCGAAGACGCCCGTCGAGAAGATCACGCACGCCGCGGTGATCGGCGCCGGCGTGATGGGCTCCGGAATCGCGCAATGGCTCAGCTCGCGCGGTGTCTCGGTGATCCTCCGCGATGTGAGCGCCGAGTCGCTCGACCGCGGGATCGCGAACATCGAGAAGACCTACGGCGAAGCCGTGAAGCGCGGCCTGATGACGGACGAGAAGGCGAAGGAGGGGCGCGCGCGCGTCGTCGCTTCGACGGACATGGGCGAGCTGCGCGACGTGGAGATCGTGATCGAGGCAGCCCTCGAGAAGCTGGAGGTGAAGAAGCAGATCTTCAGCAACCTCGCCGCGAACACGCCGCCGACGACCGTGCTGGCGACTAACACGTCGGCGCTATCAATCACCGAGATCGCGACCAGCACCGATGCGGTGGAGCGCGTGATCGGGTTCCATTTCTTCAACCCGGTCAGCCGGATGAAACTCGTGGAGGTCGTGATCGGGACGGAAACGGACTTCAATGTCATGCAGCGCGCGCTCGGCTTCGTGCGTCAGATTGGCAAGCTGCCGGTTGTCGTGCGCGATGCGCCGGGGTTCCTTGTGAACCGCGTGCTGTTCCCGTACCTGCTCGACGCCGCTGAGCTCTACGAGCAAGGCGTTGACACCAAGCAGATGGACGATGCGCTCGTCGCCTGGGGCATGCCGATGGGGCCGCTCCGGCTCATCGACGAGATCGGCGTCGATATCACAGTCGACATCGCCTACACGCTCGAGAAGGCGTTCGGCCGGCGCAATCACGCGGCTGCCGTGCTGCAGCAGATGCGTGAAGGCAAATTGCTCGGCCGCAAAACGGGCGCCGGATTCTACAAGTACGAAGGCAAGTCGCAGACGCCGAATGACCAGATCGAAGAACGGCGCGCCTCAAAAGGCGGCAAACCAGAGATGAGCAGCGAGCAGATCACGAATCGTCTCGTGTTCCTCATGGTGAACGAAGCAGCCCGCTGCCTCGAGGAAGGCGTCGTGCAGACCGCCGAAGACGCAGATTTCGGCATGATGATGGGCACCGGCTTTGCGCCTTTCCGGGGCGGGCCGCTGCGCTTCGCGGATTATTACGAATTGAAAAAGGTCGTCGCG